>JAJRRS010000021.1 GCA_024279275.1 Planctomycetota bacterium | reverse complement strand
TGCGTGCAAGTATCCAGTCGCAGCCGCGGTACTGTGCGCCGGCCTCGGTTTTTTTGAGGAAGGCATCGAAGCGGTCGCGGTATAGCCTGCGTACCTGATCCGGTTCAGCCAGGAACGAGCCGGCGCCGCCCTCGCTATCCAAGAACCTCGCCATCGGCACCTCGGGGAGTTCCAACTCCTCTGGGTGCACGATGTGGAAGAGCATGACATCGAAACGAGAACTGCGGAACAGGTTGATGCGCCTCCAGAACTCGGTTGATTCATCGAGAAAGTCACTAAGGACGATGAGCACGCCCCGGCGTTTGGATCGGCGGAACACCTCGATCAGGCACTCACCCAGATTCGTGCGCCCTTGGGCCTTGGCGTCGCCCAGAACTCCGACCGTAGCGCAGAGGTGGCTGAAGCTCGCGCGTGGCGGGAGGTGGGTGTGAACCGTTTCGTTCGCCAGGGACAGCCCGACTTCGTCGCCGGCATCGACAACCATATAAGCCATCGCAGCGGCGAGTCGGCCTGCGTATTCGAGCTTGCTCATCGTCGGGCGTGCGACACCGCTGAATTCCATCGACCCACTGGTATCGACCACGAGGTAAGAAAGCAGGTTCCGCTCGGCCTCGTAAAGCCGGACGTAGTATTTGTCGGAGCGGGCGAAGACTTTCCAATCCACCAGTCGGATATCGTCGCCGTCGGTGTAGCTGCGGAAGTCGGCAAACTCGACTGCGGTGCCTCGGTACGGCGATTTGTGTGGGCCGGAGAAAGTTCCTTCTGCCATGCCTCGCGGCTTGAGACGCACACGCCGGAGCATCTCCATGCGTGCAAGGTCGAGATACGGATGGTCAAATGTGGGCACTGGCTCTGTCCCGTCTGCGGCCGCACCGGGCCGCGGGTCGTCTAAGCACCGGGGTTTACGCTACAGCGACAGGCTCGTTGACGCTTTGAAGCAGGTGCTCGATCACGTCCTTGGCGTCGAGTCCTTCACCCATCGCGTTGTAGTTTGCGATCAGCCTGTGCCTTAGTACCGGTAGCGCCATCTCGCGGATGTCACGGATCTCCGGCGACGGGCGGTTATCCATTAGCGCGGTCGCTTTCGCCGCTGTCACCAGGTGCTGCGCGCCGCGCGGGCCGACGCCCCACCCGACGTATTTGCGGACAAAGTCGTCGGCGGACGGGTCGGTGGGCCGGCTCGCCATCGTCAGTGAAACCGCATACGCCAACACGTGATCCGAGATCGGCACCGCGTCGATGAGGTTGATAAACTTCGCAAAATGATCGGCTGAGGCGACCGGTTGCATCTTAGGAATCTGCATCCTCGGCGACCGTGCCGCGATCACCTGTTCGTGTTCGCGCCCGGGGTAATCCATATGGATGCTTAACATGAACCGGTCGAGTTGCGCCTCGGGCAACGGGTAGGTGCCTTCCTGCTCGATCGGGTTCTGCGTCGCGATCACCACGAACGGCGGGTCCAGCAAGTAAGTCTTTCCGCTGACCGTCACGGACAATTCCTGCATCGCTTCCAGCAGTGCGGCCTGGGTCTTGGGGGGCGTGCGGTTGATCTCGTCGGCCAGGATCAGGTTCGCAAAGATCGGGCCTTTGTGAAAGATCAACTCCCGACGCTGGCCCGACTCGTCACTCTGAAGAATCTCGGTCCCGGTGATGTCCGCAGGCATCAGGTCTGGGGTGAACTGGATGCGTCGAAACGACCAACCCAAAGCCTCCGCAAGGGCGCGGACCATGAGCGTCTTGGCAAGCCCGGGGACACCGATCATGACCATGTGCCCACCGCAAAGCAGGCCGGTTATCAGGTGTCGTATCGTGGTCTCCTGCCCGACGATGACACCCTCAAGCCGATCCCGAATCAGATCGACACACTCACGAAGCTCACGCACCGCAGCCTCGGGGCTACCGTCATCTGTAATTGGCATGTTGAATCCCCTGAATAAAATGGCATTCACGATCCGGCCATCTGTCCACTTCTACGCATGTACAGCAAGCGACTACACCGCCACTGATTCTATCGTAATTATTGCACCCATAGAACCCGAGGGGATCGCCACGAGTATAGCGTGTTACCGATGAGATACAATCGTTTTCGTACTTATGCGCTGCGGCGAAACAGCACGCGTTATATAGGTAGAGTGGCTTGTTTCTATCACCTCGAAATACAGACAGGTTGCAGCAGTAAAACTATTCTGCGGGAAAAATTCACCTCAATACCCACGACAGGGCTCGAACCTGTGACCTGCGGATTAGAAGTCCGCTGACCCATTCCATAGCCGGGGCATCGGCAACGGTTTACAACGACGCCCGCGCGAGTGCCCGCAGTAGGTCCAGCAGTAGCGGGACAGAACAGCGCATATCGGCGCACACGGGCGCAACGGGACCACTCCGCGCCGGTGTGCTGACCACCACGAACGCGCCCCCGGTCCAGCCCACGGACCCCGACCTAGCCACCGTGATATCCGCATGGCCCGACCTGCCCCCGGCGGTCCGGGCGGCGATCGTGGCGCTTACCGAGTTGTCCTGAAAACGGGTGGCCGTGGTACTGGTCACGGCTACTCGGAGGCCCGCCTTGTCGGCGGGCCTTTTTCGTGGGGGGCCATTGTGGATAACTTTTTGAGGCCCAAAACGACGTAAACCCCTTATTTTGTAGGGTTTTTCGATTGATGGTAGCGTCAACTGCTTATATATCAAAGACTTAGAGCTTGCATAGGACTTGACGGATTTAATCCGCCGGTCTAAACTTCACTCATCGGCCCCCGGATGGGGCCGGACCCACGCCCCCGACGGGGCGACCGCATAGGGCACCGACCGGATCGGGTCGCACCCACGCGGACGGCAGGCAAAGGCGGCACCCAGCCGCCAACTCTCCCTCGCCGGGCGGTTCAACAGGAGTTATCCCGTTGTCCCCCGCGTGAGGTGAACCCATGCCGCCGCAACTCGCCCCGACTTTCCCAACCGAACGCAAACTATCGCTACGCCAAGCCTCGCGGGTGTGGCCGACCGAACCCCGTACCTACGCGGTGGCGCGTCGCGCATGCCTCAAGGGTCTGCGTTGCCGTAACGGCGCGCGGGTCCACCTTGAGCACGTCATTGTCCGGGGTGTCTACTTCACGTCGCGCGAGGCGATCGCGCGCTTTTTCCAGACCGTAGCCGAGGCGGACGCGGTGGTAGCTGCACGCGCTAACGGTGAACTTGCAAAGGCGAACCGGCGACGGATCGCCGGGTAAAACCACAACAGACAACCCGCCGGATCGTCGGCGATTAACTAAGGCGGGGCACCCGCCGCAACACGAAGGGATACGGAGACTATGAACGAGCGTAACACTTTCATCCTGATCGAAGATGTAACGGGCGAAATGTGGCAGGTGCGTATCGGTGCGATCGAAAGCTACGAACTCACGGACAAGCTGGCGATCATCACCACGCATGACGGTATGCGGCATATCGTCAACCGGGAGACACTCGCCAACGAGGACAAGGAACAGCTTGCGAGTCTGGACGCCATCACCGAACACAACGCACGGGGCAACTGGTTAGCGTTCAACATGGGGGGCGGGCGTAACGTACAGATCAACCTCGATCACGTCGTGCGCTTCGACGCGGCTATCCCAAACGCCGTAGTCACAACCAGCGGGCAAACCTTCACAGGCTCGGAATTGGTCGGCCATGAGTTAATGACCCCCGAGGCGCTGTACGCCTAAGTCTCCCCCTTCGGCCCTTGGCGGAGTAATCCGGCAGGGGCCTTTATTGAACAGCGCCGACGGATCGGCGCATAAAAAAGGCCCGGCGTGAACTTTTGCGAGTTACACACGACCGGGCGGGATGCACCAATGACTTTATACAAAACAGGCTCCAGTAGCAACGCTCAATACCCCGGTGTGTGGCCCATCGTGGCGCGGGTTTGTCACGATGAGGCCCGCCGGGATTCTTGCGTGGGGGGTGTGTGATGGCAAACGCCACGGATGGCAGGACACAACGCGGCACGGAGGCCGCACCCATCGACGGCAAAGCAAAGCCGGGCGTCCCCACCCTACCAAGCACGGCGGCGGCGGACCTCGCGGCGGCTTGGTTGTGGTACGGCAAGCCCGGCGGCGGGTCACAACTGCTCGCCGGTGGTATGCCGGGCGTGCGCTGTTACCGGGCGCAGTGGTATCGGTTCAACGGCCGCTCATGGGACCACTTGCGGGATAACGAACTCCGCGCCGAGGTGTTCCGTTTTCTTGACGGGCTGCGCTATTGGGACAAGTCGGGTAAAGAGCCAAAGGTCCGCACGCTGCGGGCCAGCGCCGGAATTGTCAGCGAAACGATCGCCGGGCTTATGGCATACGAAGCCGAGATGGCGGAGGGGCCTTCCAATGAATAATCTAACCCGCCGTGTTTTGTTACCCGACGTTGACGCGCCGCTACTGCTGCACGATCGGGCAACGCTCGGACTAAGTGCGGATACCGAACCCGGCGACCTGATCGAGTTTGATAATGTCGTGTTGAACGTCCGCACGCTGAAGGCGCACCCGTCCGCGCTCGGTGGTGCGGTATTCGGTATCCACCATATCCCGATCAATATGTACGCCGATATGGGGCCGCCGGTGAAGTGGATTAAGTTTCTCGGTGAACTATGGCCCGACCCGCAGGACGCGGACCAGATCGACACGCTACAAGAGTGGTTCGGCTATTGCCTCACCGCCGATACGTCACAGCACAAACTACTAAGCCTGATCGGCCCGCCGCGTTCGGGCAAGAGTACGATCGCCCGCGTGCTTAGCGCGATGATCGGCGAGAAAAACGTAGCAAGCCCCACACTGTCCAGCCTCGCTGGGCCGTTCGGTATGGCCCAACTGATCGGCAAGCGGCTGGCGATTATCGGTGACGCCCGGCTATCCGGCCGGGCCGATCAGGCGGCGATTACGGAGGCAATCTTAGGCGTCACCGGCGAGGACCGGCAGACGATCAACCGCAAGTATCTGGACCCGATCAGCACGACACTACCGACGCGGCTCATGCTCGTATCAAATGAACTATTCCGGCTGGCCGATGCGTCCGGCGCGGTGATCGGCCGGATCATCGCGCTGATGATCGTTGAAAGTTTCGTCGGCCGCGAAAACACAAAGCTAACGGCTCAACTGCTCGCCGAACTTCCGCAGATCATCATGTGGGCGGCGCACGGCCTGCGGCGGCTCACGGCACGCGGGCACTTTGTCCAGCCGGGGCGGTCCCGGGAACTGCTCGACGAACTGGCGGACCTCGCAAGCCCCGTGTCGGCGTTCGTGCGGGATCGGTGCGTGGTGAATGATACGGCCAGCGTGCCTAAGCCCGACCTGTTCGGCCAGTGGCGGGCGTGGTGTGAGGAACACAACCGCACCAAGTACGTCGGGACGGTCGAGACTTTCGGGCGGGACATACGGGCGGCGTGCCCGAGGATCACCGACCGCCGCGAGCGTGTTCAGGTGGACGGGCAGGCGCAGCGCCTACGGGTGTGGCACGGCATCGGGATCGCGGCCGATCAGGGGGCACCGCGCTACCTCACGGAAGGGGGGCAGAGCGTTGACGTTTAACCCCACCAGTGGCCCGGCCGACCTTGGACCAGCTTGGACCACCTTGGGCCAACGCGGGCATTTTGTGGGCACCCGGCCAGAAAATGTGGGGGTGTCGTCGGCATCGACGCCGGGAATAGTAAAAGTAAAAGTCGGTTACGCCGCTTTTGGTCCAAGCCGGCCCAAGCTGGTCCAAGGTCGGCCGGGCCAGAATATCCCCCGTAGCACGCCGCAATCCTCGATTATTGGGGGTGGTCCAGGTGGTCCATGCTTTCCTATCTATCACAGGGAACAGTTAATAAATAGGGGAGGGGAAGGGGTAGAAATAGGGATAGTGGTAAAGGATAAGGAAACGCTTGGACCACTTGGACCACCCCACCAACGGCGCACCGCCGGACACACCGGGACGGCGACGACCCCCGGACCTCACCCCCTCAAAACCACCCCCACGAACGGCCGCGCACCGGCGCGCCACGCCCGACCAGTAACCGCCAACACACGGAGGCCCCGACCATGAAACACAAAATCCCGATCAACCTACATCAGATCATCGCGGACCCGCACCTCGCGCAGTTTGCCGACGAACGGCAGGACGGCCGCAGGCGGCGCGTGCCACGTCCTGACAGCGTGGCCGACGCCGTGGCCGATCAAAGCTACCGGCTCGCCCTTGGCGTGCTGGCGGCGGCGGACGCCGGACTCGCGGCGACGTTCCCAAACAGCGTCGCGCCGGTCACACTCGACGCCGACGACCTCGAAGGCGTGGACCTGTTGGCCGCGTGGTGCAACGCCGCGCAGGACGAACGCCGGGCGCTGATCGCGGACGCGCTGCGGGCAGTAGCCGTCACGATCCACCCGGACGGCGACGACGCGCGCGGCGAACTCCGCCGCTATCGGCACGGGTCACAGTGCGCCGACGGCAGCGCGCACCCGGTCGCGCCGAGCTTACCCGAACTTGGCGTCCGGCTTGTGGCCGTGCTGGCCGAGCAATTCGTCCGCGAGGTGAACTCACAGCCCGACCCCGCAGACACAAACTAACCCAACCCCGCGCCGCGTTGGCGCATCACACTTAGGAAAAGGACTTTCACGATGACACTAGCGGCACTTATTAAACACGGTTTTCCCTACGGCCCGACCGACGGGGGCGATCAAGACAGCGCGGCGGGCCTCACCCGGCGCATCCAAGCCGGGGCGTTGGGCATCCTCCGCACTTTCGCGCAGGCGCTGGCGACGGCGGACGCCAACGGCGATTTAACTTTTGAGGGCAAGGGCAAGGCCAAGCGTGCCGCCGCCGGTGAGGCGGTGGCTGCGCTGAAGGAACTTAGCGGCGGGACCGCCGCCGGGAACGTCGCCGAAAAGCTAAAGCGTGCCGAGGAAGCACTGGACAGGTCACTACCCGGCGACACCGACAGCCCGGCGCAGGCGATCCGCGAGATGGAAGTCCGCCAGCTTCTAAGTGCGATGGACAAGACACAGCTACACGCGGCGCTGCGGCGTGCTGCGGCGGAGGGTGACATGCTGGTAATCAACGCGGTCCGCAACGCACCGGCGTTCCTGCAATACCTCCCAAAAGACACGATGACCGCGATCATCGGCGAACTGATCGCGCGGCGTAGCCCGGCGCAGGCGGAGGCGTTGGATATCGCACGCGACGCTAAGGGCATGGCGGATAAGACGCTCGCCGACTCGATCGGTGCCGTCACGTCCACCGTGGATATCGACCCCGACACCGCAACGCGCATCCGCGCCACCGCGCCCGACAACGCCGGGGGCGGCGTGGCCGCATAACAGACCGACCCGTGCGGCCGTGCCGTTAAATCGGTGCGGTCGCCTTTGACGATACGAACCCGAACCCCGAGGCGGTTAAACATGAGTACCCCGATTGATTCTCCAAGTGTGTCGGACGCCCCCACCCCCGCCCCCGGTGCCCCCGGCGGCGGGGACGGGTCGCCCGTATTGTTTGACGACACGGCGACGCCGCCCGCAACGGGCGCGCTTGGCGTGCCGGATACGACGGTGGACAAGCCGGACCTGCCCGCAGACCCGAACCGCGACCGGCGCGGGCATTTTGTGAGGGGCAACACCGCGCACAACAAAACCCGCAGCGGTTACAACGTCAAGAAACAAGCCAAGCTGCGCGCCTCGATCCTCGCGTGTGTCACGACGGACCGGCTCGCCACGATGGTAGCGGCGCTACTCGCCAAGGCTTGCCGTGGCGACGTACACGCCGCCCGGCTCATCCTCGAATACTCGCTTGGCAAGCCGTTGCCCGGCGACATACTGGAACGCATCGCACGGATTGAGGGCGCTATGGATCTGTCCGACGAACTCGACCCCGAAGCGATCGCGGCGCAGGCCACCGGCGGGCCTCAAACCAAAATCGCGGCGGCGTTGTACGCATCGGTTGAGGCCCAGGGCGCGGAGATTGATAGCCAACTCGCCGCGCTGGACGAACCACACCACGACGGCGGGGACACCGCCGGGGAAGGGAACTAGAACCATGCCCGCATCACTAGAAAACAAAATCGCCAAGGCCGAGGCCGCGCTTGCGGCCGGACTCGCCACGCCGAACCAGCGCAACGATTACGCGCTGGGCATGGTGGACCACTGTATCGGGGTGAAGATTGCATCGGCGATATTCGCCGATGCCGACGACCCGGCGGCGGCGATCAGGTCGGCCCACAACGCCGAACTAAAACACTGGCGGCGTTACCCGATCCAGTACGACCCGATAGCGCAGGGGACCGCCAACCCAACCCCCGACCGCCGCGAGTACCGGCTATACGACGACGACACACTTGAGGACCGCGCCGCCGCGCTGATCCGGGCACACTTCGACCACTACACCCGGCACACGATCCGCGAGGCGCGGCCGTTCGAGCGCCCGAGTTTCACCAACCCGGACACCGGGCAACGCTTCCCGGTATTCCGTCACGATGAAAAGGCGGTCGTGGAGGCGTACTACCTCGCGCCCGCCAAGTGCGCGGTATGCGAACACTCGGACCGGGTGCCGGTGGCCCCGTTCCTGTTACTGGACCCCGGCGAGGATGAACTATTCGCCGGGAACTGGCAGGCGGCGGCGGATCGACACGCGGCATAACGCCACGGGCCACGAACCGCACCGACACACGCACCGACGGCAACGAATTAAACGAGAGAGGTAGTTTCAGGATCAGGACAGGACGGCGCACCCGCGATACCGGCGTGTAATCGGGGGGCGTCAAAAACTCGGCCGTCTGGCGTCGGTATGACGCACGGCTTAATCACCTTCACCCACAACAGGAGTAGAAGGGTAACGGACAGGATGGCAGACGACGTACTCATGGTGGATCGTAAGGAAGCGGCGCGGCGGCTGGGGCTTGGCGTCCGCAAGGTGTGGGAACTGACCAACACGGGCGAACTCCCGGCGGTCAGGTTCGGGCGGGCGGTGCGTTACCGCGTGGCGGACCTTGAGGCGTTTACCGCCGGGCGGACCCCCGAGCGGTATCCGGGGGTGCCCCTGCGGCTCAATTCTGCCGGTTGACGCTTGCGTAAATAGCCGGGCGCGGTATCTTAATCGGGGGCATCGTTCGATACCCCCGGCGGCACGGGTCACGGAGTACCCTAACAGATGGCACGACGAACCAAGAAAACAGCACCCCAACCCCTGTACGCCGTGGGGTATACCCGCGTGTCAACGACCGCGCAGGCCGAGGGGGGTGTCAGCCTGCGGGCGCAGCGTGAGGCGATCCGCAAGTACGCCGACCTGCACGGGCTGGACCTGAAAACGATCCACACCGACGCCGGGAAGTCCGCCAAACGTGCCGACAACCGGACGGGCCTACAAGCGGCGCTGCGGGACGTATGCGGCTGCGGGGGCGTGCTGGTGGTCTATTCCCTGTCCCGGTTCGCACGCTCCACGCGGGACGCTATCGACCTGTCCGAACAGATCAGCCGGTGCGGCGCGGACCTCGCCAGCATCACCGAACGCATCGACACCAGTACCGGCATGGGCCGATTCTTTTTCCGGGTCATGGCGTCACTCGGCGAACTGGAACGGGATCAGGTCAGCGAGCGCACCAAGGCCGGACTTGACGACAAGCGGGCACGGGGCGAAAAACTAGGCGGCTCTGTCCCGCTTGGCTTCGACGTGGCGGACCGTGACGGGGTAAAGGTGCTGATCCCCAACGCCACCGAGCAACGGGTCATTAAGCGGATCATCCGGCTACGCGAACGCAAGCCACGCCGGGCGACATACCAGCAGATAGCCGACGCGCTCAACGGCGACGGCGTGACGACTAAGACAGGCGGCGCGTGGACGGTGGATAGCGTGACGTGGATATACAAACGGGCCATCGGCCAGAAGGGGTAAACATGACACTCGGAGCAACTATTCAGATCACGGCGGATATGGTGGCGTGGTACGGCGCGGTGGTCGCCACGCTGGCGATATTGATAGCGGCGTGGGGGACGTGGACTAACTGGTTTGTGGCGAAGCGTGATAGAAAACAGCTTGCGGTTGACGGATTCACAATCGTCGATATGCCGGGCGCTAAAGAACGAGGCCATAGGTTGACCCTTGTGTCAGTTACGGCCAGAAACATAGGACGACGCCCCTTGACGCTACTGCGGAGGGTATATGTGGGCTTTTCTGATTCGGATAAAACACAGATAGCGCTAGAGGGTGAGTGGAAGCCAAAGCTACGACTTAATGAAGGCGAGCGTGCCGTGTTCGTCGGTAGATTCAAGGACAAGATACTTGACCCACGGGGGATTGTTGACGTGCATGTTCAAGATGAGTCCGGGGATAAGTGGATGGGTGAAAATCGAATCTTTGACTAAGGCCGATCGGCTATCAGGAGAATCGTCAAATGGCTAAGCAACGAACACAGAACAACCGCCAACGCGGCAACGGGCAGGGGTCACTTTACCAGCGCGGCGGCAAGGGTCCGTGGTATGCGTCGTGGTACGAGGCGGACGGGCGGCGGAGTGAGAAGTCCACCGGGACCACGGACAAGCAAAAGGCGGGGCGCATACTCGCAAAGATCGTAGGTGATACAGCGCTTGAGCGTGAGGGCTTGCACGATCCCCGCAGGAAAGAAGCAAGGGACGCGAACCATAAGCCGATCGCCGATCACCTTGAAGAGTACAAGCAATCCTTGCTCCGCCGTGAAGACCGGACAGCGAAGCACGGTGAAGAAACGTACAAACTCTCTGTTCGGGTTGCCGATGCTAGCAAGATTGAGCGTGTGGGTGACATCACTCCCGACCGCGTAAAGTGTGGTGTGTCCAAGATGCGGAGCAACAAGCGCGGCGGATCGGTGCGGACCTGTAACAAGGCACTCACCGCGTTCAAGAGCTTTACAAAGTGGCTTGTGCATGAACATCGGATCACCGCTAACCCAATCGCGCACGTTGGGAAGACAAGGCCGAGCAAAGAGGAGGATAAACCCGTCAAGCGCCGCGCTTTCGATGAGGATGAAGCCCGGCGGGTCGTGGACGAGGCCGAGCAACACGGCAAGCCCTATGGACACGCGAGGATCAGCGGGGAAGATCGTGGCATGGCTTACCGGTTCGCGTTGGGCACCGGCTTCCGCGTAAGTGAAATCTTGAGCCTCACCCCGATGAGCTTCAACCTTGACAGCGCCCCCGCTTCCGTCTTCCTCAAGGCGGAGTATGCCAAGAATCGAAAAGACACCACCCAACCGATCCGACACGACCTTGCCGAAGCGCTCCGCCCGTGGCTTGCGGACAAGCCCATAGACGCCCCACTGTTCGCCTTCACACACTTCAACAGTGCCAAGATGCTCCGCCGGGACATGGCGGCGGCTCGGTCGCGGTGGATTGGTGAAGCGGACACGGACGAAACCACGAAGGTACGGGTGGAATCCGCGTTCCTCTGCCCCACCGATCACAGCGATAAGCGGGCGGACTTCCACGCATTCCGGCATACCTTCGTTACTTGGCTCATCAAAGCCGGTGTGCCGTTGCGGATCGTGCAAGAGCTTGCCCGCCACTCCGACCCGAAGATCACGGCGAACATCTACACCGACCTTGGCATCACCGACACAGCCGGATCACTGGACGCCATGCCGAGCCTGTACGCCCCGCAGACACCCGCCAGCGAACCGCTGCGGGCGACGGGCACCGACGGACCTATCGGGCGTGTCGGCCCCGCAGATGGCGACGACGGCGGCGACGATGGACCCGGTGGTGGTGGTGGCGGCAAGGCCCACGCCAGCGACGGCGACAGCGCCCGCAAGGGGTCCAGCAGTAGAGCCAGCAGTAGCAGCGCCAAACCACGCATATCGGCGCACGACGGCGCAACGAAAACGAGCGCGCACGGCGAAAACGACGCCGAGCATATAAGCCTACAAAACAAGGGGGAAACGCTACGAAACAAGGGGGGAAATGTTAATACCCACGACAGGATTCGAACCTGTGACCTGCGGATTAGAAGTCCGCTGCTCTATCCAACTGAGCTACGTGGGCGACCCGGGCATTTTACACAAACAGCGAGATAGATTCTTAATCCACCCGGTGTGGCCTGGGGCGGTGGCGAGGCTGTCGGCTAGCTTCCTTCCCCAAACCCAGCTTCGGTGGTGGCTTCCGGCACGGATTACGCCGAGTTAGACGCCCAGGAGCCTCAAATCGGCCAACGGGGTCGTCGCGCTGGTGCCCTGGGTCACCGTATCCGGGCAATTGCTGATCGGCGACGAGGCCCGGGGCGGCGAGCAGGTCGTCGTCAATCTACAACGACCGCACGACCTCAATAAGCCGCGTCCCTACTACAACCTCATTGCCGCCACCGATGACCAAGGGAACTTCGTGCTGGACCGCGTCCCTGCGGGTGAGGGCATCGTGGGTCGGCGCATCCAGCTTAATGAAAGATCCTGGACCACGACGGCCAGCCACAAATTCAACGCAGAACCCGGCGAATCAATCCATGGGATCTCTGAATAACCTCGGCGGAGGCTGCTTTAGCAGCCGTGATGGCACGGAATCACACTCACAGAAGGGTTATTCAGAGGTCCCCCATGTCAAACTCGGCGGGACAGGCCGAACCGTCGTCGGGCAGTTCGCCTGGCCGGAAGAAGCTACAACCAAGAGCTTCACCTACGGCCACCACAGCCTGAGCACGAAAATTAATCGGACCGCTCTAGTCGATCTCCGAGAAAAGTTGCTACCCGAGGATTTCAATACCTGGGAAGTAGCCAGGAAGCAGGCATGGGCCTTAAGCGATGAAGGCAAACAAATACTCGAGAAGCTCAAAGCCGCCAGCACAAATTCCACCGGCGGTCGGCGGCATTACAACTTTGCGATCAACCACGACGGCAAGTTCCGTATCGAGAACGTCGAGCCAGGCATCTATCAACTGACACTACAAATTCACCAGCCACCATCTCCAAACCGGGGCGGATTCGGCAACCCAATCGCCAAGTTGATTGTCGATGTCACCGTCCCGGCGTTGCCCGATGGGCTTGTGTATGACCGCGAACCGCTGGACGTCGGCACGCACACCCTGACGATGATCAAAGTAGCTCCGCAGATCGGCGAACTCGCCCCGGATTTCACCGTGCCACTACTGGACCTTACTGCCCAAGACCCTGAGGCTGCTTTAGAGGATGCCGAGCAGTTGTCGCAGTCAGACCTGCGTGGCAAGTTCGTACTGCTGGATTTCTGGGCCACGTGGTGCGGGCCTTGCGTCGCTGAGACCCCAAACCTCAAAGCGGTGTGGGACTCCTTCGGCGGAGACGATCGTTTCGAGATGGTCGCCCTCTCACTGGACCCGTCACCCAAAGCCCCGACCCACTACGCCAACAAGACCGGGATCACATGGACTCAGGCCTACCTCGGCGACTGGGGGCAGGCCACCATGCCGGACGACTACGGTGTCCGCGGCATCCCTTCGATCTGGTTGATCGGGCCCGACGGGAAGATTATCGCCAAGGGCCTGCGCGGCGATGGTATCCGCGCAGCAGTGGAAAAAGCACTGAGCGGTCTGCCCCAGTAGCCGCCGACAACCGGTTACCGTTCCGTGTTGCCAGCCAGTCAAGGCCCATGTGATCGCATACGCCTGTGGGCTGGTCAGCGCGCAGACTTACGATTATGCTACGAGCCATGAAGCTGTCACGGCCAACGTGTCTCGGCACAGCCGTCGTTCAGGAATACCCGCCCTCGTAGCTCAGTTGGATAGAGCAATGCTTTCCTAAAGCATAGGTCATAGGTTCGAATCCTATCGAGGGCATTGGCCATACAACCTCCTCTCTAATAGCCACCAACTCCCGCGTCCGCCGCTGGCCCGCTGCGGCATGGGGTGCGACAGTTGCGGTTAGCCAGCGTGGTCAGCCGATTTGACTGCGAACACTGCGGCGTTGCGTTTGCACCACCCATGCCTGACGGGACGGAGATATTCGACTGATACGCCTCCTGGTTAATCTCACTTGCCACAAAACGCACCCTTGATAGCATCGTCAGGAGAATCGTTCCTATATATAGTTGCCAAACCCCTGTCCCGCCCCAAGCTGCCCACGAGCGTGTAAAATCCTGAATAGGAATAGTTACCGCCAGCCGGCTGTTAGGTGTATATGCAAAGTATTTTCGATCATTGGCGTATCAGGGATTGGCATCGATTCGGCCGAGACTCATCGGCGGGTCTTTATGTCGTGGCGATGCTGATGTTGTTTGTGACCGGTGGCGTGTTGCATGCACAGGGATTAAGCGCCGCTCAAGGCGATCCGAAAGTCCAGGCCCGCGCCGTCTGGCTTGATACTCAGACACGCCCAGCAGGGCAGAACGTCCTGGCGGTTGTCTTCAACATCGTCGATAACTGGCACATCGCCTCGAATGAAGACCAGGCAGTCCCCGGCAAGTTCACCCCCTGGTTCACCAAGGTCACGGTCAACACCGACGACCCCCGCCTGACGTTCGGCCAGCCCCTGTATCCCAAGCCCCACATACTCAGTGTCGGCGGACTCCCCGAACCGATTGCGGTCTACGACAACCAAGTGGTCATCTACATACCGGTCATAGTATCCAACGACGCCGAACCTTCTAAGATCAAAGTCGAAGTGGAACTGGACTACCAGGCCTGCGATGACGCGACCTGCGACTTCCCGGTGAACCTGGTTGTCTTTGCCGAGTTGAATGTGGTCCCTGTGGATACGGCTATCACAACCAACACCACACACGCCGACCTGTTTGACGACTTCGACCCCGCAACTTTCCAAACACTCGGCACCACGAAGACCGCATCGCCCACCGACAAGGTCAAACCTTCCTCTAAAGTCAACTTCCTCATCGCCGAGATCGACCCCTCGGGACCAGTGGGGTTCGCGCTGCTCCTGTTACTCGCAGCCGTCGGCGGGGCGCTACTGAACTTCACCCCCTGCGTCCTCCCCGTCATCCCCATCAAGATCCTCGGCCTGGCACAAACAGCAGGCAACCGTAGAAAAACCCTCGCGCTCGGTTCAATCATGGCTGCGGGTGTCGTCACTTTCTGGCTGGGCCTGGGCATTGCTATCGCAGGCGTCAGCGGGTTCACCGCCTCCAACCAGTTGTTCCAATACCCCGCCTTTTCGATCACCGTCGGCCTCATCATCGCCATCATGGCCGTCGGCATGTGCGGGCTGTTTGCGATGAAGCTGCCGAACTTCGTCTACTCGTTCACCCCCAAGCACGACAGCTACGCCGGCTCGTTCGGGTTCGGCATCATGACCGCAGTGCTCTCCACGCCCTGCACCGCACCAATGATGGGGGCCGCCGCCGCATGGGCCGCGACACAGAAACCAACCGCCACGCTCGCCACCTTCGCCGCCATCGGCATCGGTATGGCGCTGCCCTACCTCATCCTCTCAGCCAACCCCAAGCTCGTCGATCGCCTGCCACGCTCAGGACCCGGCAGTGAATTACTCAAACAAATCATGGGCCTGCTCATGCTCGCCGCCGCCGCGTTTTTCATCGGCGCAGGCATCAGCGGACTACTCAGCGATGGCACCGAGGCCGCACCCAAGGGACACTGGTGGGCCGTCGGTGCAATCGTCGCCATCGCCGGCATCTGGCTGATCGTCCGCGTCTTTCCAGCAACATCTTCGCCGACTAAGCGGGCGATCTTCACTGTTCTGGGTGTGGCCACGATCGCCTTCGCGGGCTTCGGTGCGTTGGCCATGACCCAGCCGGACGACACCGAGGACGCGCCGATTAACTGGGTGTACTACACCCCCGAGCGTTTCGAGCAGGCACTCGCCGACGGCAATACCGTTCTGCTGGACTTCACCGCCGACTGGTGCGCCAACTGCCACCTCCTCGAACTCACCGTCCTGAACACACAAGCCGTCGCGGATATGCTCCGCAGCGAAGGCACCATCGCCATGAAGGTCGACCTCACAGGCGGCTACCCCGATGGCAAACTCAAACTCAAAGAAACTGGTTCCGTCACCATCCCCTATCTGGTCATCTACAGCCCCGACGGCCAAGTCGTCTTCAATGCCAACTGGTACACCGCTACCCAGATCACTAACGCATTGACAAAAGCAAAATCCTCCGCCACCGTTACGGCGTCTGATTAAAATGCCCCTTCAAATACAGGTGTTTTGACTCACATCCAAGCCTAATCGCGCCTCGGCCTCGCCGCCCAGTGCATCTTGTGCGCGAGCATGGTCCAGTAGCTGTAGTCGGGGTTGTGGATCAAACGGACCGTGTTGGCGTAACGTGTCACCAGGATCTGCTGGCCCGCTTGAAGGTTGAACGACTCCTGCCCGTCGATCACAAGCGTCGTCCCGGGGTTGGCGGTGTGCAGCGCAAGCCAGACTTCATATCGGGCGTTGAGTACGATCGGGCGAAACGAAAGCGACTGCGGGCAGATCGGCGTGATGGTCAACGCATCCACACCCGGGCTGACGATCGGGCCGCCGGCCGCCATGTTGTAGGCGGTCGATCCCGAAGGCGTCGAGATGATGACACCGTCGCCCGCAAAACGGGTGGCGCTGGTGTGCGATTGTTTGGGTTCGATCGCCAATTCAATCTCGACCATCCGGTACGGCGGGCCAGCAGTCACCACCGCGTCGTTCATCGCCACGGCCCAAAAAACCGGGTCGGGCATGGCTTCGCCGTTGTCACCCCAATGCGGGCTTCCCGCTGGGTACACCTTCACATCCAGAACCACGCGCTCGCTGGTTCGGCACAACCCGCCGATCACGTCATCCCAATGGGACTTGACGCTGTCGATCGTAAACTCCGCCAGGAAACCCAGCTTGCCGAAGTTGATCCCAAGCAACGGCACATCCAGATCGATCATCGCCCGGGCCTGCGAGAGGAACGTGCCGTCGCCGCCTAAGACCAATGCCAGGTCCGCAGCCGGCAGTGTTTTCACAAACTCGCGGGACATCTCGGCAGTATCGACTTGAGCCACAATCTCAGCCCGCTCTTTAAGCCAAGGCTCGAATCCTTTAAGAGCCTTCGGCACCTGCTCCTTGCTTCGATTCGCAAGGATCAGCACACGCGGCCTCTGAGGCAACCGGCCCGGGGTCTTGGAGCCGGGAGGATTAGATCCGGGGGGCTTAGGATGGTTCGGGGCGTCTGACATACCCCAGTTATACCCCCTGCCGATCTGTAGGGGCAACAACCATAGTGTTGGCAGGCCACGATTTAGCCGATGATCAGCGGGATGCCTTCTGGACAGGCCGCCCGTGTCGGCATGTCAACAGGCACCCCCACCACCGCCATCGAGGACAGATTTAACGTGTTAGCACTGACGTTCGACGGCAAACAGACCCAACTCGAATCCAACCGGCAAGCCCCCGTGCCCGTGTCCGGCGATGCACTGATACGCCCCACCCGCATGGGCATCTGCGCCACCGACCTGGAACTGTGCAAGGGCTACATGGATTTCACCGGCGTCCTAGGCCACGAGTTCGTCGGCATCGTCGAATCCGTCGCCGACCGCAAGGACAACAAGTGGGTCGGCAAACGTGTCGTCGGGACGATCAACTGCGTCTGCGGCAAGTGTGATATGTGTAAGGCCGGCCTCCGCGAACACTGCCGGGAACGGACCGTGCTGGGCATCGCCGGCCGAGACGGATGCTTCGCTGAGCAGTTCACGCTCCCGGTCTGGAACTTAATCGAAGTCCCCGACAATATCGACGACGACCACGCCGTCTTCACCGAACCCCTGGCGGCGGCGTACCAGATCATCCGTCAACTCACCGTCGAAGGACGCCCCTACATCACCGTCCTGGGCGACGGCCGACTGGGCCTGCTCTGCGCCCAGGTGATGAGCCAACTCAACGCCACCGTCCGCTGCGTCGGCAAGCACGCCGAAAAACTTCAGATCTGTGAAAAATGGGGCGTCAAGCATCGGCTGCTCCAAGACGTCGGCCTGCGCAACGATCAGGACATCGTCGTCGATTGCACCGGCTCACCCACCGGCTTCACCACCGCGCTGGGCATGGTCCGACCCCGCGGCACGATCGTGATGAAAACCACCGTCGCCCCGCAGGCACAAAAAAAACCCGCCGACCTTTCGCCATTGGTCATCAACGAGATCAACCTGATCGGTAGCCGATGCGGCCCGTTCAGTGAAGCGATCTCCGCACTATCCAGCGAAAAGATCGACGTTTTAAGCCTGATCAGCCGACGCGCAAAACTCGCGGATGCGGTGGAAGCGATTAAAACCGCAGCCAAGCCCGATGTCATCAAGGTCCTGCTGGAGCCGTGATGACAAGGTCGGTCGGCCAGACGAACAGAATGAGATTAGCCGCAAATGAACGTGAATTATAGGATGAAGAAGGGGCGGCGAAGTAACTGATACCAATACACATCACACTTAAGCTCCCCGTTTAGCGGCGGATCGCAGATCCGCGTGTTGGCCCGACAGGCCAAGTTTCCCGATCGTAGATCGAGGCTCGTGGTTGACAACACGAAAATTAAACGGGATGGGTATGATTCCCACGGTTGACCACTGTGATTCGCGTTCATTTGTGGCTAACTTCCCCTGCCAAACGCTCAGTTAGATTCACCAAGTACCCCCGTCAACAGCATCACCGCCACCACCACCGCGATCGCGATCCGGTAGTAGCCAAACGCCGCCATCCCGTGCTGCTTGAGGTAGTTGACCATCCACTTAATCGCGATGACCGCAGAGATGAAGGCGAACAGGAACCCAAGAAACATCTCAACGGGTCCATAATTTTCGAGCATGGCCCGGCCATGCTTAAGTAGGTCATAACACGTCGCCGCACCAAGCGTCACCACCCCCAGCAGGAAGCTGAACTCAACCGCCGCCGCCAATCTCAACCCCACCAGCACGCCCGCAACGATCGTGACCAGGCTGCGTGACACGCCCGGCCACATCGCCAGACACTGCGCAAACCCAACAACCAACGCCAGCCGCCAGGTCAGACCCATCAGGTCAAACCCTTCGCGCGGCGTAGTGTCATCCCCACGCCGCCGCCCCCCCCGCAACCGATCAACCACCAGAATCGCCACCCCACCGACCAGCCACGCAATGACGATCGGCCAAGGCCCGAACAAGTATTCCTTTATCAGATCATTCAGCGTCAACCCGATCACCGCCGCCGGCACAAACCCCGCAAGGATATTGACCACCAGCCTCTGCCCTAAAGGATCGCGCCCCATCAGCCCGCAGGTCATCTGCTTCATCCGCCCGGCATACAACCCAAGCACCGCCACGATCGCCCCGGCCTGGATGCAGATCGCGTAAGCATCCGCCGCCTCCTTCGCCGACGCCGACCCCGTCGCCAGCCCCAATAGCTCCTGAACAATCAGCAGATGCCCCGTCGAGCTGACCGGCAAATACTCCGTCAACCCCTCCACAATCCCCAACAATATCGCTTGCCACCAGGTCATGACCGCTCCCAAATAACGAATTTTCACATCACCAGACGATAGTCTCTATCGGTCAGACCCCCGTTTGGACCCCGGTTTAACACCCGGTGAGACCCAAGCTAGCTACCCAACTGCAGAGTAATTAGACCGTTTGACCCGCCTTGCCTTGACAATCCAGCATTGCTATCATCTGTTTATCCGGATTAATGGATGATATGTCCTGAAACCCGTTTCTAACCACTGAATCCACCCGAATCAACTCGGGCAACAGACTAGGCACCCCGCATGAGCAAGTTTGCCGACCAACTCAAAAAACGTGTCCTGTTCCTCGACGGCGCGATGGGCACTTCAATCCACGCCATCGAAGACCTGGAACTGGAACGTGACTACCTCGGCCGGGAGAACTGCACCGAGGTGCTGCTTCTGACACGTCCCGAAGTAATCCAGCAGATCCACGAAACTTTCCTGGAAGCAGGTGCGGATGCGGTCGAAACCGACTCGTTCAATACCAGCATCCATACCATGGAAGACCAGGATTTATCCGACCGGGTCCACGAACTCAACAAGTTAGCAGCCCAAGTCGCGCGCAAAGCATGCGACAAATATACGACCCAGGATAAGCCACGGTTCGTCGTCGGCTCTATCGGCCCGGGCACCAAGCTCATCACCCTGGGCAACATCGACTGGGACACGATGCACGCCAGTTATGCCGAGCAAGTCCGCGGCCTGATCGACGGCGGCGCCGACGTGCTGTTGATCGAAACGGCGCAAGACATCCTCCAGGTCAAGTGCGTCATCGCCGCAGCGCTCGATGTCCTTAAAGAAAAAGGCCTGACCCCCGACACCGGCGACAACGACGGCGACATCCCGATCATGGTGCAGGTCACGATCGAACAGTTCGGCACAACCCTCATCGGCACCGACATCGCAGGCGTCGCAGCAGCGTTGCGCGACCTGCCGATCCTGTCGCTGGGGATGAACTGCGCCACCGGCCCAGCCGAAATGGCGGAACACGTCAACTACCTCGCCAAGCACTGGCCAGGCAAACTAAGCCTGCTACCCAACGCCGGCCTTCCCGCGTTGATTGACGGCCAAACTGTTTTCCCGCTTCAACCCGAACCCTTCGCCAAGAAGGTCGCCGAGTTCGTCGAGACCTGCGGGATCAATATCGTCGGCGGCTGCTGTGGCACGACACCGAACCACATCGCTGAATTGGTCAAAGAAGTCGGCAATCGCACGCCCGCCAAAGTCTCCAAAGAGGCTTGGATACCCGCTATTTCCTCATTGATGGGCGCGGTCGAGTACCGCCAGGACCTGTCGATCCTCAACGTCGGCGAACGCACCAACGCCTCGGGGTCTCGCAAGTTCAAGCGTCTCCTCGAAGAGGAAAACTGGGACGAGATCATGAGCCTGGCCCGTGAGATGGTGCGCGAAGGCTCGCACGTGATCGATGTCAACGTCGACTACGCCGGGCGCGATAATGTTAAAGATATGGATCAGGTCGTCGGGCTGTTGGTTCAGCAGGTCAACGCGCCACTGATGCTCGACTCGACCCAGCCCAAGACGATCGAGGCCGGGCTGAAGCGGGCAGGCGGCAAGTGCATCATAAACTCGGCGAACCTCGAAGACGGAGAAGACAAATTTTCCCTGATGTGCAAGCTCGCCAAGACCTACGGCGCAGGGCTGGTACTGGGGACCATCGACGAAGACCCCGAGGAAGCGATGGCACGCACCGCCGACCGCAAAATCGAAATTGCGCAGCGAATGTTCAAGCTGGCCACCGAACAACACGGGCTTGCCCCCGGCGATCTGATGTTTGATCCCCTGGTGCTGCCTATCTCGACAGGTATGGAGAAGGATCGCCGTAGTGCGCTTGAGACCATCGAAGGCACACGCCGGATCGCCGAGGCGATGCCCGAATGTCAGATCACCTGCGGACTCAGCAACGTCAGCTTCGGGCTTAACCCCGGCGCTCGGCAGGTGCTTAACAGCGCCTTCCTGCACGAACTAGTTGAAGCGGGGCTGACCAGCGCGATCCTGCACGTCAGCAAGATCCTGCCCAAGACACGGATCGAAGATGCGCAATGGGACGCGGCGATCGAGTTGATTTACAACCGTCCACCCAAGGATGCGGTAACACTGGCTGACGGCTCAAACACCACCGATCCCTTGCAGATATTCATTGACCTGTTCCCCGACGGGGCCGAGGCCAAGTCCACCAAACAGGACCTCGCGGAACTGCCTCTGGAAGAGCGTTTGCAAAAACACATCATCGACGGCGAAAAGAAAGCCCTTGCCGACACCCTCGACGAGGCGATGAAAAAATATTCGCCTCTGGAAATCGTCAACGACCACCTGCTAAAAGGCATGAAAATCGTCGGCGAACTGTTCGGCTCCGGACAGATGCAGTTGCCGTTCGTGCTTCAGTCTGCTGAGGTCATGAAGATGGCTGTCGCGCACCTCGAACCTTTCATGGAGAAATCCGAAGGCCAGACCAAGGGCACGATCGTCTTGGCGACCGTCAAGGGCGACGTCCACGACATCGGCAAAAACCTGGTCGACATCATCCTGACCAACAACGGCTACACCGTCCACAACCTCGGGATCAAGCAACCCATCAACAACATCGTTGACAAGTGGAAGCAAACCCAGGCCGACGCCATCGGACTGTCGGGCCTGCTGGTCAAGTCGGTGATGGTCATGGAAGACTACCTCAAAGAATTGAACGACCAGGCGATTGATGTTCCGATTCTCTTAGGCGGTGCCGCGCTGAGTAAACACTACTGCGACAGCCACCTACGCGAGGTCTATGACGGCCGTGTGTACCACGGCAAGGACGCCTTCGAGGGCTTGCGCATCATGGACATGATGAAGTCCGGCAAGGCCGACGAACTGGAAACTGAAATCGAGGCAAGGCTATCCAAGCGAGCAGCTAGTGAACAAAAAGCCCAGGCTCAAAAAGCACGCGCCAAAGCCGCCGCAACGGTGGAGCGCGATTCATCGCCCGTTTCTACAGTTCAACGCCCCACCGTCTCCCCCGCTCCCAACATCCCCACCGCTCCCTTCTTCGGCAGCCGCGTCATTGACGATATCGACATCGATCAGGTCTACCCGTTCATCAACAAGGTCGCCCTGTTCCGCGGTCAATGGCAGCTTAAAAAAGGCCGAAAGACCGATGCCGAATATGAGCAGCAATTAGAAGACGAGATCGAACCCTTGTTCGAGAAACTCAAGAAGCAGATGAAGGACGACGGCATCCTCACGCCCAAGGTCGTCTACGGCTACTACCCCTGCAACGCCGACGGCGACGACCTTGTGGTTTATGACGCCGACGATCACGACAAGGAAATCGAGCGGTTCAGCTTCCCCCGGCAGGACGGTCGAAAGCACCTCTGCATCAGCGACTTCTTCCGCCCCGCCGATTCAGGCGTCAAAGACGTGCTGGGTTTGTCCTGCGTTACCATCGGCCCCAAGGCCAGCGAAGTGACCGCCAAACTTTTCACCGACAACAACTACGCCGACTACCTCTACACCCACGGCCTGAGTGTCGAATCCGCCGAAGCACTCGCCGAACTCTGGCACAAACGCATGCGCCAGGAACTGGGCATCGACGGCGACGACGCACCCAACATCCGCAACCTCTTCACCCAGAAGTACCGCGGCTCACGCTACAGCTTCGGCTACCCCGCCTGCCCCGAAATGTCCGACCAGGACAAGCTATTCAGGCTACTGGACCCGTCACGTATCGGCTGCAAGCTCACCGAAAACTGGCAGATCGACCCCGAACAATCCACCAGCGCCCTGATCGTGCATCACCCCGAGGCGAAGTATTTCAACGTCTAAACTATTTTTGTTCGAATGCATCGGATACAAACGGATGAGGATGTATCCGCAGATTACGCCGATTACGCCGATTTTCAGAGAAGCAGGTTGGGCTTGCTCCTTCTTCATCTGCGAAATCTGCGGATAACCTCCTCTCTGTGCCTCTGAGTCTCTGTGGTTGGTATTCTTTGATTTGATCCATTTGCATCAGAGAAAAATACACCTACTCCCCCACCCCCATCTGCTCAATAAACGCATCCGCCTCATCTATCGACGTCTGCATCTCCGCGATCAACTGAGCAACATCAGTTTCCAACTCCCCTGCGGTCCCCTCGATCGAGGCGATGGCGCGGGCATTGAGGTTGTGCTTGAGGAACAACACCTGGTCACGAAACGCTGACAGCACCGGCTGCATCTTCCCCTCAGCCCGATGCATCGCCGCGATCATCTGGTCGTACTTCTTTCGTGTCTCCTTGAGTTGTTTCTCACTGGCGGATCGAAGGCTGGCGTTGGTGTATTGCTCAAGCTCCGTTTCCCACTCACCGAACAACGCGGCGGACACACTCTCCACCGAGCTGATCCGGCTGGTCACCGCAGCGGCCCGCTTCTCGCTTTCATCGAGTTCAGACTTGAGCGCTTTGTACTTGGCTTCCAACTCGCCGCCATCGAACTCGAACAGTGCGGAGAATTGTTCCAGTGCCGAGGCGAACTGCTCCTTCGCCTCCTCCTGATCGTCCCGAGCATTTTCAACCCGGTCAACCATGATGTCGCGTTTGTGAACGCCCAACGCTTCCCACGTCCCGTAGTAGGCCTTGCCGCAAGAGGTCAGCATCAGGGATACGACCATCAGGGCCATCGGCAGGCCCAGCCGTGATCCCGAAAGTTGACATGCTTGATGGTTCCGCTTCATACGATGGCTCCTCATCCTGTTTTTTTTTCAACAATCCAACAAACCTGTTGCCTTCCCGGCACACCCGCCTATCCTACCAGCAACCTTGGGAATAGGACCGGGCGGGACACGGTTCATATCCAAGGGCGGGCCTCGCATTGAACCATAACCTCAAACCAGGAGACTTTCATGACTCATGTAACCAAATATTTTGCCCTGCTCGCCGCGGTTGTGTTAACCGGGGGTGCGGGCGGTGCTTCCGCATCCGCTGAGCAGTGGGAAGTCGATCCCGCCCACTCCGCCATCGTCTTCTCAATCAGCCATCTGGATATCAGCAATCAGCACGGCCGATTCAACGAAATCGCTGGCTCGGTCACCACCGGCGAACAGGCGGCGTTCGGATTCACCGTCCAAACCGCCAGCGTCGATACCAATAACGCCAAGCGCGACGACCACCTCCGCGGCCCGGACTTCTTCAACGCCCGGCAATTCCCGACGATCATCTTTGAGTCCACCCAAGCAACCGCCAACGACGACGGCTACGAACTCACCGGCAACATCACGCTCCACGGCGTTACCAACCCGATCACCGTCCAGATGCTCAAAGTCGGCGAAGGCGACGACCCCTGGGGCAACTACCGCATCGGGTTCGAGACCACCTTCACCATCAACCGCAGCGACTTCGGCATGGACAACATGCTCGAAATGGTCGGCGAGGAAGTCACCCTGACCGTAAGCTTCGAGGCCATACGCCAGTGATAGACCTGAACTGGATCCCATTTGGCTTACTGCTGCCGATGCTGATCGGCGCCGCGGCGGTGTGGCTGCTTGTGCGCGGTCGAGACAACCCAACAAGCCCACAGCCCACGGCTTCCCCCCCGGTTCTTCCCCCGGTTTCTCCCCCGGTTTCTCCCCCGGCCTTACCCGTCATCGGCTGGTCCCTTGGGATCGGTTTAGGTGCCACGGTCGGCATGCTTTCGTTGCTGGGGTTGCCACCCTGGAAGCCGATGGAAGCGCACCACTGGGTCTTGATCGCAATACTCCCAGCAGCGATGGTTGTAGGTCTTGTCAACGCGATACCCAAACTCCCGCAGATCGTTCACTGGCTTCTGCGCTTGTGCGTAGTTGTCGGCACGGTGTACGTCTTGATGCAGAGCCAACTCACCCGTTGGACAACAAATGAAAAGTGCCTCTGGCTCGGCGGGATCGGCGCCGTCATGCTCGCGGTATGGGCAGTGCTTCAACTCTACGCACAACGATCCGACAAATTATCCGGGGCCGGGGGTGCATCCGGGGGTACATCCGGGGGCGGTCGCTTGATCGTCTTTGTCCTGGGCGCGACAGCCGGGGCAATCGGCGGGACCACCATCGCTTCGGGCAGCATCACCGGCGGACAACTCACCGCATCCCTTGCAGCAGCCATCGGCGGCGGCTGGCTGGCAACCCTTGGCCGAAACGCCCGCCCCCTATCCGCCCGCAGCGCGGTGGACATAATGTTCCCTCCCAGCTTCGGGCTGTTAGTTTATGGCTGGTACTACGCCTGGCAGATGCAGCACGCCGCATCCCCCCACATCGTCGCGGGCATGCTGGCGGTCGCCCCGCTTGGGCTATGGGTCACGTCGATCCCCTGGGTGAATTCCCGCCCCACCCACCAGCGCACCGCGATTGGCCTGGCATTGACTTCACTGCTGATACTCGCCGCCCTGAGCCTCGCAGGCTACGAAGCCGCCCTGCGAAATCAGGCCGCCGGGCCAAGCTATTATTAACTCACTTGGCATCCCCCGCCAAGCCGATATACTGACTCCCCCTCGGGGCCATAGCTCAGTTGGGAGAGCGCCTGCTTTGCAAGCAGGAAGTCGCCGGTTCGAGCCCGGCTGGCTCCATTAAAACGCCCTTACGATAACGTAAGAGGCGTTTTTTCATGTCTTAATCCGCCCTATTCCGCCTTTAATCCGCCCGCTGGAAACGGTCGCTTAATCCGCCCTTGGCTATATGCGGTCTATATTGATCTCGGCTCTTGACGCAGACCGCCCCGCCGCTGACAATCCGCCTATCAACTCGCCCCCGGAAAGCCGTCCCTTCGACTTCGGTTGTTGGGGCGGTTTTTGTTTACCATAATCATCCTGTCCGACGCCTACCTCATAGATATTCGCCTCGACCGCCTCGCCGCCAACTTCTCCAAGGCGGACGGCAAATAGTTGAACGATGGGTACTTGGCGGCACAAGGGAATTGACCATGCGGATAACAAAGCGAGAGGTTACGAGGTGGAGCATTGCGGCGGTTGCTGGCGCGGTCGTAGCTACGCTTGCCGCTTTCGCTGAATCGTATTATTCATTGTTAAACATACTGGCTATGACGATCATCAAACACTCTCCGCAGTTTGTGTTAAATTGGTCGAGCCGCCTACTCCTCCAAGTAATTCTTCTAATGCCGTTTGCGTTACTCGGCTGTCTAGTCGCAATCTCCGCCTACCGCCTCATCCTTAAGCCCACATCCGACTCCGAAACCCGCTGCCGGAAATGCGGTTACATACTCAAAGGCATATCAGAACCCAAATGCAGCGAATGCGGGGAGCCGATTTAGGGTGTGTGGTTATCATCAAGGCGGACGGTTGGGTTTGCAAAGATTGCCAACTGGATTTTCTAGGCAGGCCCCGTTGATCAACACCACACTCGCCCCCCCCGCCAGCGCGTCACTCTGCACACACCGACGGGTTGTTGCGCAAAGTATCATTCAGCCAACCGACCGATCCGCCCGCCTCTTACCAAGGACCATCAACCCGCCAAGCCCGATCAGCGCCGCGCTCGCCGGCTCGGGGATGGGGAACTGCTGAATCGACAGCAGTGTCACCGCATTGCCGGGGCCGATGACGTTGGCCGTGGTGAACATTTGCTTGTCCAGCTCGAGTGTGTCGCCGGGCAATACCAGAGTCGAGAACCCGTCAACAGTCAGCAGCGACCCGGTGATCGTGGTGTTGAACGCGATGGACACGCCATTGACCCGGATGTCACTGACCCCTAACCACGCGGCACCGATAGCACCGGGTATCAGGTTTTCAACCCAACCGTCCCAAGACTCGGTCCCGACGTTGATGACCTCCTCGAACAGATTAAAGCTGCCGCCTGAGAAGTAGCCTGTCGCCGGGTCTGCTGCGAATGCTTTTCTCCAAGGCAGTCCGCCGACGTCCAGATCGATCGGGTACGGACCCGGCCCGTTGATTAAATCGTTGGGACCACCCGCATACCCCGCCTGGTTGGCGCTATCCGCTGTGTGCGCGGTACTCGGGCCGGTCGCTGTGCCCTGCGCCATCGCGGGGCTGGCGATCATCAGTGCCATGAGGGTACACATGCTAAAGGCTGTATAGCGTTTCATGATTGGCTCCGTGTACGACGGGTCAGAGCACCAAGGCCAAGCACTGAGACTAATGATGCCGACACGGGTTCGGGCACGGGGATGGGCTGCTGCCGTATAGTGAAAGACGTGATCCCGTCGGGCACATCAACGGAGAAGAAGAAAGGCGGCGTGGTAAAGGCTCCGGCGGGGAACACCCCACCCGAGGCGATTAATTCGTCTTCGTTCTCGATTAACGGGTCCGTGAAGAAAGTGGAGAAGTCGGCACCCGAGTTCTGGTCGGGGAAATCGAAATCAAGACCGTCGCCCGAGGGAGATGGCACAAAATCGGCTCCCACCCCGAATCCAAGCTCAACCCGGTAGCCGCTCCAGTCGATCCCCGTGCCATTATCGACGCCCTCTTCAATGTAATATTCGGTCGTGCCGCCCGAAGGCACAACTGTAAACTCCAGGTCGACCGGCCCGATGGCGTTGTATGCCTTCTGAGTCACCAATAGAAAGTTCGGCGATTGCCCGAGCACGTCGTCGTTATTCGCGGCCACCAGAGGGAAGATGAATTCTCCCGCGACCGAGCCGACCCCGGAAAACCAACTGATGAGTGTGATTTCGCCTGCCTGAAGCGAAGCAGCACTCGAAAGCGTCATCGCACCGACAAAGCAGGTCGTGAATAGTTTCTTGGTAATCATGGGTCTTTCCTTCATCTGGAGCAATTTTTAAGAGTAGTGAATGAGTGCTGCGAGCCAGTCCCTATCGGCGTTTGATTCCGATGACAGCCGCGCCGATTGTTAACAGAGCAAGCGACGCAGGCTCGGGGACTTGTGTGATAGCGATGATGCTGCCGGAAGAGTCTGTGATCCCAAAGTTAGGAGAGTTGTTGCCCACGCCAATGGAATTGATGTCGCTGGCTGACAGGCCCGACAGGTTGGAATAATCCTGCAGGATGAACTGCCAGGTCTCGTTGATTTCCCAGATACCATCAGCGGTCATGCTCTCAAAGATAAGTGCGTGGTTGACACCGCCTGGATCGGTGACGTCATTGTCAATCCGAAACGCCTCTTGGATCGGTGAAAACGGGACTTCGTTTGCCTCGCCATCGAAATTGGAAATCGTGGTTTCAGGATCGGCGACGTACCAGACCTCTTCCCATGCAATCCCGGAAAGGTTTCTTATGTCAACCACAACATTCGGGACGACCGGATCATCAGAACTCTGGCAAGCGCTACCCGATGTTTGGCCTAGATTCGTTGCAAACAGCGCCTCATCTGCGGGAAACACCCCGACATCGCCAAGCTCATGGACATCGTCGGGGATGAACAGCGTGTCGCACTGCGGCGTGTCGATGTTGACCATCTGCGTCGGTACGGCATATGCCTGGCTGGTTACATTGACGAACATGGAGGCTGCGAACAGGGTGGTGAATAGATTGCGTGATGACATGATGAGGCTCCTGGTTTAATTTGGTATTTCGAGATTGAAATTGTGAAGTAGTAAGAACTGAAAATTGATTATCAGGTAGGAGTTACTTGGCTTGATGACGACGCCGGGTCAGCGCACCTAGCCCCATAGCAAACAGCGCCAACGACGCAGGCTCGGGTACGGGACGGATATCCATCTCAAAGTCGTCCAACGACCAGATCTTGGCGTTGTTGACGCCAGCGGTGCTCTCAAACCGCATCTCGGAAAAGTTGTTCATGTTGTTGACCAACGGCGCACCGGAGACCAGGTTCGTCAATGTCCCCGCCTCGAAGATGTCGATCGAAACCGTGTCGTTAAGCAGGTCCAGGGTGATGTCCCATCGGTGATAGGTGGTGGGATTTACCGCAACGGTCGATTGCACCCATGAGCCGACGTTGATGGCGGCGAAGTCGGTCGTTGTGCCGGGCTGACGGTAGCCGACGCTGAATCCAAGGTTGCCGCTGCTGTCGTAGAACGAAACGGTATCGCCGATCGTTCCTGGGCCGAGACCCGAGGCGGGGTTGGTTGAGCCAACGATTTGAGCACACGACCAGAAAGAAATGTCGATCGTATCCGAGCCGGTCGTCAACGGATTCGCACCGCCCAGGTCAAACGTATCGACGGAATAGGAATATTCTTGAGCACTACCGCCCCAGCCGTCGGCGTTGGTGGTGATCACCAGGGCCTGAGCCGAGGTACCGGGGTTTAAACGATCTACATTCTGATGCCCGGTCGCATACGCTACGCCACCAGCGGTGCCGGGCGTCGGGAAGACCGGCCCTTGAAGCTTGACCCACAGCCCGGTGTTCACCGGGATTGTGGTAAGTGTCCCGCCGCCTGCATTCGCGCCGTGCGCCCCAGCGTTAGTCGTGGATACTTCGTTAAGGAAGGAGCCATAACCATCCACACCCTCAAACCCGCCTAAGTAGGCTTGTGCGGTTTGTGGCATACCTGCCACGTAAGTCAGACTGAGGGCGAACGTTGCGATGAGTGTCGATTGGAGCCGGTGTTGGTTTTTCATAGTATTAATCCTTAGTTATTTATTTCAAGGTATAGGGTTCGGATACAACGATGTCGTTAGACCTAACAGGAGGAGCGTTTCTTACACTGCTTGCGTTCGCCTCCTTGCCCGGCGGGTCAGAGCGCCCACGCCGAGCATCGCCAGCATTGAAGCCGACATCGGTTCCGGCACAGCCGTGGGGAATTGCCGAAGCGTGAACTTACTGATGCCGTCAGGCACATCAATGGAGAAGAGAAAGTATGGAATGCTGAACATCCCGTTAGGGAATACGCCCCCGCTTGCAACTATTTCGTCTTCCGTAGTGTTGATGGCGGTCGAGAAGAATACCGTGAAATCCAGAGGGGAATTATAGTCCGGCGAGTCAAAATCAAGCCCGTCACCCGGCGTAGATAGCACGAAGTCAGCCCCCGTTCCAAAACCTAGTTGGATCGTGTACCCCGACCAGTCGACCCCGGTAGAGTTGCTTACGCCTTCACGGATCGAGTACTCGGTGACGCCGCCGGTTGGCTTGACATCGAAAACAATGTCAACCGCACCAATCGCGATGTAGTCTTTCTGCGTAACGAACAGATCGTTCGGCGACGTCCCGGCCACATCGTCGTTATTCGGAGCTGCAAGCGGACTGATGATAACCCCCGCGATAGAATTGATGCCGGGGAACGGGGTAAACGCAGTAATTTCGCCTGCCTGCAGTGTGCCGCCACACGAAAGTGCCAAGGCTGTCACACCGACGCCGCTAAGTAGTTGTTTGGTAGTCATGAATCTTTCCTTTATCCGTAGTATTAATTGTGAGCAGTGAATGAGTAATTCGACCTCGTCCCTATCGACGTTTGATCCCGATGCCAGCCGCGCCGAGAGTTAACAGTGCCAGCGACGCAGGCTCGGGGACACGGGTGAAAGTCAGATTGTCCATTACCGCGAAACTGGCGGTGATTCGGAACTTGGAAATGTCAGGGGCCGCACGCAGGATCCCACGGAACGCGCCCTGGTTGATCGAGTTTGATGCCGTATTGATCGCGGCGGCGGTGGTGAGGTCGTAAGTTTCCAAAAGAATCCCGCCGGCGTCGTAGGCCTCGATCAAGACAGGCCCAAACCCTGGTGCGTAATTCATGAAGCCCCCAACACCGCGCACCGGACCTGTATTGAAAACGAACTCCATCGCCAGGGAAGAACTAACGGGTAGGTAAGCACTGCGGAAGTTAACGTCGGCACTGGTGAGCCATTGCCCGTTGCCACCAAGGCTGTAGCTGATAGGCCCGACATAGGAATCAAATGTGCCCAGACCGAACACCTCCACGTCCTCACCCACGGTGGCACCGACCTGTATCGGCACAGCGCTGGCAAATACCACCGAACTGAACTGCTGGAAGTCGATCACCGTCGATGGCCCAAGCGGTGCGGAGGTAGTAATCAACGAGGCCTGCGCGCTCCCCGTCAATAAGGCCCCGGCCATACAAACTGACCGAGTTGTTTTCATCAAGCGTTTCATAAGAGATCCCTTCGTAACAAATGGGTAATGATTAATGTCTCGTCGTTCCAAGCCGCCGACACACCTTCATGTGTGCCGACGGGAAGTTCCGTGCGGCGTCACTTAGCCGATCGTCTCTTTCCGAATAACACCAGCGAACCGATTCCTATCAAAGCCGCGCTTGCAGGCTCGGGTGTCGGGTATTCCTGAATCCTCAGGATCGGCCCAGTGGAACCCGGTGAAAGGGGAAACACCTCGACCTCTTTGATGATCTCCAAGATGTCACCAGGCAACACCGGCTGCGAGAACGTGTCCAGCCAAAGGTTCCCCGTGCCCAGGCCCATATCGCTAAACCCGATCGGTGTGCCGTTGATTGAGAGCTTCACGCTGATCCAACTGCTGGATGACACGCCCGTCGCATTAGGCAATATCTGCTCATGCCAATCGAGCCAAGGCTCGGTCCCGACGTTCAGAATCGTTTCGATCATGGTCAACAACTCACCCGCCGGGTTGGTAATCACCCCACCGGGGTCGGTGATACTCTTGGACCATGGCGCTCCGGTGGGGTCCAGGTCGATAGGAATCGGACTGATTGCATCGCCGATGAGTACGACCGGCCCGGGATCGACAAAGTGTGAGGTGAACATGCCTGTCGCGGTCCCCTGAGCCAAAGCGGTGTTGCACATCATCAGCAACGCCAAGGTGAGGATGGGCGTAAATTTCAATCTTGAAGTTAAAGCGTTCATCGTTCGTTCCTTTCATTCGTAAGGGTGTATGTCGATAGATTCGTTTTCGCATTCAGTAGATATTTGATAACGGACGCTCCTATTCATCGCCGGCTCTTGACCACCAACGATTTTTTCCTACAGTTCGATGCACCGACCGATGTCATCACACCCGTTGCATCACCTCCCAAGTGACCGGAGAGGGACACGACGGGGGCGAGAAGAGAATCAGGTCAACACAATCTCGTCTTGGTTTCCAGCACACCGCCAGACAACCCACCCCCTCATTACGCGGCATACCCACCGAAGCCGCAGTACATCGCGGTCGGATGAGGCACAACGCCCTTGCCGCCAGCGACCCCGGTTAATGCACGGCGGTCCAGTTCCTGGTCAATCTGACGCTTCAGATACGAAGGCCCGAACACCGCTAACAGCAACAGTTGCTCACCACTGGTCTGACGAAGATTATTCTGTCCGGTTGTCGTTTTTAATAGAGTGCACATGATGTATCTCCTCCCCCTTGTTGGTCGCCGGACCGTGTGTCGGTGCGGCGGATTGTGTATTTAATGGCCGTTATTAAGACTGATTCCAAAGTTTGTCATAAGTTTTTCGTAGAGCATTCAGGTCTCGATTCACCGTGGCGGCACTCCGCTACGCGGCGGGTCGTGTGAATGGTTAGGCCCATCGCGGGGATGCAGCCTTTGGATATGACGCCGGGCCTCGATGTGTCCGATGTCATCGCTGATCGGCAGGTACACCGTCACCCCCTGCCTGCGCACCGCCTGCTCTATCGATGGATCGTCGGCAACACCAAACACAACTATCGGCAGCTTGGGAACCCGACGCCGAACCTCGTAAATAATCCGCAACGACGTATCAATCTCACTGCAGCGATCCCGCAGCATTGATATGTCCAGGACCAGCACACGAGGCCTGTGCATCCGCACCTGGCGCAACGCATCCCCCACACTCTGAACACGAGCTACTAACCAAGGCTCATTGGCCTGCCCTGCTTCGCTGGCATCACGACCGTCGGCAGGTGTTATCAGAAGAACAGGGTTGTGAGGAACACAGATCATCTCGGACTCCACTTGATTGCCTTAATGCGTAACCACCCAGCATTAAGCGAAGCCCGTGCCTAAACGAACAGTATTCTGAAAATTGTTGTAAGTCGTCAGCCCGTCACGGTTACGGTTTATGATTCATATCCACCGCGTAACTGAAGAACCAAAACCAATTGGCGCGATTTGTACCATGACAAATGCATCTACTCTGCCAGCTTCAACCACACTCATCACTTACATCACATTGGCGCGATTTGTACCAACCGGCGCGTTTCATACCGCTACACAGGCACGCGATAACACGCATCTAAATAGATTACGGGTGATAAAATTAAATGTCTTGTAATGTAACTCGCGTCAGCGGTGTTTGGGTTGAGTCAATGACTCCAGGCCGTAGCGTAGGATCTTCCGCCGAAGCCGATGACGTTCGATCCCGATGAGTTGTGATGCCTTGGATTGGTTGCCACCCACAGCACGCAGTGCCCGAGCGATCAACTCCGACTCAACCTGCTCCAGTGTAGCCACGCCTTGAACCGCACTCTCTAAGCCCGCCCGTGCAAGCGTCACCGCACCGGGAAGGTCTCCCAGAACGATCTCGTCGCTCATATTCAAGATATACGCATGCTCGATCGCGTTGCTCAACTCCCGCACATTCCCCGGCCAACCGTATCGGCACAACGTCTCGATCACACCCGCGCCGATCCGCTTGTCTTGCTCGCCGTACAACTCAGCAAGCTCCGTGATGAAATGCCGAACAAGCGACGCGATATCTTCCACCCGATCACGCAGCGGCGGCGTCTTGATCTTGACCACATCGATACGGTAATAAAGGTCTTCCCGGAACGTCCCCCCATCCGCCATCTCGCGCAGATCTCGGTGCGTCGCCGCAATGATCCGCACATCCACGGAGATCGGCTTAGTCGCACCGACCGGCACAACCACCCGCTCCTGAATACACCTAAGCAATTTAGCCTGCGCCGCCAACGGCAACTCCCCGATCTCATCCAAAAACAGCGTCCCGCCTTCCGCAGATCGGATAAAGCCCAGCGTGCTCTGCTGCGCCCCGGTAAACGCGCCCTTGACATGCCCGAACATCTGCGACTCGAACAACGTCTGCGGCAGCGTCGAACAATCTACCGGCACAAAAGGCCCACCGCCACACAGACTCCCCGCATGAATATGCCGAGCAACCAACTCCTTGCCCGTCCCTGTCTCCCCCTGGATCAACACCGTGCAGCGACGCTGCGCAACCGCCCCAACACGCGATCGCAATGCCGCCATCGCATCCGAGTCGCCGACCATTGCAGGCGCAGAACAACTCCGCATACCCGTGTGCGCCGCACCCTCCGCGTTCGTATCTTGTCCTGTGATTTCCGCCCCTCGCCACCCCGGCTCTGATGTGAACCGTGGCCAGACACCGTCCCATTCCATTCACCCTCACGACCGACATGCTCGCAGTATGTACCACCCAACCCTTGAAGACTCCCCCCACACCTTCTGCCCCCCAAGATAAAGACTCACTTAGTCTACCCAAGCGATCCGCCTTTGGGAAGCACTTTTAATAACTCAACAAACTAAAACACTAACCCCGCTCCAAAAAAGTGGATTTCACCGCAACCAGACCCACAGGGCATTCTGAACCACCCCGGCGGAGGCTGCTTTAGCTGCCGTGGCTATACAGACTCACGCCCGTAAAGAGTTATTCGGCGTTCCCATAGTAAATCACGGCAACCGCATCCCCCACGACAGCACACCCAATCAGTTGCATGTAAAGTTTACCTATCTTAAAGCGCCCACACCTGAATCGCGTATCCCATGCCATAGAGCCACACGCCATTTTTTTATCGGCATGCTATAATGTGAAGCAGCAGGAGCGTTGACGGCCGCCCGCAGGGACCGCCACGATTCACAGCACGGACGCGATCAATGGTGCCAGCCCACTATCAGGGCCAGCCATACTTTCGGTCAGGGAAGTCTAGACGGAAAGGAGAAAGCCGTGGCCGACCATTTAGAAAATTCGCAGAGCAACTTCGATCTTCAAGATCAACACGCCGACGACACCCGCAAGCCCCTCACCGCGACACAAACCCCGACCCCCACTCGCCGAACCTCCAGGCTCAAACCAGGCTTGCTCCCGCCTTGGAAAGTCGTCCTGCACAACGACCAACTCAACGGCATGCAAGACGTGGTCATCATCATCAAACGACTCACCCCGCTAACAAACCAGGCCGCCGTCCGCCGCATGATCGAAGCCCACACCCGAGGCCGAGCCATGCTCCTGACCACCCACCGCGAACGAGCCGAGCTTTATAAATACCAGTTCGCACGCCGAGGCTTGACGGTGACGATCGCGCCGGCGTAGACAGATGACGTCATTCCTACTCATTTCTCTTGTGTACGAAGCGACTTTATAAACCTCGTAATAATCCCTGCACCAAATAATAAAGTGCAGCCGATAATCAACTGTACCGTTGCATACAGTATCTTTGAACGCCAATTACTATAATCATCCTGCCACCCAGAGTACCTGGAAGCAATAACTACCGCCGCTCCATTTATAGCATACACTCACTACTGTCCCAACGTTTGAGCCGTGATTTCGTATAAGTGTTGCCAAGCGAATGATCTGCAAGAGAAGATGACCTGCATCAACTTGAACTTGCTGCGACCATCGGGCCTTTCCTTGAATACAGGAGAGGCTCATGTAC
>JAJRRS010000020.1 GCA_024279275.1 Planctomycetota bacterium | reverse complement strand
TCTTGGCACGTTTCAGGCCGTAGAGCAGTAGCACCTGGTTCCCGGTATCAACCAGCGAGTGGATCGCCTCGGACAGCATCGCGGAGCTGTGGGTCATCACCGCCGCGGTAAACTTGGTCACGGCGATCAGAGCGTTGCCGATGAGGGCGGCGTAGATGACTTTTTTGGATGATCCGGCCAATCGAGGCTCCGGGTTATGTCAACGAACGGGTGGGGAAAATAATATGGTTTAACAGGTGAAGGTCAATCGTGTCTGAGCGCGTCGATCGGGTTGAGGTTGGCGGCTCTGACGGCGGGGTATAGGCCGAAGACGATGCCGATGGTCATGGAGATGCCGACGGCGAGTAGGATGCTGTAGAGGGGGACGACGGTGTCGATGCCTGACATGAAGGTGATGATCTGAGCGATGGCTGGGCCGACGAGTGTGCCGATGAATCCGCCGGTGGCGGAGAGGACGACGGTTTCGACGAGGAACTGGGCGACGATCTGGTTTTTCTTTGCGCCGATGGCGCGTCGGATGCCGATCTCTCGGGTGCGTTCGGTGACGCTGGCGAGCATGATGTTCATGATGCCGATGCCGCCGACCAGGAGGCTGATGGCGGCGATGGAGAAGAGTGTCCACTTCCAGATGTTGGCCTGGGCGCGTGCGGCGCGGAGGACGGCGAGGGGGACGAATAGATCGTAGTCCCCGTTGGGGTGGAAGTGTTGCATCATGCGGTCGATCCCGGCGGCGACGGACTCGACTTTGTCGATATCTTTTACCGCAATGATGATGCGGTGAAGTTCGACCTGCTCGGCTTGGAATGAGCCGGAGGCGCGGCGGATCATGAGGTCGGAGTATCGCTCCTTGGCGACGTTGATGGGGATGTAGGCATCGACATCGGAGTCGGGCGTGCGTCCACCGCCTGAGGCGGATTCATTGCGGACGATGCCGATGACTTCGTAGAGGTCGGACCCGACCTGGAGCGATTCGCCGATGATGTTGCTGGCTGCAAGGAGTTTTCGTGCGCCAGACTCGGTGAGGACGCAGACGTTGGCGGAGGAGCGGAGGTCGCGGTCGAGCATGACCCGGCCGGCGACGACATCACGGGGGACAAGCTCAAACCAGTCGGCGGTGGTCCCGACGATGCGGAGCTCGATGGAGCGTTCGCCGAAGAAGGCGTTTTTACGCAGGTCTTTAGTAGGGACGGTGCGTTCGACGTCGCTAAAGGTTTCGCGGATGCGTCGTTCGTCGTCGTAGAACAGGCCGTAGGCTTTGACCATCGACCGGCTACCGCTTGCGGCCTCGTCGCCGGCGTTCTGTTTGGAACTGAGCATGATGTTGTTGGAACCAAGCGCCTTGATCTCGGCCAGCGCCTTACGGCTGGCACCCTCACCCACCGCAAGCATCGCAACAACCGCGCCGACGCCGAACACCACCCCGAGCATGGTCAGCCCGGAGCGCAGCTTGTGCAGCAGCAGGCTCTTGATGCCCAGGCGGAGCATGCGGTATAGCTTGAAGGGTTGCATCAGGCGTGTCCCCTGGTGGGGGTGGTTGTGTTGCACGGGAGGGGGGACGCCGCGAGGCCGCGGCGGCTAAACGGGGAGAGGGGGTGGCGGTTAAATAAGGGGAGGCCCGCGTCTTCGCTGCGCTCAGAGCGCGGCGTTGGGGGGATCTGGGGGGACAGGTAATTGCGCAGCATCAGGTATCCCTCTCGATGCGGTCGATGATGCCGTCGCGCATGTGCAGGCGGTGTTGTGCGTGGGCGGCGATGTCCTGCTCGTGTGTGACCATGATGATGGTCTTGCCGTTTTGGTTAAGCTCATCGAGTAGCGACATGATCTGTCCACTGGTTGATGAGTCGAGGTTGCCGGTGGGTTCGTCTGCCAGGAGGACGGGTGGATCGTTGGCCAGCGCGCGTGCGACGGCGACGCGCTGCTGTTGTCCGCCGGAGAGTTCGTTGGGGCGGTGATCCAAGCGGTCGGCAAGCCCGACTTGTTCGGCGAGTACAGCGGCGTGGTCGGCGCTGCGTTCGGCTTCCCAGCCGAGGTAGTAAAGCGGCAGCTCGATGTTTTCCCGCACGGTCAATTGTGGGATCAGGTTGAAGCTCTGGAAGATGAAGCCCAGGTGTCGCAGTCGGAACTCACTGAGCGCATCGTCATCGAGTTCGGCGACGTCCTGACCTTCCAGGCGGTATGTGCCGGAGGTCGGGCGGTCCAGGCAGCCCAACACGTTGAGCATCGTACTCTTGCCCGAGCCGGAGGCGCCGAGGATGGCCCAGAATTCGCCCCGGCCAAGTTGCAGATTGACCCCGGCGAGTGCATGGACCTGCTGATCCCCCATCTGGTAGGTCTTGCGCAGGTCGGTTAGTTCGATGAGCGGGCGTGGGTGTTGCGCAGGGGTGGCCATGCCCCCGGGAGTGGCCTGGGCATTGTCATCGGGTGAGGATGTGTGATGAAGTGGCGAGTCTGTCATGCTACTTCTGTTCGCCGCCGGTGGGGTTTCGGTCCTGCCCGCGCTGCTGTCTTTGTTGGCGCATCTTTTCGCGCTCTTCGGGGGTCATGTTTTTCATCCGTTCGCGCATCTTGGCGATCTGTTCCTGGGTTGGCTTAGCACGTTCGTCGCCGGCGTTGTTGTCTTTGGCTTGTTCGGGGCGATGCTCACGCTGCGCAGACTGTGCGCCGGGGCCTTTAGATGAATCAGTGTTTTGGGATGGCGTTTGCGTGGCGTGATTCTCCTGGGCCGTATCGACTTTGCCAGCACCCGCTACGGCTCCGCCGGCTTTATTTAGCGGTGGGTTGGTCAGCACGCGGTCGCCCTGGGTTAAGCCCGAAATGATGTGGATGTAATCCTTATTATCCAGTCCAAGCTCGACGGTGACGGGCACGGCCCCGCCTCTTTTTTTCACATAGACGGTGGGTTTGCCCGCTACACGGATGACCGATTGAACCGGGACGGAGAGGGCATCCTGGAGTTGCTGGACGATGATCTGAGCTTTGCAGGTCATGCCGGTGCGGACGCCGTCGAGTTCACCGTCGAGGTAGATCTCGGTGTTGTAGACTTTGAGGTCGGGGTTGCCGCGCCAGAAGCTCTGGGCGTCGGGGAGAGGCGCGATCTTGGCGACCTTGCCCCAGTAGATTTTTCCGGGCAGGGCGTTGATGGTGACACGGACGGGCTGGCCGATCTGGATTTTTTTGAGGCTGGACTCGTGGATCTTGATATTCAAGAGCATGGAGTTGGCGGTGGGGAGGTGGATCAGTTCCTCGCGTTCGCGGACCATGCGGCCTGCTTCGAGAGGCTCGTCATTACCGCGTCGGCTGCCCTGCCCGGTGGTGGCGTAGATAACCATCCCTGCTGCGGGGGCGTAGAGTTTGGTCTTGCGGGTCTGGTCCTGGATCTTCGTCAGTTTTTCTTTTTGTCGTTTCAACTCGGACTGTTTCGCCTGGAGGTCGGCCTCGTCCTGTACCCCGTTGGCCAACGCCTGGCGGTTGACACGGCTCAACGCCATCTGATTCTGATCGACGTCGCTTTCTAACTCACGCACACGTCGCTTGTAGGTGAATTTTTCCAGGAGGTTGAGGTCTGCCTGGGCGTTGTCCAGGTCGAGTTTCGCCCGGTCACGCCTTAGCTCGTCGCGGTTCTTATCGGCTTCGGAGATGTATTTCTCTTCATGCAGAGTCACCGACCATGTATACGTCTTCTCCGCATCTCCCAGGTCGGCCTGAGCGAGTTTGATCTTCGCCTTCATCTCGTCGAGCTGTTTTGGGTACTCGCCCTCGAGATATTTCGTGAGGTCCTCGATGGCAAACTCGTAATCAAGCTCGGCCCTGGCGATGTCACTTTCACCTTTGCTGCGCGTGATCTCCAAGTTCTCCCGGGCGCGAACGAACGAGGCATTCGCATTTTGTACACGGATCTGCTGATCGACCAGATTATCTTCGAGCTTGCTGGCGTCCAGTTCGACCAGGAGGTCGCCTTGCTTGACGTGTTTGCCTTCTTCGATAAGCCAGATGATGGTGGTCTGGCCCTCGACTTCGCTCTTGATGACGACCTGTTCGCGTGCCTGGATCGTGCCGGACTCGGTGACGTGGATGGTTAAGGGGCCTTTGGTGGCGGTGTAGATCGGCCCATCGTCGGATAGATTATCGCCGCCGAGCATCCCGTTGAATAACCATGCGCCCAAGGCGATGACGACGATCGCGCCGCCGCGCGCCGGCCAGGTGCGCCACCAAGGCACGGCCTGCCGTCGACCGTTGGCTTTACTCGCTGTTGTTAGTGTTGCTGTCATCGGAAAGCTCCTTGGGATTATACGTCTGCCACAACCCCTGTTCGTTGACTTCTAACACGCCCATGTCGCGTTGAATCTCAAGCTCCGCGATCAGGTAGCTCACCAGTGCCGCGGTCAGGCTGTTCTGCGACTGGACCAGGTCGTCCTTGGCGTCCAGGGCGTTTCGGATGCTGCCCCGCCCGGCTTGGAGGAGCATATTAGTGCTGCGGACCCGGTCCTTAGCCAGTTCCACAGCCCCGGCCTGGATGTGCAGCGACTCGCGGAACTCCAGCAAGTCACGCAGGATGTTACGCACGCTCAGCTTCACCTGGTCTTCTGATGATTGCAGGTCGCGGACCGCCCGCTGCAGGTTGATCAGGCTGATGCGGTAGGCGTTTCGTTCGCGTGTCCGTTCGATGGGCAGGTCGATGGTGATAAGGGCGTCATAGAATCCTTCGTCGAACCGTGGATCGAAGGAGTCGGGGGAGCCAGCCGAGGCGAGTGATCGGCTCTGGCCCGCGGATGCTCGGCCAAGCAGTGTCAGCTCCCCGCGCAGGGCGTCTGCTGCCACCACGACACGGCGTTGCGCATCATAAACTTCACCCTGTGCGATGCGCAGGTCCAGCCGGTTTTTTAATGCCAGGTCCGTAGCGACCGGCACTTCCAATTCCATGGGGCCGGCCCCCTCGCGGCTGGGGATCACCAGTGTTACCGGCGCATCGGCGGGCAACGCTTCCTGGGTCGTAGTCAGCGAGTCACGGCGCGACGGCAACGAAGCCCGCACGCCGTCGGCGAGGCGCATTAGCTCGTCACGATCCAACTCGATATCCGCATCGGTCGGCAAACCCAGCGTGACCTTAAACGAATCCAGCCTGCGTTCGTAGGACTGCTGTGCCGAGATCCATCGCTGCCTGGCGCGCAGCTCGTCCTGCAGCGCACGATCGACTTCGATCTGTGACTGCCGACCCGCTTGGGATTCTCGCCTGACTTGTCGGACGGTCAGGACCAGGCCCTTGTAGTTGTCCACTTCGTTTTTTACCCGATCGATCTGCTGCAGCACCGCGAGGTAATCGCTGGCGATATTGACCGCGAATGTCCGCTTAAAGCGCTCGAAGGTGTAGATCGCATAAAGCGCATCCCGCTCTGACTGGGTCAAAGGCTCAGCAACGATGTGCCGACCCGAACCGCGCAGCAGCGGGATCTCCACCGAGGTGTCGGCCGATAGCGCATTGCTTGACGAATGATCCTGCGACAACAGCTTGACCACATCCAACGAAATGGCCCCGGTGAGGGTCATGCCGTTCTTGAATCGCTGGGTGATACCGAGTCTCGTGTTGGAGTCGATGCCCGAGACTGCGGGATCGACGCCGGGGTTGTAGCTGGTGTCGGTGCTGGTGACTGCGGTGAATGTCGAGCGGAACGCGTCGCGTTCCAGGTCCAGCGCCAACGCCGCCCGGTAGACGTTTTCTTTTTGAGTCTGGTAGTCCCGGCTGTTCCCCGCCGCCACACGCAGCGCATCGCGCAGGGTCAGCCTGAGCGCAACGCCCGGCTCGATGACAAGCAACCCGTCGGACTTGCCCACACCCAGCTCGAGGTAATCGTCGTCGGGCCAATGCTCGATCGGCTCGAGGTCTGTTGCCCCAAGTGATGCCGCGTGCGATCGCGCCAGCTTCTGTGCCTCCATCAATCGACGACGGAGCGTGTCCGCAGGCTTCTCGATCGTGAACGGCTCGTTGCGGCCAAACGCCTGAAGCTGTTTCGCCTCGATGATCCCATCGACATAACGGTCCGCCTTCCGCCGGTAGTCTCCCGGCGTACACCCGGCTATCAGCAACGCAAACAGGACGCACCCGCCCCAAGCAGCGGCTTGCCTGGATCGAGGGTATGTGCTTGGGTTACTCATTGGACACATTGTTGACGGCAAGCGGATCGGCCGGGTTATTACCGATCCTAAGTGTAGATCTACAGGCGCACCACAGCCTGATTAAGCCAGAGAGCCATTAAGATAACGTGAAACCGGGATGGTGTATTGCCAGCGATTCTCTTGGGCCTGATCCAGGCACAGCTCATGGGAGCCTGCTCATCCCCCCGGTCCCCCGGTGATCGACCTGCTTGAGACTCCGCGTGATTTGGGCAGGGGGTACAGCCGGCTGGAAACGTGGGGTTTTTAACGGGTGCGGCGGGGTGGGGTGAAGGGCTTACAGGGTGACACGGGCGGGCTGTTTCGTTGATTTCAGCACGGATTCGGGCGATTTTGCCCTTCTATGAACCGTCACCCCCGACGGTCGGAGTAGGTGGGTGAGGTTTTATGCGGTCTGTAGGCTCAAGGGCTGGTTGCGGTGAAACATATCCTGTTTGGTAGCGTCTATATAAGTAGATAGGCTGCCCCCCCAGGGTTTGAGGGAATCGCCTCTGGACGCTCCCCCGGGGTGGTTTGTGACTGGCGGAAACCCTTGCAATGTCAGTAGATATTGCTAGTATGAATGGGTTGCGATTGGTGCTGTAAGTTGAATCCGGTCAGGTGTTTGCGGCAATAATTTTCGGGCGGAGCCTGCTGTCTGCCGTGTGTTTCGAGGCTCGCGAATGTGAAGTAAACAGCGTGAATAGATAAGGGGGTTGCCCCGATGAGTCGTCATGGTCGCAAACATGAAACACCCTTGGGCCGGTTGCTCTTAGACAACCGATCAATCACCGAGGTCCAACTCGATGGGGCGCTGAAGTTGCAGGCGGATCGGGGCGGTCGGCTGGGCGAGGTGCTTCAAGACATGGGCTACACCGATGCCCGCTGCATCCGCCGTGCTCTGGTCACTCAACGGCAGATCGCCCAAGTCCAGTTGCAGGAAACGCCCCCTCAGCCTGAGGCGGTAGGCCTGCTTCCCGCCGAGGTCGCGACCAAGTACCGCATGTTGCCGTTGGCGGTGGATAATGGGCGGCTGCGCCTTGCGATGGCAGACCCGTTTGACCGCCAGGCTCTGGACGTGGTTCGGCTGCTCACACGCAAGGCGATCGACCCCGTCTTTGCTGAGGAAAAAGACCTGATCGAGGCGATCGATCGGGCCTACGGCTCGAACGTCGCCAGGATGATCGCCAATCTCGATGATGGCGACACGCAGGCGAGCATCGACGCGCCTGCCGACATCACCGCGCATCTCACCGAACTGGCCCGCGAGCCAACCGTCGTCAACCTCGTCGACCTGATTATCCATGAAGCGATCCAGGCCCGGGCCAGCGACATCCATGTCGAGCCGTTCGAGAAGGAATTGAAGGTCAAGTACCGGATCGATGGTCTGTTGCACGAGATGTCCCCGCCGCCCAAGCACCTGCAATCGGCGATCACGTCACGCCTGAAGATCATCGCCGGGATGAATATCGCCGAACGTTTTGTTCCTCAGGACGGGCACATCGACTTCGACACGCCACGGGGCAAGATCGACCTGCGTGTCGCCACCGTGCCCACGGTCTACGGCGAAAGTATCGTGTTGCGAATCCTCGACCGCACCGCCGCGCTGTTCGGCCTGGACGCGTTGGGCCTGCCCGAGCGGCAACTCGACCAGTACAAACACCTGTTGCAGAGTCCCCACGGGATCATATTAGTCACCGGCCCGACCGGCAGCGGCAAGACCACGACCCTCTACGCCTCGTTGAACCATATTTTTTCGCCCGCATTGAAGATCATCACGATTGAAGACCCCGTGGAGTATCGGCTGGAGGGTGTTAATCAGATCCCGGTCAACCCCAAGCGCGGGCTGGGGTTTGCTGATGGGCTGCGTGCGATTCTGCGACAGGACCCGGACGTGGTGATGGTCGGCGAGATCCGCGACCGCGAGACGGCTGACATCTCCATCCGCTCGGCGTTGACCGGGCACATGGTGTTCTCGACGCTGCACACCAACGACGCGGTCGGCGCGATCGCCCGGTTGATCGACATGGGGGTCGAGCCGTTTTTGATCGCGTCGTCGCTGCGTGCGGTGCTGGCCCAGCGGCTTGTCCGCAGCATCTGCCCGTCTTGTAAGCAAGAAGCCAGGCTCGACGAGTCGGTGCTTCGCCGGATGGGCCACCGGGCCAACGGCACGACGTTTTACGAGGGAGCGGGCTGCCGGGATTGCCGGCAGACGGGCTACCGTGGTCGGATGGGTATTTTTGAGTTGCTGTATGTAGACGACGCGGTGCGCGACGCGATCGGTCGGCGTGCGTCGTCGTCACAGATATCGGCTGCGGCGGACGAGGGGCATGTGCCGATGGCTGAGGACGGATACCGCAAGGCCGCAGCGGGACTCACGACTATCTCGGAGGTATTGCGTGTGACTCAGGAGGGGTAGTACCCATGACCCGTGTGGGTCGGGCATTCCATGGATAGTAACGTTGCCAGAGTTTCAATACACAGCACTGACGACAGGTGGGGAAAAGGTCGCCGGGGTGGTCAGTGCGCCCAGCAGGCCCCGCGCGATCGAGCTGTTGACTGAACGCGGCAGCCTGGTCACCGATATCAACACCCGGGAAGAAACCGGATCGCCCGATCAGAGCATGTCGATCGGTTCGCTATTCGCAACTCGGCGTGTGTCGGCACGGGCGCGCACATCGATGCTGCGACAACTGTCTGTCGCGCTGGGTGCGGGGTTGACGCTGCTGACGGCATTGCAGGTTGTAGAACAGCAGGCGGAAACGCCGGCCTTGCGCGACTTGGCGGGCGACCTGGCTGAGCGTGTGCGGACCGGCGAGTCATTATCCGAGGCGATGCGTGCACACCCCGAGGTCTTTTCACGCATGCAGGTGTCCATGGCAGGTGCCGGGGAGGCCGCCGGCGCGCTCGACAGGATCATGGCATCGCTGGCGGATTTCGCTGAACGTGACCAGGACATCCGTGAAAAAATGCGGTCGGCCGCGGTGTACCCGTTGATCGTGGTTGGGCTGGCGATGATTTCCACGCTGGTCATCGTGCTGTTTATCATGCCACGCCTCATGGAAACAATCGCGGAGACCGGCTCGCAACTGCCTCTGCCGACCCGCATCCTCATGGCGACTGTTTCTACAGCGCGCTCCCCGGTGGGGTTGTTGATCGCGTTGACGGTCGTGGTGGCGTCGGTGCTGGCCTTTCGCTGGTCGCGCACGCCGGGCGGGCACTTCACGATCGACCGTTGGAAATTAAAGCTCCCGGTTGTTGGTACAGCGGTACGGCGTGTGGCGGTTGCACGCTTCGCTCGGACACTGGGCACGCTGACCGCGTCGGGCATCCAGATCGTCGAGGCCATGACGATCGTTCGAGACACGCTGGGGAACGAGGTTTTGTCTTGCGCACTAGACGAGGCGATCGCCGGGATCGTGCGTGGACAATCCATTGCTGACCAACTCCGCGACACCGGGCAGTTCCCGCACCTGCTGATCCAGGTGATCGCTATGGGCGAACGCACCGGCAAGCTGGATCAGATGCTGATGGGCACCGCCGACTCATACGACAAGGAAACCGCCGAGGCGTTGGATCGCGTGATGACGGTTGTGCCGGTTGTCATCATCCTTGTGCTGGCGTTGTTTGTGGCGTTCATCCTTGCCTCGGCGCTGCTGCCGATCATGACCATGGACTTCGCAGGTGCCGCGTAGGAAACCACCATTGATTAAGAGAGAAACACCTTGATGAACTCAACACTAAAAAACGCATCCACACGCTCAGCCGCCCGGGGCTTCACGCTCATCGAGATGATGGCGGTGGTGATTGTGATCGGTGTGCTGGCGGCGTTGGTTATCCCGTCCTTTTTAGGGCGTGCCGGGAAGGCCAGGAAGGCGGTCGCCCAGCAGAAAATCAGCAACATCGAAACCGCGGTCAACCTGTTCTACCAGGACTACAGCCGCTTCCCCGAATCGCTGGAGGAATTGGTCACCAAGCCCGGGGATATCCCCGCTGAGCAGTGGACCCCGCCGAGCCTCAAGGCCAAGCACCTGAAAGACCCGTGGGGCAATCCGTTTGTCTACCGATACCCCGGCGAACACGGCGCCTACGACCTTTACAGCACCGGCTCGGACGGGCAGGAAGGCGGAGAGGGCGAGCAAGCGGACGTCACCAACTGGGAATGAAACACAACGCATTCACCTTGATCGAGTTGTTGGTCGTCGCCGCCGTGATAAGCGTGTTGGCGGGGTTAGCTGTCTCGTCATTTCACGGGTCCGCCGGGAAGACGACGCTGGATGAATCGGCGCGCCGCCTGCACATCGCGATGCGCTACGCGCGTCATTACGCGGTGACACACCAGCAAGCCTGTCGCGTTGTATTGATCGTGAAGGGTGGAGGGGCCGGGGGAACCGGGGGTGGCAAGCCCGGCTACCGGTTAGAGATTGCGTCGATCGATCCCGACAAGCAAGAGGCGTATACCGTGTTGCGCGGGGGTGCGGGGAAGGCGACGAACTTGCCCTTGCGTGTGCGGTTTGCCGAGGTGTTAATCGAAGGTGCCGACGGTGGTGAGGGTCACGTTATCACGTTCCAGCCGACCGGAGAAGCGGACGCGGCGGTGATCCAACTCACCGACGATCGACGCACATGGTCCATCCTGATCGAACCCAACACCGGCAGGGCGAAGCGGGTTAATCGGGCGGTCAACCAGACGCTGAACATGCGGGAGGACCTCGATGCGTAGGCACGTTGGATACAGCCGAGCGCGGGATCAAGGCTTCACGATTGTGGAGTGCCTGCTGGCTGGGGTGATCCTGGCGCTCTTTTCGGCAACCATTGTGACGGCGGTAAGCCAGGCGGGTGCCGCAGCACGGCGGGGTGAAGAGTTACGGCTCGCCGCCGGTTGGCTTCAAGAGGTGATGACACGCATCGACATGGTCGGCCCCGCACGGCTGCTGCGCGAGGGGCCGCTGCGTGGCGAACTGGATACACGATTCACCTGGTCTGCAACGATCAAAGAAGAATCCATCGGCAGCCTCTATGACGTACAGGTCACCATCCATTGGCTAAGTGGTAAGAGAACGTCGTCCGTCGTCGGCTACACACAGTTCCAGGACCCCCCCGAGGCGCAGCACACGGCTGGGAGTTGGTACGACCTTTGACACCGATACCGTCACAACCCGGCCCGATGAGACAGGGATCGCATGGCGCGGCGCATCATCGCGCCGCCGGTTTTACCCTTGCCGAGTTGGTGATTGTTTCGGCCCTGATCGGCCTGATCGTGATGTCCTCGGGGACGATCATGTGGCAGGTCAGCGGCGCGAGGGCGCGGGTCGATGATCGCGAGTTGATCCAGGCCGACGCCGACGCGGCGATCCACGCCATCGTGACCGCGGTCGCCAACGCTTACCGTCCGGGTGAAAATGATGCGGTTTTATTTATTGGCGAAGACGAACAAATCGGTGGGTTCGACGCGGACAGCCTTCGGCTGCTTACCGTTAGCCATAAAATAATCCGCCCGGGCCAACCCGAATCCGATGTGCATGAAGTCGAGTTTATGCTTGTGGATTCAGCCGTCGGCTCGGGGATGGCGCTAACCAAGCGGACCGACCCGACGTGGAACGTGCCAGACGACAAGGGCGGCGTGGTCGATCGCGTCGCGAACGGTTTAGTCTCGCTGAACTTCGAGTATTTCGATGGGGTCCTCTGGCGCACGCG
>JAJRRS010000019.1 GCA_024279275.1 Planctomycetota bacterium | reverse complement strand
TTCGGGGCCTCTGAATAACCCCCTCCATCTGTAATCAAGGAAGAATCGCGCTGAAATGGTGGCGTTCAGATACACCCACCCCGTACGGAGGCGATGAGATGGAACGACAAAGCGATGGGCCGATGCTGATCGATGGGCTGACGGCTGACCTGGGCGGGCCACGGACGGCGGCGTTTCTGGGCAAGGTGGCGCGGGTCATCGACTTCCAGGCGTTGGCGGATTCGATCCGGTTGGAGGTCGCGCCGGATCAGCCGCGCGGCGGTCGGCCGTTCTGGCCGGTGGTGTTGATGGTCAAGTGTCTGCTGCTGGCGAAGTGGTACGGGCTCAGTGATCCGCAGCTCGAGGAGCAGTTGCGTGACCGTTTGAGTTTCCGTCGGTTCGTGGGTCTGGGTTTGAATGAGCCGACGCCGGACGAGACGACGTTCGTGAACTTCCGCAAGCGTCTGCGTGAGACGGGGCACGGCTCGACGCTGTTCGACGCGGTGTTGGAGCAGTTGCGGGGTAAGGGTCTGGTGCTGGAGGAGGGTTCGCTGGTGGACGCGACGATCGTTGAGCAATCGGCCGGGGGGGCCGGGGGCAGGGGGAAACAAGGCGAATCCACGCGCGACCGCTGCGCCAGTTACACCAAGAAGCACGGGCGGACGTACCACGGGTACAAGGCGCATGTGAACGTGAGCAAGGATCGGCTCGTGACCGACTACATCTTCGACACCGCGAAGGTGCACGACTCACAACACATCGATCAGTTGATCGAGGGTGAGGACGAGGCGGTGTACGCCGACAGCGCGTACATGGACAAGCAGCGCAGCGCCGAGTTGGCGGAGCGCGGCGTGCGCGACCGGATCGTGCACAAGCGTGTGCGTGGCCAGGATGAACTGACCGACGAACAGAAACAACACAACCGCGCATGCGCGAAGGTGCGTGCGCTGGTGGAACACCCGTTCGCGTGGATGGGTGCGATGGGTTACGTCAAGGTGCGCTACCGTGGCCTGCAACGCAACGGGCTGGACTTCGGACTCACCGCGTTGGCGTACAACATCAAACGGAGTTTAAGTCTGCTGGGCATGGCGTTAAGTCCACCCAGAGCCTCGAGGGCGACGACCTGAGCGTGATCGGGGTACCCCGATCACACCGATGAGCCTGAAAAAGCTGGCGGGTCACCCATCAACCCATAAAACACACGCTATCAACCCACCCCCAGATTGATCCGGCCCGTGAACTGGGGGTTATTCAGATGTCCCTGCTGTCTCACGCCCGTCTAAGAATTTTACTGCATCCTCTGCCGACACGTTCTCGTGAACCACTGCCATCAGGGCCCGGGTGATCGCTGCGGGGTTCTGGTGTTGGATGACGTTTCGGCCGTAGACGATCCCAGCCACGCCCTGATTCATCAACGCTTGGGTACGCTTGAGGATTATTTCATCGCTCACCCGGCCGCCGCCTCGAACCAGGACGGGGATGCCGCAGGCGTTGGTGACCACCTCGGGGTAATCGGCGGGATCGTCGGTCGGGTCGGCCTTGATGATATCGGCACCAAGCTCGACGGCCTGACGTACCAGCGGCGCGATCTTTGTGACATCGCCATCCACCATGTAGCCGCCGGCCTTCTCGTTGGCTTGGAAGACCAGTGGCTCGATCATGACGGGCATGCCGTAGCGGTCGCTGGTTGCCTTGATCTTGATGATGTTACGGATGCACTGCTCGTGGATCTCGGGCTCGTCGGGCATGCGGAAAAGGTTGACGCACAGACAAGCGGCATCGAGACGCAGCGCGTGCTCGACGACCTCATCGACCGCGAGGCTGAAGATTGAGCGGGGCAGCTCTTTGCCGTAGACGTTCGCTACATCGGTGCGTAGAACCAAAGCGGGCTTAGCGCCGGGGACGGATTGCACGTGTCGTGCCTGGCCCAGCGTGAGCTGGATCGCGTCGGGGCCAGCGTCGACTACGGTCTTGACCGCTGCGCCGAGGTCTTCGATGCCGCTGAGGAACCCGTACTCGTTAAAGAATCCGTGGTCGATCGCGACGTCGAAGCACTTGCCGTCTTTGCCGAACATACGATTGAGTCGAGGCGTAACCGATGACATAGCTTTTGTTCCTAATACGTGTGTGTAAGTTTGTAGATACAATCAGGCGTAACCAAGTTCACGTTCTGTTTCGCCGATCGCCTCGTCGATCATGTCCATGCCCTTGAGCAGGGTTTTGTCGTCCATCACGATCGGCGGGCTCATGCGCAGGATGTGGCCGGCGGGGATCCACGCGAGACCCTTGGCAAAAGCCTTCTGGTAGACCATCGTGCCAGCCTCATCCAGGGGTTCTTTGGTCGTGCGGTCCTTGACCAGTTCGATGCCCATCAGGCAGCCCTTGGCGCGGACGTCCCCGATGATGGGGTGCTCCTTCTTCATCTGCCGCATGCGCTCAAGTGCGATCTCGCCGAGGTGCGTAGCACGTTCGAGGAGATTTTCTTCTTCGATGACTTGCGTGGAGGCGAGTGCGGCTGCACAGGCCATCGGGTTGCCGCCGTAGCTGCTGGATGCGGAGATGGATTCGAAGCTCTCTTTGTAGGGTTCACGCACAGCGACGCAGGTCACCGGGAACCCATTGCCGAAACCTTTGCCGATGGTGACGATGTCGGGAACGACGCCCCAGTGCTCCATACACAGCCACTTGCCGGTGCGGCCCCAACTGGAAAGCACCTCGTCGATCATCATCAGCAGGCCGTTGTCATCACAATATTTGCGGAGTTTAGGGAAGAAGTCATCGGGTGGCATGATCGATCCACCCCAACCCTGGATAGGCTCAAGGACGAAGCCGGCAACGTTGCCAACCGTGCCTTTTAAGATGTATTGGTCGTAGAATTCGATGTACTTATCGGTGTCGATCGTGCCGTCGTCCTTGGTCCAGATCGGGCGGTAGGTGTCTGGGCGTGGAACCATGTGGGCACCGGGTGCGCGGACGGCACCGTAAACCGGGGAGCGGATGTGACCAAGCGAGACGCCGCCGTAACTCTTGCCGTGGTAGTCGTAGAAGCAGCTGATCATCTCGTTCTTACCGGTGGCTGCCCGCAAGACACGAAGGCCGGCTTCAACTGCGGTCGTCCCCGAGTCGTAGAACTGGAAGCCATTAAGATCGCCGGGCAACACCTCCGCCAGTTTCTCAACCAACTCGGTCTTAATCGGTGTGGTGAAGTCGTGGCAGTTCATCAGCTTTTTAGCGTGATATGCAATCGCCTCGCTGATCTTAGGATGACAGTGCCCCAGCGTAGTAACGTAGATACCCGAGGAGAAGTCGATGTACTTGTTGCCATCGACGTCGGTCAGCGTGCAGCCTTCACCGGAGTCGAACGTGACCGGAAAGAGCTTGACCTGGCCGGAGAGTCCTTTGAAGTGCTTGGTGCAGCGGTCGTGATAGGCCTTGCTCTTTGGTCCCGGAAGGTCGGTGACGATGTGGGGGACCGCCGAGAGATCGACGCTGCCCCAGGTGGATGTAGATGCGGTGGTCATGGTGAAATACTCCTGTTAGGCCGTAGTCTTTCGTGCTTTTTGTATGTCCTGTGGCTGGATCAGTTTGACGCCGGCCCGCTTTAATCGGCGTTTCCAAGTAGGGTCAATGTCCGTGTCGGTGATCAGCCCGTCCCACTTTTTGATATCACCGAAACGCATGAGCGCCGATTTCCCGATCTTAGCGTGGTCGGCCACCGCGTAGACACGATCGGCGGAGGCGGCCATCTTTTCGAGCATCCGTCCCAACACGGGTGAGTCGTTGTAGATCCGGCCTTCCTTGTCGATCCCGTCGGCCCCGATAAACGCAATCTTCGCGTGAAGGGATTCGAGGTTGGCTTCGGTGATCGGCCCGGCGAGGTCGGGGGAATCACTGCGAAGCGAACCGCCGAGCAGGATCAAATCGATTCCCTCACAGCCATACAACTCCGATGCGATCGGCAACGAGGTAGTGATGACCGTCAACGACATCCCGCGTAGCCGCCTGGCGATCGCGAGAGTGGTGGTGCTGGAGTCGAGCATCACCGAGTCGCCATCATCAACAAGCTCAACGGCCCGTTGGGCGATCCGGTCTTTGGCTTGCGCGTTCTGTTGAGCATCCTTAAGGAAGCGGAACTCGAAACTGACACGCGCCGCCGGCACCGCTCCGCCATGTGTTCTTAGCACCTGGCCCGCGTCGGCTAACTCTTGGAGGTCACGCCGGATCGTCATCGTGCTGACGCCAAGGCTTAGAGCCAAGTCATCAACCGAGCAGCCCCCCTCGCGGTGGATCACCTCAAGGATCTGGCTGTGCCGGGGTGTCTGGCCCAAACCGTGAGATTGTTCGTATGTGCTCATTTGTGTTTATTATAAACATTAAGGGCGGGAATGCAACCCCGATTCCGTCCCATGAGAGTCGTTTTTGGATGCCAGGTTCAGACGGGCGAGTGATTGGAAAATCCGGGGGCGAGGCGGGGCTAGTAGCCCTTGTCCCAAGTGGATTCGATATTGGCGGCGATATTTTCTGTGATGTAGCAGTCGGTGCGCAGTTCTTGAAGGATGGAACTGGGCAGTTTAGGCGTCACCGGTCCGTGGTAGCAGAGGCGTGCACTGAGACGCTGCCAACTGGTAGCTGTGCCGTGGACGCCGATACCCGCCATCTCCCAGCGGTGCTTGGCCGCGATGATTTCTTTGGGACCGATGGTTGCGGCTTTGGGCGGGACCGCAGCGATGTCACCGCTGGAGCCGAAGCTGCCGTGCAACGAGTTCTGCGCGAGGGTAAACGGGCTGAGCGTGCATATCCTTGCGCCCATCTGCTTGAATTCCTCGATCGCTCCGGCAAACTCCGGCGCGTCCGGCTCCACAAACGCCAGGTGGCCCGTCCAGCCCGGGCCGGTGTAGCTGATGTCCACGCCGCCGGCTTCTTCCATCAGGTCGAGGTAGTGATCGATCGTCTGGTTGTTCAGCCCGATGACCTGTTCGCGCGGCGGACGCAGGTCCTCATCGATCTCGCTCCATAGAAATCTCAGGAACGAATACATGAAGCCCAAGTGCCAATCCTCCGGGGCAATCTTACCGTCCTGGTCGGCGTACTCGTCGAGCATGAACCACCAGACGTGTTTGCAATCAAGCCGGGTCTGGTTGATCAGCCGCGCAAGATTCACATAGCCAGGCCATGGATTAGGCATCAGCATCACGCATCGTCGGCCCTCATCGGATGCCATCTTGATGCGGGAATACATATCGGCGACCCACATGAACACCAGGTCCTCATCCTTGATCACTTGGATACGGAAGTCGGGGTTGGGATGCTTGTCGATGTCCTGCCGCGTGATCTTTCGGACACGCTCCAGAACTTCCACGTCCCGGAAGGGGACGCATTTTGAGGGGCTGAACTTGAACTCTGTCATATTAATCGCTCCCATACTTTGTTGGTATCAGCGTTGAAAAACACACCGACCGCCGACCCATGTGCGGCTCGCCTGTAATTGGCCGTCCTCCTCATCCCATAAAACAAAATCCGCGTCCGCCCCGCAACACAGATTCCCCTTGTTTTCCAGGCCCAACAGCCGCGCGGGGTTCACGGTGCCCATAGCCCAGACCTGCTCTGCGGGAAGGTCCAGCCAATGCAGAAGATTGGACATGCCCACATCCATCGTCAAAGCGCTGCCCGCCAGCAGACCGTGGTTCTTATGGCCCGGGGCGTCGATTCTCGTGGCATCGCCCGCTGCGACTTTCACTGAAAATCCCCAAGGCGTGTCGTACCGACCGCTTGGGATCCCCGCGCCGATATTTGAGTCGGTAATCAGAATCACGCCTTGCCACCCCTTTGCCGCGACGGCTGCGCGGATGACGATGGGGTGGACGTGGACGCCGTCGCATATGAAATCCACAAAACAACGGGGGTCGGCGAGGATCGCCTCAATGGCACCGGCGGGGTGGACGCCCGGCTCAGGCACTTTTGGCGGAGGGAACACGTTGTAAAAATGTGTCGCGTGTTGAGCCCCGGCATCGATCGCCGCAGTCGTCTGCTCCACCGTCGCCTGCGTGTGCGTGATGAAGGGGGCAACACCCTCTCGTCGCAGGCACTCGATCACCGGGAGGATGTTCGGCGTGTCGGGGCTGATAGACATAGCTGTAACACGACCACTTGTCGCATCCAGAAGTTCTTTAAGAAGTCCTACATCACCCGGAATCGTCTCGGCACCGGCGCCGGGCAATGCCAGGAACGGCCCCTCCAGGTGAAACCCCGGGAAACATACGTCCTTAACCGAAGCCATCGCATCGGCGAGAGATTTCAACTTCGCCAGAGAAGGCCGATTCATAACCGTGTACAAAGTCGGCAGCACGGTGGTCGTGCCGTACTGTCCCAATAGCCTGGAGCAATCCTTGAGTGGGTCCGGCCCCGCTTCATATAAAAATTTCTGCAGGCCGTGTGTGTGGATATCAATCAGGCCCGGAGTTAGCAGGCGACCGCCACCATCAATGACTTTTGCGTCCCCACTGGGCTCATCGTCGTTGCAGCCAATAGCCTCGATTTTTCCTCCGGCAACCCGCAAAGAGTTGCCCACCACACCGTCGCCCGGCTGCATCACTCGGACGTTTCTGATCAACAAGTCACCCACGTGCCACCTCAATCTCGCTTCCCGTGCCGGATTTCCTCGCATCGGTCCTGATAGCAACGGTCGCATCAAAGCGGAAGTAGTCGTGCCGATAGTGGCTGACAAACAGGCCCGCCCGCTGCCCGGCGATCAGGTAGAGGGTATTGGTTTCTTTAAGCAGTGGATCGCCCGATCGGACCTGTAGCAATCCTGTCAACGGCGCACGTGCCTTGGTCGCTTCGATCGACTGTGTCCCGTAATCCAATCGGATGTTCTCAACGGCCTGCCAACGGTCAAGGAAGTCGAGTTCCGTCAGGTCGTCGGAGCCTAGTTCAGATGCGAACCGCCAGGGGAGCCACAGCTCATCGGCGGCGACGGGCTCGCCTCGCAGCTCATCGACACGTACCGCATGTAAGATCTTGTCGCCCGGCACGGTGTCCAGTTGCTCTGCTAGATCGTTATCCGCTTCAATCCAGTCGCAACTTTTGACCCGACGCTTCAGGTCGGGCGCATGTCGCACGACGCTCGCAAAGAAATCGGTATTCAGGATCGGGATCTTCCGCACAGGCGTTGGGCTGACAAATGTGCCCGAGCCCTGCCGGCGGCGCACCAGTAGTTCCTCCTCCATGATCTGTAGGGCCCGACGAACTGTAATCCGAGAGGCGCTGAACTCATCGCACAGACGCTGTTCGGTAGGCAGTTGCTGTCCCGCACGCCATTCTCCCTCGAGGATGCGCTGGCGGATGGTCTCGGCCAGGCGTTTGTATGCGGTTGTCCGCGTTGCCATGGGTTGTATCCAGCGTGGTCGGGGTGGAAGGGGGTTGACGTTTAATTGTTATAACAATATAATGTTTAAGCATACTCGTCAACCCTGAAATTGACAAGTGCTGCAAGTATCGTATCTATAGACAGATGCAGTTCGCTTGAGGAGCCCTAAGCTAGGGGACTGACATGACTTTGCCCAACCAACTCGAATCCGGAGCAGCGACAGCTGACATCACGCCCTCGTGCTCAACCTTTCTATATGGCTTCCCGCACGTCGATCGCCAAAGCACCTCGACCCACGATCCGCTGTTGGCTTCGGCCCTGTATTTAAGTGACGGGGTTACGCGGGTGCTGTTCATCGCCAACGACATCATCTTCATCCCAAAGGCGCTGGCGGATCGGGCCCGAAGTCGTATCCAAGAGGCGACCGGTGTTCCTGCCGACAACGTGATGATCACCGCCACGCATACCCACTCCGGGCCGGTGACCACCAAGATGCTCAGCAACGAATCGGACCCGGTGGTGCCCGATCCCGCCCCCGAGTACCTACGGCTGCTTGAAGATGGCATTGTTGCCTCGGCTGAGCGAGCTTGCACAACGGCTCGTCCAGCGAAAATCGGCCTTGGGATCGCGGACGGTTCGGGTTTGGGTGGCAACCGACACGACCCCGCCGGTGTCCGTGACGCGCGCATGCCGGTGCTGGCCGTTCGATCCGTTGATGACGACTCGTACATCGGGCTGATGGTGGTCTGTTCCATGCACCCAACCGTGCTGCACGAAGACTCGACCGTGATCAGCGGTGACTTCCCAGGTCTGGCCCGTCTACATCTCCAGCAACACACCGTCGGCCCGGACTGCCCGGTGATCTACCACATGGGGGCCGCGGGGAATCAAAGCCCACGGCATGTCACACGATCCAATACTCTTGAAGAAACGCGACGCCTCGGCGATGTCCTCGGCGGATCGATCGCTAACGCCTTGCCAGCAATTCGGTACAAGGACCGGGTGGAAGTACGCTGCATGCACACGTTGCTGGACCTGCCACTGCGTCAATTCCCGCCGGTTGTTCAGGCCGACGCTGAACGAGACAAAGTTAAGCAACGCTTCGAGTCTCTGCGTAAAACCAACGCACCCAAGGCAGAGGTCCGTAGCGCTGAATGCGACTGGTTCGGTGCCGAGGAAACAGCTACTTTGACGCGCGCTGCCCATTCGGGCCGATTGGCGGAGGCCGCTTCGGCCTGTATGCCCGCGCAGGTGCAGGTCATCCGGATCGGTCCGTGGTCGTTCGTGGGTTGGCCGGGCGAGGTGTTCGTTGAGTTCGCACTTGAGGTCAAGGAGCGGTTCCCGGATAGCTTTATCATCACTATGGCCAATGGCGACCTCGAGGGTTATCTCGTGACTCAGGATGCGGTCGACAGCAAGACCTACGAATCCGGCAACGCGGTGTTTAAGAGCCCCGACAGCGCTATTCTGTTGGTCGAAGCGACTACCGACTTGCTACAGAGCCTCGGTGAATAATCCCAGGCTAATTCTCATCCTCGGAGTATCCCTGCGTGTCGCACATTCTGACATTCGATCTTGGCACGACCTACTTCAAGGTCTGCCTATTTGACAACACAGGACAGCTAATCGCAGTACGCCGTGCTTCACCGCCAATCGTACGATCCAAGGACGGGCGGTGCGAACTCCCTGCTGAGGGGTTCCGCCAGGTACTTACCGAAGCGGTCCTTGATTTAAGCTGCGAGGTGGCGGGGGGGCTTTGCGATGTCGTCGCCATCAGTTTCGCGACGCAGGCCAATAGCTTTGTCCTGCTCGACGAACACGATCAGCCACTGACCCCGATCATCATGTGGCCCGATAATCGCGCGTGTCCCACCGAGCCGTTGATCGATGAGTTGTCTCAGATGGACGGCTTCTACCACACGACCGGCATCCCGCAGATGAGCGGCCAGTTCATGCCCGCCAAGCTGCTCTGGCTCAAGAAACATGAGCCGAAGATCTGGTCACGGGCAAAGCGGGTGTGTCTGATCAGCGACTATCTGACGCTTTGGATGACCGGTCAACACGTCACCGAAGCAGGGACAGCGGGCTTGACCGGGCTGGTAGATATTCACAAAGTGGGGTGGTGGCCCCAAGCTTGCAAGCGATTATCTATAACGGATGCTTGGCTGCCCCGAGTCGTTCGTGCCGGGACAGACCTCGGTGTAATCCATCATGAAACGGCAACGACATTGGGCCTGCCGCAAAGTTGCCGGTTCGTTGTCGGTTGCCTCGACCAGTACGCCGGCGCGATCGGTGCGGGTAACGTGACGCCGGGCGGGGTTTCCGAAACGACCGGGACGGTGCTGGCGACTGTCCGCTGCGCCGACCGTTTCAATCCAGCCGTATCCGCGGGTGTGTTCCAAGGCCCCGGGGCCGACGAGCACACCTGGTACCAGATGGTTTTTGGCGATACCTCCGCAAATCTCCTGGAAGCCTACCGAAATAGCCTGCTGGACAGGCCGGGGTATGAGGCGTTGTGTGATTTGGCTAGCGAAGTCTCTTCTGGCTGCGATGGGCTGCGCATTGACGCGAGCGACTCGTCGGGACACAGCTCGATGTTCGTCGGCTTAACGGAACTGCACACCTCCGGGCATCGTGTCCGAGCAATCCTTGAATCGGTGGCGTTTGCGCTCGATGAACAAATCGGCATCTTGTGCGGCGACGATCAGCCTCCACTCATCCGATCAGTCGGTGGTGCCGCCCGTAGTGACCTGTGGCTACAGATTAAAGCCGACGTGTTGGGATTGCCTCTACAAGCTACGACGTGTCCCGAGCCGACCAGCTTGGGCGCAGCGATCCTGGCCGCGTCAGCATTAGGATGGGGCGATCTACACCCGTTGTGCGATCAGTGGGTCCGAACCCTTCCGCCTCACACGCCCCAACGTCAACGACTCGATTGAGAAGACGGGGGCATGGCCCGGGGCCGGGTCACAAACCATCGATCGCACCGCTTAAGCATGCACGCCTTCTATACTTCACCTCAAGGAGACCGAGCTCCGCTTCAATCATCGGTGTGGTAGCGTGTACCACCAGGTCGTACTCAAAATGCCGCGAGATACCCCGATTTAGGCTCGTAGGCCTCATAAGACCGAAATAGATTGTCTCCAGCCCGGCTCCAAAGAGCCAGATACCGTTTACGGGCTGTTTAGCTTCCTAATCCCCAGTTTATTTGCCCAGTGAGGCCATTTTATCACATTCTCGCTTGAAGTTTGTTTATGTGTCGAATATAGTAGATGTGAGATCTAGCCGGTGGATGTAAGTAGGCGTTGGAGCCGGGATAACAGATGAGTGTGCCACTCGGAGTGCCGGTGGATAGAGACTGGCCCTGTGGGGCCTGAAAGGAGTGAGATGGTTGGTTCGGGTGATCGGCATGAGGCCGATGTGATCCAAATACAGGGGCGTCCGGTGTCGCGTGTAGCCAGTACGGGTAGCGGTGTCGCTGCCTGTCTCTCGCCCACAGACGGTGCCGAACTGAGTTCTCTGATCATCCGCGACACGTCCGGATCCCATGAGCTTCTTTACCGCGGGAACGACTGGCGGCCCACGGACGGGTGGGGCGGTCGGGCTCCTTGGTTATGGCCTGCGGCTGGGCGAAGCTACGGCCAGGCGGACTCCTCGGGCGCACCTGTCCCAGCGAGCGTATTTCATTGGGGCTGTGGCGAGCGAGTGTTGCCTATGCCGCACCACGGTTTCGTGCGTTCCAAGCGGTGGCATGCGGAGGCGACGGCATTGAATGACGGTGGCGCCTACGCGCACGCCAGCTACGAAAACAGCGGTGAAGACCACGGGGCCTACCCGTTCAATTACAGGCTTGATACGGTTGTAGCTGTCTGCGATTCAACGGTGACACTTACGATGTGTATTGCCGCTGATCGGGACAATACTCAACCCATGCCCTTTACGATCGGTCAACACATCACGCTCGATCTGGCGTCGTGGTGGGGCAAGGACTGGCTGCATGGTACGCTCAGTGGTGCCGGCCGATTGGGCTGGGGAATCGATGGGCTGATGCTCGCCGATGATCCGCTGGAACTTCCCCCGCAGCCGGTGACGCTGTCGGACCGCATGCTCGGGAACATTCTGATCCCTGCTGTGCCCGGCAAGGCGCTAAGGATGATGTCGCCTGATAGGACCAAATATATTGATCTGTCGTACACGGTCAGTTCGCTTCCGTCTGCGGACGCGGCCCTTTGGGTGGTACATCGTGACACAGAGGGCCGGTTCTTCTGCCTGGAGCCGTGGGTTGGTTGGCCCAACGGGCTGAGCAGTGGTCGTGGTCGGATCGAACTGGATCCGGGCGATGTGTGGAGCATATCGTTCCAACTGAATATGATGTCTGTTGGCCACGAGGACACGATGGAAGTGCCGTTGCCGGGTGTGATACATATCAACCCTGCTGTGGTTGATTTCATGCCGCGCCGGGGGCGTCGGTCGACAGTGAAGAACGAACGGGTTACGGAGGATTCATGAACGACAACAACCAACTCACGCCGTCCGATTGGTGCCAGGTCGGCAGTGCTAATGTCAGTGATGCGATGAGGAATCTTGGCAAGCATTTCCAGACTGTCGGGTCTGGGATCACCCCGCTGGCATCCGATATGAAAGTCGCGGGCCCTGCGTTTACGGTCCGCTGTTACCCCGGGGCAACCTGGGCGATGGAGCAGGCGCTTGAACAGGCCCAACCCGGCGACGTGTTGGTCGTGGACGGCGGGGCATCGCCCGATGTGATCCTTATGGGGGGGTTGATGTCGACACGGGCTAAGGCTCGCGGTATCGCAGGTGCGGTGTTGGATGCTGCGGTCCGCGATGTTGACGAGATCGTTGCGCTTGAGTTCCCGGTGTTCTCCCGGCACGTCTGTCCCCAGGGAGGGACGTTTGCGGAGATCGGTGAGTTGCAGATCACCGTGTGTTGTGGGCGTATCCCGGTCAATCCCGGCGATTGGATCGTTGCAGACCGTAGCGGTATCGCGGTGGTCCCTGCGGCGATGCTTAGCGACGTTGCGAAGGAAGCTCAGGCTATCCACGTCAAGGAGGACGCGCTGGCGAAGCGTCTGGCGTTGGGTGAAAACTTCGAGCAGGCACTCAAGTCAATCAAGCAACCTTCGTGAGGGGCTGTGGGACGTCCATGACGCCAACCGATTTTCTCTCATCGCGGTTCCATTACACGTTCGGCGTGCATGAGCCAACACTGACGGTTCAGCCGGGCGCTATGTTGCGAGTAACGTGCCCCGATTGCGACAACGTGATGGCGGACGGCTCGGAGCTGACGCAAGAGCAGAGGCATGTCGATGCGCCCGACTCGGTTCAGGGCAACCCGCTGGCCGGTCCGATTCATATCGAAGGTGCTGAACCCGGTGACACGCTTGCGGTGACGATCGACTCGATCGAACTGGACCGCGACTGGGGGATCACCTTGCTGGCACCCGGTCACGGGGTTGTGCCAGATGAGTTGTTGATCCCAAAGCGTGACGGCGACTCACAAGACTCCCCAGCCGTCGTTCCACGGCACATGTACCGTTGGCACATCGACACCCAAGCCGGCACTGCGACGATGACCAATCCGCTGGGCGGCCATCCGGCGAGTGTCCCGCTCAATCCGTTTGTAGGCAGCATCGGGGTGTGTCCTGCGGATGGCCAATCCGTGAGCTCGCTCTATAGCGGGTCGTTTGGGGGCAACATGGACCTGCCAATGATCCGGTCGGGGGCAACCGTGTTCCTGCCGGTTTGTCGTGACGGGGCTTTATTAATGATGGGCGACATCCACGCCGCACAGGGGCACGGCGAGATCATCGGTGGCGGCATCGAAACTTCGGGCAAAATCGGATGCACGATCAAGGTGATTAAACAATTCCCTCTTGCGGGGTGTGGCGTGTGTGACGGCCAAGTTATCTCCGCCATCAGCACACACGATGAACTCCGCAGATCGATCCAGCAAGCATGCGCCGGTCTGGTGGACTGGCTCGCGCGAACCGGTAATTTGGATCGCTTTGACCTGTACAACCTGATTAGCCAGATGGTGACGATTACCGTTGGCAACCTCAATGAGAAGCCTTACCCGACTGCTGCAAGTGTACAGATCAACCAACTGCCGACGACAATTCAGGAGGGGATTTACCGATGGAACAGGTGAGGTGGGCAGTGTTAGGAGCCGGTGGGATTGCGCGTCGGCGGACTATCCCCGAAGGGATCATCCCCGCAGATAACGCGGCGCTTGTCGCTGTCTGTGACCCCTTGTGTGGGGCGGAGGTCGCCGGTGAGTTTGGTGTGATCCATTGTGAGTCTTACGAGCAGTTGCTTGAGCAGAATATTGATGCGGTCTACATCGCAACTCCGACATTCCTGCACCACGACCAGGTGATTCAGGCGGCGGATGCCGGTAAACACGCGCTGTGCGAGAAGCCTCTTTCTGTAGATATACATGATGCGCAGGAGATGATCGATGCTTGTGAGAAGGCGGGTGTGAAACTTGGGATTGGGTTGATGATGCGGTTTCACGCCTGCCATCAGGAGGCGAAGAGGCTGATCGATGAAGGGGTGATTGGCAAACCTGTGTTCGGCCGTGCCCAGCTTTCTTGTTGGTACCCGCCGATCGAAGGTGCCTGGCGCCAAGACCCTAAGCGCGGTGGCGGGGGGTGCCTGGCCGACCTGGGTGTGCACTGTATCGACCTGCTTGAGATGTTCTTTGGTCGGACCCGTCGGGTCATGGCGATGACTGGCCAGGTCGTACACCCCTACGACAGCGAAGACACCGCGACCGTACTGCTCGAGTTCGAGGGCGGAGCGAAAGGCGTTGTTGATTGCCTGTTTAACGTCCCGGACGAAAGCTCACTGAACCGGCTTGAGTTGTACGGCTCGGGGGGGAGTATCTTAGCGGAAGGGACCATAGGCCAGGGAGACCCCGGCACGATGACGCTGCGTTCTGGCGGGTCGGCGGCCGGGTATGAATCCAAACAACTGCGAGAAGGCGCTAATGGCGTCGCGATCTGTCCCAAAGAGATCAATGTCTACCGCGCACAGGTCGAGGCGTTTTCGCGAGCGGTCATTGAGGGGGTTGAACCACCGGTGTCTGGTGAAGACGGACTCTGGAGTCAACAAGTTCTTCAAGCGTGTTACCAATCGGCGAAGACGGGGCGTGCCGTGGAACCAGGTGCAATTTAGTAAATTCAACACACAGCAAACTCATGCACAGTCAAGGGAACGGAAAGATGCCATCGATTGATATCGTTGATACAGGTGTAATTTATCGTAATCCAAAGCCGGCCCTCGTAAGCCGGCACGCGTACTTCCCGTCGTTGGTGACGATGCCAAACGGTGATCTTATTGCTGCGATGGACATCGGCTCCGCGTTTGAAGCGGTTGATGTCAGGTCGTTTGTGTGCAGGTCTTCAGATCAGGGGAAGACATGGTCCGAGCCTGCGTTGATGTTCGAGCCAGACGAATCCAAGCACCCGGTTTCTACCACATGTCGAATCAACTCGCTGCCCGATGGTTCTTTGATCGGGTGGGTGTGCCTGTTTGACCGGACGCGCACGGATATGGGCCTGGCCGATCCCAAGACCGACGGTTTTGTCCGTACCGAATTCGCGGTGACACGGTCAGACGATGGTGGAGCAAACTGGTCGCAACCACGTCCCATCAAGCTGCCGGTGGACTGGGAATACTTCGAGACCTGCTCGCCGCCGGTGACAACGGGAGAGCGGATTCTCGTTCCAAGTTCACCGTTGAAGAGTACGAGCGGCGAGTATCCGGATATCCCTTCAGGTGTTGCTTTTACGTCGCTTGATGGGGGTGAGACCTGGCCGCAGATGAGCATTCTCTTTACCGGCGGCCAGGCGGACCCTTCGGCGTGGGAATTGAAGCTGACCACGCTCAGCGACGGGCGGGTGCTGGCGGTTTGCTGGTCGTACGATCCAGGATCAAAAAAAACAATTGATAACCGGTGGGCTGTTTCATCTGACGACGGAGCTATGTTTGGGGTCTCCAGAGACACGGGCATCCACGGTGAAACATGCACCCCGATCGGGTTAGATGATAACCATGTGTTGTGCGTGTACCGACGGTTCGACGAGCCGGGCATGTGGGCGCAGCTTGCGCAGGTCGGCAATGATTCGTGGACAGCGTTAACCGATCAACTTGTTTGGGGTGGTCCGGGTTATGCAGGTGGTCGCGAGGATTCCGGCGGAGCGTTCGAAAATATGAGCGATCTACAGATGGGGTTGCCCACGCTGACTCGCCTCCTTGGAGGTGACGTGTTAGCGGCGTTCTGGTGTGTCGAACACTGCGTAAGCAACATCCGGTGGTACCGAATCAGGATCGGATAACTCGTTCGGGAGACAGCGGGTGATCTCGGATTCTGCGTATCCACCTATCACGGACCTGCTACGATGATGCTGGCACGTTTGACCGGGAAAGCAGTTTCTTTACGGAGGAGTTTTCGTGTAAAGCCTTCGTTTGTTCCGGTGTCAGCATGTGAAACGGTCTGGGCGCGAATTTCCCCGGCACGCCGCGGGCGTTCATCAGTTCGGTGAAAGCCCCTCGCACATTGATCCGCCGCATAAAGGTCAACAGCTCAATCAGATCATGCTGATAGGCCGAGGCCTTGTCGTGCTCGCCCGCCTCCGTGTGACGTGCGATCGCCGACGCCCAATCCGGTGCGACAGCGAAGATGCCGTCGAGGTGGTCGCGTATCCCGTGCCTGACCAAGGCATCCAGCAGGATCGGCTGGGCAACGATTACCCTGAAGTCGGAACCGCGTGATTTCAATGCTTCGATCAGTATCTGCGTATCATGCATGGCATCCGAGCACTTGATGCCGTGGATATTCTTGTGATCGCACACCGCTAGCACTGTTTCAAGCTCGACCTTAAGCCCCGTGACTTGTGGGAGGTCGTACAGATAGATCGGCGCACGGGACTCGTCTGCTAATGCGTGGAAGTAATCGACCAGCTCTGCCTGTGAAAAATTCAACAGGTATGGTGTCAGGATAGCGACGCCATCGACTTTGTATTGATTGATCAGATGGATACGGTCGCGGGTTCGGTTGAAGGATGTGTCCCCAGCCCCAACCAACAACTCGCCCCGCCCGGTTACGAGCTTAACTGCATGCTTGATCAGGTCCGCGTAGGTATTGTCGGAAAGCAGTTGCATCGTGCCCATGCTCCCGCCCACGAGGACGCCGTTGATGCCGTGGGTCCACTGCAGATCGAATTGCGCAGTGAGGCCTTCGATGTGCAGCGTGTCGTCTTCACCCAGCGGTGTGCCGATCGCGGTGATTAAATGTGTGCTGTTCACATGCTTCCTTTACTAAGATTAATTATCTGGCATACAGGGTATCGCGGCTGACCCGTCGGGGCAGCGTTTCGCGGACTGCCGGACAATCGACGAGCCCTTCTGTGAGTTCAATCCCACCCACGTCACGTTTTTGGGGTCTGCAGGGTTGACCTGGGCGACAAGTGGGGACGCCGGCGAGGCACCCATGCGATTTGCCAGCGGGTGTTTTGTTTCGGAGGTCTGTTCGGATAGCGTCTGTTGAGCTTCTGGCGTATACATCTCGATCCAGGCGACGTACCGGTCTTCCGGCGAACACGTCCCGCAGGTGAAGACATACGCCTTGACCCCCGCCTTGCCACGGGTTGTTCCCTGTAGCACGCCGGATGGCGCATCAATCGGTGAGATCAACCCCGCGTCGGCGACGAACAATTCCCCGGTGTTCAGGTCATAGTAATACACGTTGCGGGCTGTCCCCGGGAGCGGCCTGTCCTTACCTAACGGGTTGGCTACCAGGAGGATCGCAGCCAGGGTCAGGATCAGAGATATCACCACTAGTAATATTTTCTTTCGGTCTAACATCATGCATTACATCCGGGTTGGTTAGGTGTCAGGACTTTCGCCCGTGTGTTGATAGCCAGTAGGCTCTTCTCATGAATGACTTGTTCAGGCCAGCCCAGTTCCACACCCTGGTTGGTAAGCAGTGACTGGTACTCAGCAAGCCGTTGCGCATCCGCCCGTACGGCTCGGGGCGGCAGCCGCTTGCGGACGCAGTACGCTGCAAGGATCCCAGCCGATTCGCCGATGTTCCACTCCGTGGGGTGCAACCGAAAACAACCATTGGTGATGTGTGTGGTGCCGATGTTTTTGCAAGCCGGGATCAGCCCATCAACCCGCACCGGGAGTAAAGCACCCAGGGGTATCTGGTAAGGCATCGAATCGATATCGACGTAATTCCTCCCCCCCGTGTTGGGGTGAAGATCGATCCGATAGTAACCCACGCCCACCGTATCCTTAAAAGTTTCAGCGGGAGTTCCCTGCCGGGCCTCACGGCCGACGTGTTGTTCTGTGACCGTGAAAACCGATTCGATCCGTCGGCTTTCCCGTATGTAGGGGGCTTTCGCGAGGCCATCACTCGTGCCGACCATCTCGGGGCACAGGTACAGCCCCGGATACCCCTGCCCCCCGTCGGGACGTGGCGCCCCGGTCTGCATCCAGTACATCAGGCTTAGTGATAACTGCTTGGCGTTGTCGAGGTGGCGTTGGACCTCTTGCGGTGGCCGATCGATAAGGCTTCCTTCGAGATAATCATTCTGGGGCCAGTTGACGAGCGTGACTTCGTTCGGGCGTACCGGATGGTCATACAGGCCACTTGAGATCACCCTGCGGTAGTGCCACAGCGAACTGAAGTCGTTAAGAGACTCGTCGCCAAACAGTGTGAAGGTTCGCTTTTTCAGCGTGACCGCATGGATCGCGTCCCAACTCAATAGCGGGCCGCTCCAAGGCGGGGCCATCTGGGGCGTATAGTCTCGCCATATGTCGTAATCACGCGGGCGCTCGATGACATGATCCGCTTTAGGTGCCGGATCAAAACCCATCGGGAAGCACCAGGTCAATGCCTGGACATGATCCGGTCTGGCTGGGCCATCAAGGGCGTGTAACTCACCGGTCACCTCTCGCGATTCAGCACCCGTCACATATTCCACGCCTGCCAGCGGCAGAAGGTCGCCCAACTCCGTCGCATCGAGCACGCAAGACGCATGGACGGTGACATCTTTGCCAGTATCGAGGTCACAGAGTGTGACGGCCCGCACAGAATCGCGATCGGTATCAACCCCGACAGGCTCGTGCCGAAGTAAAACGCGCAACGCCCCGGACGTCCGCGCAAAGCCGAGCATCTGATCAATTACCGCTAATGCAACCCGTGGCTCGTGGCACAGACCCGACACGGCACCCCCGCCTGGGTTCAATAGCGGATCGGCGCGGGCGGTCTGGTTCAGCGGATAGTGTTGGCGATAGTAGTCTCGGATGCCCGTGCGGAAACGCTGATACCGTGCCGTGCGCCCGCAGGTTTCGATCCACGGGTGTTCATCCGGCGGAACCGCTTGTGATGTGAGCTGGCCACCAAGCCAATCCGTCGGTTCGGTCAGGACCGCATTCAAGCCCATGGAAGTTACGGCCATAGCGGCCGCGCAGCCACCCATGCCGCCGCCAACAATCAGCACGTCCGTTTTGATCTCAGTCATGATCTGACCCGATCAGACCTCGGGGTATCCCATCGCAGACGTATCCATCGGATATTGGATACGCAATCTTCGATACACCAAAACGCAAGCAGTGCGGTTGAGTCGTCAAGCTTCACCAGCGAAGGAGCCCCGAACTTCATACCCCGGAACTCTTCGGTCAGGCCAGAGGTTGATGATCGTTTGGCGAGCGTCGCGGGGGACCATAAGCAGGTGTGCTCAAGCATCGTCCATTGATCGTCGTCACCGATGGATACCAGACACGCCCAGAGGCCAGCCTCGTCCATACGCCGGTACACACAAAGCACGGCACCGTCACCCAGATGCATTATCTCTGCGGTCTGCCCGCACAGCGGAGTCGCCTTTGGATCACCGAACTCCAATGAACTCAGGCTGCCAACACAATAATGATTCGCCAGATCGGACTTGCTCTTTTCGTCATACGCCCAGGCGACCGACAGCAACCGCCCCCGATCGATCCGGACGATCTTCTGCTCCCAGAAAATAACACCTCGGCTCGTGCCGTCCATGACGTCAACATGCCTCGGCCAGGTAGCCCCCTGATCTTTCGAGACGAACGCGACGGCCTTCATGCCGTTGGGCGCGTCGCCGTCCCAGCCCCGCCATGTGGATGTCGGGATCAACCATGTGCCGTCCGGCATCTCGTTGATGGGCGAGCAGAGTTCAAAGGTAGGCCCAACCAGAGGTGGCTCAATCCTCGTTGGCTCTGCCCACGTCCGGCCCCCATCCGAAGATCGGTGGATCGACAAACGTGTCGGTACATGCCCCGCGTTCTTGGGGTTCGTCGCCCCCATATCCGGGTCCGTGCGCTCAGATTCACTGAGCAGCAAGGCAACCTGTCCGTCACCCATCCTCGCGATTCGGCAGGTCTCGGTGTGACAATCGGATTTAGTATGCAACGGGCCTTCGCTATGCCACGTCCTTCCACCATCAACCGATCGTGCGAGGCAGGCGTGCAGGTCCATGCTCTCCATGGCCGTGCCCAAGACAAAACTCGCCAGGAACTCCTCGCCGCCTAGGTGAATCAGTGACGGGAAATACGCATGGACCGAACGCAGATGCGGGGCGGGGTTCCGGTATATCAAGCCACTGTCTTCGATCGAAAGCCTGCATGTCATCAAAGACGTGTCCATCATATATCTATCTTCAAGCCGCTATCCGCGCGGCGACAGTCACAATCTCTGATAGCACAATACCGTGACGATGGAAGCCTCAACCGCTCCACCGTTCTCAATAAAGGTGCCTTCGGTCACGGTGGTATGGCTAGTAGTAGTTGGTAAATCCGTTGCCCTGTTCGACCGGATGCATCTCGCCGATCCCGATCCAGTCGGCGTGACCGTCGCCGAAGAGGATATTGGCACCGCTGCCGTCCGATCCCCTCATGTGCCGAGTAGATACGGGATCAAAGGAACCTTGTCTAAAATAAACCTCGTCCCAGGCGATCCGTTTTTCAGAGAGTCTCTCATCGGATGCTCGGATCAGCCACGGCAAGGAGACACCCGTACTGACCAAAGTCTCCGGCCAGGTCCCCATGGGGGCATCGACCAGTGACTTCCACCGGTTGATGTACGGGGCCTGCACGAAGTTGGTCCAGTAGTTGTAGCTGGATAGAACAAACGGGCCATGCAGGGGGCCCAGATTGCCCAGGTTGACCCAGTCCAAATCGACGCCATTGGAATCGGTGATCCGTTCGTCGTGTGTAGGGCAGAAAAAAGCGTCGCCACCGATGCCCGTGTCGTCCATGTAGTCCTTGGTGCTCTTATAGATGACCGACCAGAACCCGCCGTGGTAGGAAGGGGGGTAGAACTCATCGAAGTCATTGGCGTAGACGGTCCATGCGATCCCGATCTGGCGCTGGTTGCTTTTGCAGACCGCCGACTTGGCCGTCTCCCGTGCGGCACCCAGTGCCGGGAGCAGGATCCCAACCAGCAACGCGATGATGGAGATCACCACGAGCAGTTCGATCAGCGTAAACCCGTTCTTCTGCCGCATCGGATGTCCCTTCATCGAAGTAGTCCCCACGCCTGTTCCCTTGATCGTTGACACTTGTCTTGCTCGTCTAAGACGCCGGGGCGAGGTTAATCGACCCGGCGCGGAGGAATGCTGTCTACCCGCGGCCGATCAACGGCGGCGGATCATCGCCAACCCACCCAGGCCCAACAGTGCCAAGGACGCCGGTTCAGGCACGATCGACGCGATACGGACATCCACGACCGACGAGCCGACATTAAAACTGGCTACGCCGCCGATGGTAGCGCCGTTGTTGGATACTTCCATCCAGGTGACGAACCCATCGCTGCGGCCTACGATGATGTCTAGCAAGCCATCACCGTCGAGGTCACCGACATCTAGCGACGTGATCGAGGCGCCGCCACCGACCGCTTGGAATGCGTTGGAAATCAGGCTGATACTCGAACCGTTCTGGTCGAGCACAAACACAGAACCACCCAAGGCGGACTGGGCCACTATGATCTCATCCAGGCCGTCTCCATCGACGTCACCCAGTGCAAGGTCAGCGATGCTGCCGAGGTTAAAACTGGGTACCGCGACACCAGCGGTCAGGTTGTTTCCCGCCCGCTCCACATAGGTCACAAACCCGTCCTGTCGGCCGACGACGATGTCGCCGTTGCCATCGCCGTCCAGGTCGCCGATCGCCAGCGTGACGGCGGGTGAAACATTAAACCCGGTGAACACGCCCGAAAGGTTGTTGCCGTTGCGTTCGGCCCAGACGAGAAGCCCACCCGCTTGAGCCGAGACCACGTCGCCGTTGCCATCGCCATCCAGGTCGCCGATCGCCACCGCCACGGTGCTGCCTACATTGAACGACGCGATGCCCGCCAAACCGCCGGCGCCGCTGTCTTCAAGCCAGGTCAGGAACCCATCGTCGCGGCCGATGATCATGTCTCCGTTGCCATCGCCGTCGAGATCGCCTACGGCAATACTGTTTGCTGATGTGACATTAGTAGAAGCGACGCCACCCAAGGCATTGGCGTTGCGCTCGGTCCATGTGGTAAACCCGGTGTTGCGTGCGGTCAGGATGTCGCCGTTGCCATCGCCGTCGATGTCACCGATGCCGATCTCTTGCACCGTGCCAGCACCCTGATTGTTTCCAAAAAACACACCGGTCAAATTGGTGCCGCCGGTTTGCTTAAGCCATCCCAGTTGCCCGTCGGCCCGCGAGATCAGGATCGATCCACTAAGCGGGTCGTTGTCGAACGGCACGTCCACGGCGTATGCCGGGGCCCCGATCGAGCAAGCCAGAACTGGCAGTGCCATGGTCATCAATATGCCTTTACCTTTTCTCATTCCCATTCTTTCTCTCCTCAATAGTAGTGAACGTTCACAGGTCACACATCACGCTAAAACGAAAAACAAACGGTCGCCAACAAGAACTGCCGAACACATCTGTGCCTTCCAAGGCCGCAGACAGGCGACCCTGAAACCGCCCCTAATCACCGGCGACCTAGATAGTTTATATCATCAACATACTACGATGTCAATCATTTAACGTGAATTATTCGAGACTTCATCAAACAGGTAAAGTACTCATATTATGTTTTATTGGAACTACTTAACGCATTGGTCCCGCTTGTGTGGACAATATTTTCACCTCTTTTCTCGCAGGTTGAAGCCTCGGCCTGAGTAAGCGGCGGTCAAAATAGCGCTTACAACGAATTGCCGGGCGGGCCTGTATGACGAGCACCTGTCGTGGGGGAGCGGGGGGGGGTGTATTATCCGTTAAAGCTTGATATATATATTTTTAATCATTTTTATCAGCCACCTATGTGCCCCAGGTTGCGGCGTGGTAAACTAGGATGTGGCCGTATCGATATCCGAAAAAAATCGGCGATCGGCACCTCAATCTCGATATTAGGGGTTGATCTCAGGTATATTCATGGTATAAATTAACAGCGTCAGGCTGATGCTGGCCACTCTTTAAAGGCACTACTCAGTCACGGCGTGTTGATGGAAAGATCGGCGAACACATGGCGAAATCCAACATCGGCAACAGTGCATTGATCACCCGTGTGAACCGGGGCCTGATCCTTCAGGCCGTCCGGACACTCCAGCCAACTTACCGGGCGGAGGTGTCTCGGCGGACCAATCTCAATCCCGCGACCGTGACCGGAATCGTCAGCGACCTGATTGATCTGGGCTTGCTCCAAGAAGTGTCAGGTCAGCAGATCCAGCCGCTGAGCACGCTGGGCGGCCGGCCCCCGATGATGCTGCAGATTAACGCCAGTGCACGAAAAATCCTGGCGATCGACCTGGAGCCTGATTGGATCCGCGTCGGCTTGGTCGACCTGAATATGAGTCTGCTTGAGTACAGCGAGCAGGCGATTGATCGACAGGACGAGCCTGGCCGGGTCATCGACCGGATCTGCCAACTCGCCCGGCAGGTACTCAAGCGAGCCCAGCCCGATGGCATCGACGGTGCCGCGATGGGCCTGCCCGGCCTGATCGATCGCGAGAAGGGCATCCTGCAGAGTTCGACGAACATGCCCAAGTGGCGTGATGTCCCGATCGCCGCCGCGGTCGCCAAGGCGATCGGCGTCAAGCCCATCATCGAGCGGGCCACTCACCTTGCGGCGATCCACGAGGACTGGGTTGCAACCGATGAACCTAACTCCACCAAGCTGATCCTGTCGCTGCGTACCGGGATCGGCATGAGCATCATGCGCCACGGCGAGTTGTACGTCGGCTCGCGGGGATTCGATGGTGAGATCGGGCACACCATTGTGGACATCGACGGGGAGTTGTGCGAGTGCGGTAGCCGGGGCTGCCTGGAAACATTCGTGAGTCCCACGGCGATCAACCGGCGTGTCCGGGCGATGCTAAAGGATGGACGCTGCCAAGCGGTCAAGGCAGCGATGGATCGTGGCGAGCAACTGAGGCCCGAACTGATATACAGGCTTGCCAGCGAGGGCGATGCGGATAGCGCGGAGATCGTCACCGAAATCGGCCGGTACCTGGGGATCGCTGCCTCCAATATGGTGAACCTGCTCGCGCCGGACTCCCTGATCCTGTGCGGATCGATCGACACGGCCGACACGCTGATCCTCAACGCCATCAAGAAGCAGATCGACCGCAGCGCTCTGCCGAAGATGCGTGAACACCTCAGTGTCAGGCTCTCGGCGGCCAAGGAGCGGTCGGTGCTGCTGGGGGCGGCGGCGCTGGTGGCAAGAGACCTGTTTGCATTGCCCAGGCTGCGTTACCCGGGAATGAACGTGCATGAAACAATGATCTAGGAGCCGGCGGGTGCCGCCGGAGTTTGGTTGGAGAGAATCTGATTGATTGCGTGGTGGAATGGAAAAGAACTGTGTCGCCGAACTTCCGACTTACTCGGAAGCGGCAGAAAGAACTAATAGAAGGAGAGGATTACGATGAAAAGTCAGTTGATTACAGCGTTGGCGTCCGGGGTCTTGCTCTCGGTGACAGGCAGCGCATCGTCGGCGGTGTCCGTCGATGGTGATACACAGTTCGGGTCCATCATCTCGATCGTAGCGAGCGGGCTGATTCACTGGGAAAAAGGCAGCAACAGCGTGATGACGGGCAACCCCATCATCACCGGCATCTGGTCCGGCAATAACCAGGGCCCCGGGTTCACGAAGGAGATCGGCCTGGCCGACATCGACTTCGACGGCAACGGCGATATCCTCACGGCACGAAACGTCTTTGACACAACGGGCGAAGTCACATGGACTGAACGTTTTGACGCCACCACCTTCGGCGGCCAGCCCGTCTCGTTTAACGTATCGCCCGCCAACAGCATCGCGATGGGCGACATGGACGGCGACGGCAACGGCGACATGATCCTCGGGCGTAACGACGGCTTTATCACATGGGTTGAACGTAACGGCAATAACGTGACGGTTCCCCCTGGAAACGCAACGTTTAATGTCGGTGGGGTGGTGTCTCTGGATATCGGTGATCTGGATGGCGACGGCAACGGCGATGTGGTGGTAGCCCGACCAGATGGGTTGATCCATTGGGCCGAGCGCGCCGGCGACGGCCTGACCGGCATCTTTACGGGTGCCAATACGACTCTGGCCAACACCATCCGGATCGGCAATATGGATAATGATGCTGATGGCGACATCATCGTCGGCCGTAACGACGGGTGGATCAGTTGGGTGGAGCGCAACGGCAACAACCTCACCGGGATCAACACCTTTAACGCGGGCGGCGTGGTCGATCTGGCCCTGGGTGATGCGGGCAACGGCGGAGGCGGCGACGTGTTTATCGCCCGGCCCGACGGGACGGTCCTGTGGGTGGAGGCTAACCCCGTCAGTCAGAACTTCAGCGAGATCGCCACCTTGGATCTGGTTCCTTTAATACCGTTCGGCGCGACCCTCACGTCCATCGATGTCGGTGATCTCAACGCGAACGGGAATCTCGATATCGTTGTCGGGTTGGACGAAAACGGGATCGGTGGTGGGATCGCCTGGCTCGAGGTACAGGGCACCTCCATCGTTGCCCTCGATCCATACTTCAATCTAGGTTCTCCAGTCGTAGACCTGAAGATCGGGGACGTCGCGATCCCGACCGTGCTGGTCGGTGACCTGGATGGCGACGGGTTCGTCGGCATCGCCGACCTGAACCTGGTGCTGGGCAACTGGAACCAGAACGTCACCCCCGGCAACCCACTGCAGGGCGACCCAGATGGTGATGGATTCGTCGGTATCGCCGACCTGAACACGGTGCTGGGCAACTGGAACGCCGGGACACCGCCTCCACCGGGTGGCGCGGTTCCCGAGCCAGCCACACTCGCCTTGCTCGCCCTTGGTGGGGCAGCGATGCTCGGACGACGCCGCTAAAGAATGTTGACGATGACACGCATAGAATTCCACCGGCGTCCGTTTAGCGACGGGCGCCGGCCTTTTCCGAACGACCCGTCGCGGCTCCACGGGCGGGCCTTAATGTTACGGCGCGGGCATCACAACACAGCAGTACAGGTGTATTATCCATGACCCATCGCATCCTTGCATTGTGTATCTCAGCCTCCGTCGCAATGCCCGTTGCCGCGCTCGCAGCCGAGGGACCAACCTACAACGTTGCGATCGACAGCCTGATCGTCGCCGATACGATCACGATGGCCGACAGCACCGGCCCGGGCTTCAAGGCGCACCTGAACTTCCCCTACCTGCAACAGCGTGCCGATGGTGCGCTCATGGCGACTTACACGGGTGGTCAGACCCAGAGCGGCTTGCAGTTCGGCAAGCAGGCGATCAGTACCGACGACGGACAGACCTGGTCCACATCAACCAGCGTGATCAATGGCGGGCAGATACAGATCGTCAAACCGGCGGGACAGTTCAGCCGGGGTTTCTCCGTCGGCTCCAGTACCACCGACCCGGCGGGGATGACCTCATTTCTTAACTCCAGCTATACCAGCACCAACGGCGGAGTGAGTTGGGTTGCAGGCTTGACCAGTTATGACACGAACGGCGTGGCGTATACCGTGGTCAGCGGAGCCTTCGGAGATATCGTCGATGCCGGTGGCGGGACTTGGCTGATGCCGGCCTACGGCAAGCGTGCGGGGGAGTCCGTTTTTGAGAATATCCTTTTCGAGAGTACCAACCAGGGCATCAACTGGACACGCAAGAGTACCATCTCCCCGTTCGTGTCTGGCCTGAACCTGAACATGGGACCGGAGGGTCCGACCGAAACTTCATTGTTGAAACTCGACAACGGCGACCTGCTGGCCGTATTCCGCACCGGGCAAACCTTCCCCAGCACCAACGTCAATCTGACGACGCCCTCGATTTTCTGGGCCAAGTCATCAGACCAGGGATCGACCTGGACCACGGCGAAGATGCTGGGTGTCTCCGGGTCGTTCCCGCTGATTAAGAAGCTCGACGACGGCGGCGTTGCGATGACCTACGGCCGGTACGGCGCAAAAGTGATGTTCGCCGACCCGACCGGCACACGGTGGAGCGAACCCACCATCATCTATCAAGGCCCCGGCAGCGGTCACACCGAGATGCGTCGGCTAAGTGATGGGCGTTATTCATACATCTACGATCAGTCTGGCTTCTACCCGCCGGCTTGGAACGGCTCCGTGCCGTCCGGTTATGTCTACGACAACGATCAATCGGCAAACCTTATCTCGGCAACCTTGAACATAACGTCCGTCCCTGTCACCGAGGATTACCCCTGGGCGCTTGAATACCACGGCGACGTGACACCGGACGCAACATCGACGCCGTGGCTGGCAGGCTCGATAGGTTCGACCAGCGTCAGGCTCTGGGCCGAGTTGGGGCAGGACTATATGCGCTTTGAGACCGGCACCAGCGGGCCCAGCAATCTCCTGAACTACCGGCTTCTGGGAAGCGACTCGGTGTGGAACCCGCTGAGTTTTCAGGACGGTATCGTGGTGGATATCCGGGCTCGCGTCGGCAATACATCGACCGATGCCGGCGCAGCGAGCCTGGTGATCGGCGATGGTTCCAACGGGTCGCTCACACTGAGTCTGAACGGCTCTTCTGAGGTCATCCTCGGAGGCGGATTCGGTGCAGGCGGTGCGTTGACCTATACCGACGGCGCGTTCTCGACACTCGACTGGCACTTGTATCGGCTAATCATCCAGCCCGATGCGTCGGCGGGGGGACAGATACGCGCTTCATTGTTCGTCGATGGTGACTGGGTCACGCCGATACTGACACAATCCCTCGCCGCCAGCGCGTTCGACGGGCTGATCTTTGGGGACCGGGTCGCCGCAGATAACGGGATCTTCGAGGTGGACTTCCTTCGCTTCGCCGGGCTGGCGCCTCCACTGGTTGGAGACCTCGATGGCGACGGGTTCGTTGGGATTTCCGACCTGAACATCGTCCTTGGAGCCTGGAATCAGAACGTCCCGCCGGGCAATCCACTGGCGGATCCCAGTGGTGACAACTTCGTGGGCATCGCAGACCTGAATATCGTGCTGGGCAACTGGAACGCCGGCACCCCACCGGGCGAAGCCTCGGCGAATATCCCCGAGCCTGGGACGATGGCGTTGCTCGCGGTTTCGTGGGGCTTGTCGCTCCGTCGGCGCCAACGGTAGTCCTCTGTCGCCGCACCGCATCCATCGGATCTATGATTCTAAACTCAATGACTGCAGGTGTAACGGATGCTATCGGCTCCTGAGACATATGGATGAATGCCACCCAGCCCCGCCCAACCCCCGAGCGTCTCTACGAGCCGAACATCATCCATAACCCGTCCACTTGGATGGGGATCTGGACGCCGCAAGGCTGGCGCGTCCACAAGAAGCGGTGGGGGAACGCTAAGTGTCTTAGCATCACACTCAGCGGTGACGGTAATACGACCTTCTTCCCCGGCGCTCTGTGCGATCCCAACACCGGGCGGGTTGACTGGCAGGATGATCTGCACCAAAAGGACGATCTGTTTACAGACGGCGGGCTTTATCCATGCGACCCACGGGTCGAGTACCCCGTCGGCCAACCACGCTGGGCCGTGTCGCACACCCTGCTGTGCTACCCCGTTGCCGACCACGGGCTCTACACCCATGAGTACACATGGGACATGACACATGGGCATCTTCAGACACACTTCCACAAACACATCCAACTCGAACAGGCGACGACAGACAACGCCGACGGCAAGACCGTCCGTGTCTGTCACACACCGATCAGTCAAACGATCGAGGGCAACGTCCACTACCCACTGCCAAACAGTGCCGTTCGTGGTGTCTGGGCCAACGCCGACAAGACCGGGCCTAACCTTTACACACGACGCATCATCCAGAAGATTACGATGCTTAATGGCGTCTATGCCATCGCCCCGCGCACGCCGGTCGTGCAGTGCTACGGGATGTATGCGGTGACTCCTTTAGAGGCCAAAGACTCATCCATGTTCGATCACGGGTCCGGGGAATGCGTCGACACCGATCGGCTACGCGAAGATTGGCTGATCCCAATCGACGAACCGAAACTGGGGATGATGCGCTTCCCGACGCGCACGGCCCCAAGCCGTGTGTACGAAACCGACATCCAAATACTTGCCCAGAATTTTGATGTCGTAGGCCAAACCCAGATGGACCTGTTGGAAGAACGCCTCGGAACGAAACAGGCAATGGGCCAGGTGGGGTACGGCTTGGAAAACGCGGTGGATTCTGACGACAGGGGCTACCGTGGCTACGACAGCACGTTTGACCTCAATAACGACGGGGTGATCGATGAACGCGATCATGAATTACTCGCAAAGCATCTCGGTCGGCGGGTGCGGTACAACCTCTACCTCGACGCATACTTCGGTGGAGATTGGCTGACCACGTCGATCAATATCGGCAACACCGAGCACCGCCCGGGCACGCCGGCGGTCGCGGACTACGAGTACGGCGGGGGGTACGATGCGGAGTCCGGGACGATCCACCTGCTGGACACGCCGGGTCCTGGCGAGCCGGTCTGGGTCGAATACCACCACGACGTTCCTGCCGAGCCGGGTGAAAACAACATCCGTGTCCACCTCTACAAAGAAATCCCCTGACCCTGCCGCGGACTTTTCCCGCATGTGGGGCATGTCATTATACGGGCTTGACAATACATTAGTTTATGTGTTTAATAAACCAGTCTGACCTACGAAAATAGACTAAACAATGTCACCGGCCACAGATCAGGCCACTGGAGCAACATTATGCGGCACTACACCGTCCTGTTCATTCTGGCACTTTCCACATTGTGGGGGACGCAGGTCTTCGCAGGGGGCAACCTCATCCAGAACGGCGGGCTGGAACACGAGTCGTCCGACAACCGGGCCCTCCCTGATGCCTGGACCCAGACGCATCATCAGTACCAGCCCCTGGCGTTCTCCCCGATCCACTACTCCGGCAAACTTAGCGGGATGATGGTCGGCGACGGTGTCGAAAGGATGTGGCGGCAGGACGTGACTTCTCCGGGGAAGGGGCCTTGGCTGCTGAGCGCGATGATCAAGACCGACGACCTGTTTCTAGGTAGGGGCGACTACGCCACGCTCTACGGCCACATTATCTACAAAGACAAGCCGTACTCCGCTACGACGCACTTCTTTGTACGGATCAAACCCGGCACCGACGACTGGGTACGGGTCTCGGTCAACGGTGGTGCACTGAGTAGCGATGAGATCGAAAAAATCCAGATATCAATCCTTGGGAAGTTCTCCCGTGGGCGTGTCTACGTCGATGACGTTTCCCTCACCACAGACTTGTCCCTCTCCGACAAATCGGTGTTGGCGAATAAGATCGACGACCTGCGCACGCAGTTGGATCGGGTCGGACGGGTGGATGACTCGGTCGACCGTTGCCTGGGCTGGCTGGACAAGGCCGACGCGGCGCTGGCGCAGGACCCGCCGGATATCGGGTCGGCGACAAGCCACTGGCATTCGGCTGCGAAGATGCTCAGCCACGAGGCCTGGGCCGCGATGTACCCTCAGGCCATGTCCGACAAAACGGTCGAGGCCCAGATGATCTACCACGGCATGGGCCGGACCAAAGCCGGCAGCGATGCCTACCTCGACAAGATCGAACTGACCGGCTGCAACGCGGTCTACCTGTCCTTCGGTTCGTGGATGTCCGTGAATTACCACTCCGACCTGCTGCCGGTCGAGCCGGGTTGGGAAGACTTCGACGCACTAACCTACTTCATCGACGCCGCACACAAGCGCGGGATCAAGGTGTTCGGCTACTACGCCCCGTTCTACGGCACAAGCAGCCCGAAAGTCCTGCCCGGGTCGATCTACGAGAAGCATCCTGAATGGTTCGCAAAAGGCCCCGACGCCAACATGCCGACCTTCCCCGATCCCGCCAACCCGGAAGTTGTCGCGTTTATCCTCGAGGTCTACAAGGAACTGGCGGGCTACAACATGGACGGCATCGGGCTGGATTACATCCGTTACCCAACGCCTAACTCCCTGAACTACGACGAAATTAATCGTCAGAACATCCTTGCAAAATATGGGATCGATATCCTTGAGCACGAAAACCTCTACGGCGACGCGGAGGCCTGGGCAAAGATTCAGGAGTACCGCTACGAAACCGTGGGACGGATCATCAAGCAGGTCAGAGACACCGTGAAGGCCGCTGACCCCGACACGACGATCATGGCCTGCCTGATCTCGGATCTGGATATGGCCCGGGACGAGTACGCACAGAACTGGGCGGTCTCGTCGAAGTGGGTCGATTACGCCTCGCCGATGAACTACGACGATGTCTCAGCGGATACCGACATACTCGCAAGCCAGCTCGAGGTCTGTCGGGCGAACAAGGCTGTGTACATCCCCGCGATCGGCGGGATGCCGGAGTTGCACCGCAAGTGGACGATCTCGCAGTGGGCCGACCGCGTCGCGATCCAGCGGCAGGCCGGCGCCGACGGGATCATCATCTACCGGATCGCCGAGTTCGATACGGCGGTGGCGGCGTTCTTCGGCAAGGGGCCGTTCTATAACGATGCCGCCTTCCCTGAGCCTTTGAAATAAGGCGATTGATTTCGCGCTTGCGGTGTCAAATCCTACGAGTAAACATAGTGCGAGCAGGTCAACACGGGGCGTACTGAGCCTTGCCCTAAGTACTCCAAACGAGACGAACGTATGAATGTAGCCTCGATAGACTGGACCATTCTTGGCGTTCTCTTTCTAGCGCTGCTGGCGATGGCGGTGTGGATCAACGGCAAGTGCCGCAGCGTCGCCGATTACCTCGTCTCCGGGCGGAAGGTCCGGGTATGGCTGGGGATGGGTGCCGGGATCGCTGGCGAGATCGGGCTGGTCACCATCGTTGGCACATGCGAGCAGGGCTACATGCGAGGATTCGGATTCGTCCTCATCGCGATTATGAGCATGATGATCATGGTGCCACTGTTCGGCGTCTTTGGGTTCGGGATCGAACGCTTCCGCGCCTCCAAGGCGATGAGCGTGCCTCAGTACATCGAGATGCGGTATGACAAACGACTCCGCATCATGTCCGGCTTCTTCAATTCGTTCGCCGGGGTGTTGCAGATGTGTGTCTTTCCGATCATCGGCGCGGGATTCCTCCGCGTGCTGATCGGTGCGCCAGAAGTGGCGTTTATGCTCGGTGACGTCGCCGTCAGGAGCGACTGGGTAATTATGGGCATCTTGCTGACCTGCGCATGCATCTTTACATTCCTCGGCGGATACATCACGCTCATCGTCACGAACTTCTTCCAGATGATCATCATCATGGTGTCGCTGTACTGGCTCGGATTTGAGTTGATCCGGAAGATCGGTGTGCAGGAACTCTGGTCCTCGCTCGAGACGAATCACGGCCTGTCGGCGGTCTACCCGTTTACCGGCGAAGCGGGGGGGTATAACGTGATCTGGTTCGCCTGGATGATCCTCATGAGCATCCTCCTGCAGTTCTCCTACGGCCCGTACCTGCAAAAATACGCCGCCATGGATCGGCCCAAGACCGTCTCGCTTTCCTACCTCGTCGGGTCGCTCTTCGGCAGCGGCAGGACGTTTGTGATCATCGGATTCGGCGTCGCCGCACTTGCGATGATGGGCCCGACACAGCCACCTGGGGTTGAGGTCTCCGATACGGTTTGGAGTTCGATGGCCACACCTTACTTCCTCGCACAACACGTCGGCCCCGTCCTGATGGGGCTGCTGCTGGCGAGCCTGCTGTTCGCAGACATATCCACCACGGATCAGTACATCCTTAGCTGGTCAACCTCAATCGTCAACGACTGCATCTGCCCCTTCAAGAAAAAACCATTTTCTCCACGTGCCCACATCATGGCGGTCCGCTTGACGATCATCATCCTCTGCGTGCTGTTCTTTCTGTTCGGCTTGATCTATACCCCGACGATGCCGATCTGGGAGTTTCTCTGGAGCTGCGCGACCGTGATCTGTGGCACGGGGATTGCGATGCTGTTTGGGATGTACTGGAAGAGGGCTTCCATTGCCGGCGCATACGCTTCCGTGTTGACGTGCCTGATCGTTCCGTTGACCGACCTGGCGGCGAGGCAGGTCTGGCAGGCCCGGGGCCATGACTCGAATGAATACTTCTGGCTTCCCCAGACCAGCGCGTTTACGACCTTCATTACAGCGATCGTTCTGATGATCGTCCTCTCCCTGATGTCGAGCAAACCAACAAAATACTGGGATCTGGGTAAGATCGTCAAGGAAATGAACAAGGGGCAAACGTCATGAGCGAGCTGTTTATCCAGTTTGATCCCGAGCTTGGCTTCTGGTCGCCATTTGTTTATTGGTTCGTCACGGTCAGTGCAATACTGTGCGTGCTATTCACGCTGGTTGTGATTGTCGGTGGCGTGTTTGATCTGAGGTTCCTGTTCAATGCCTTAAGTGAAGAGGACGTCGATGAGACGGACGATGGGCGGGTGGTCGCGCAGGAGCCGGGCGATACAGGGAAAACAGGCGGATGAACAAGACTGTTCTTACGCTTTTAGCCCATCCCGACGATGCAGAGATGCTGTGCGCCGGGACTCTGATCCGGCTGGCCGAACTTGGCTGGGACGTGCATATTGCTACGTCGGTGATGGGGGATTGCGGGTCGGCAACGCTACCTCCGGACGAGATCGCACGCACCCGCCACAAAGAGGCGACCGCCGCCGCGGAATTGATCGGTGCGACCTACCACTGCCTGGGCGAACGTGATACCGATATTATTTTCGATCACGACAGCAACCGAAAAGCGATCGGCCTGTTAAGAGAGATCGCCCCGTCACTGGTACTAACTCATCCGCGTTTGGACTACATGCTCGATCATGAGCAGACTCACCTCCTGGCACGGAGCGCGGCGTTTGCCTACTCGATCCCCAACGCCTCAAAGTTACCACTCAAAGATGGCTCGGTCGTTCCGCACCTGTACTACTGCGACCCCATCGATGCGATCGATCACGCGGGGAACGTGGTGGAGCCTACGACGCTGATCGATATCACGGATCAGATGCAACGCAAGACACAGATGCTTGCCTGCCATGCCAGCCAGCGTGAATGGCTACGTGCGCATCACGGGATGGATGAGTACATCGAGTCGATGAAACGGCACAGCGCCCTGCGCGGCAAATCCGCCAATACGACCTACGCCGAGGCTTTTGTCCAGCACCGTGGACACGCCTTCCCAAGTAACGACCTGTTGAATGAACTGTTGCAAAACATCAGCGGTTAAATTGTTAAGCACACACGGAGTCAGTCATGGCACGCCCGATCAGTAAAGTCGCCCCCCAGTGGTGGGACTACACAACCCTCGACAATGAGATCCTGGAAGACGCAGCGAAGCTGGACATCGACGGCCTGTTACAACTTTCGCGTGAAGGCTTCGAGGTCCACTTCTTCGACACGCTCGAAGAGTTCTACCTGGCCGAGGCGTTGGAGTACGTCGAAGCTTGGCGACAGGCGACCCCCGACAACCCCACAGGTATATGTGGCCCGATCGGCCCAACCGAGCAACTGCCCCTGGTCCCGCGGATCGTCAACGCACTTGATATCAAGCTCCACGACGCCCACTTCTGGGGCATGGATGAGTGGGTCGAAGACGGCAAGGTCGTATCGACCGATCATCCGCTATCGTTCGCACGCGCAGATATGCAGATGTGCTTCGACAAGATACGACCCGAGCTTCGGATGCCCGAATCCAACATCCACTTCCCCACCGGCGACCTGACCGAGTACATCAAGAGCTATGACGAGGCGCGTTGCCTGGTGATGCAGGGCGGCCAAGGCGAGGTCAAACACTGGGCATTCAACGACCCACCTAAACGCGAAGGCGAATGGAAAGACAACCCGCCACCACCGCAGGAATACCGCAAGCTGGGGACGCGCATCACCGACCTGCACCCGATGACCGTCATACAGAACGCACGCACGTCCGGCGGCGGCTACGTCCCACAGGTCCCCACCACCGCCGCGACCGTCGGCCCGATCGAGACATGGAAAACCGACCGCGTCAGCATCTGGCACCCCGGCCACCATGACAACCCGTTTGGGATCAGGCTCACCGCGTTGATGATCTCCAAGAAGATCCCCGACTCGTCCGTGCCGATGTCGCTGCTGGCCGACCACCCGAACGTGACGTTTAACTACTACCGAAACGGGGTCGGCACCGTCGCGGCAGAGATGCACTGAGGCAAGCCATATGCGTAGTAAGCATATGAAATGAATTGGTTCTGCAGACTCGGTTAGGGATCGCAGCGCCAGGCCTGTTTGGTTGAATGGCCAAAGGCAACAAAGAAATGAACCCCACCAGACGAAATGAGTTGATCTCGATCTACCGTGATGGGCTACTCAAAGACACCATCCCGTTCTGGCAGACCCACGCGCCCGACACCGAGTACGGCGGGTTCATGACCTTCCTTGATGCGGACGGTACGGTCGTGTCAACCGACAAACCCTTGTGGGTCATCGGTCGGATCACCTGGCTGTTCGCACGACTGTACAACGAAGTCGAGAAACGCGAGGAGTGGCTTCGGTGGGCGAAGCACGGCATCGACTTTCTGCGTAAGTATGGGTTCGACTCCGACGGCAGGATGTTCTACGCCGTGACACGCGACGGCCGACCGCTGCGCAAGCGTCGGTACCTGTTCACCGAAACGTTCGGCGTGATCGCGTTCGCAGAGTACGCCAAAGCTACCGGTGACGGCCGGGCGAAACAGGAGGCACGCGATCTGTACCGCCTGATCATCCGTCACCACACCACGCCGGGCCTGCTTGAGCCAAAGGGCATCCCCGAGACGAGATCGATGAAGTCTCACGCCATGCCCATGATCATCCTGGCCACCACCCAGATACTACGCGGGGTGGACGATGATGCTTTCTATCGGGAGGTGATCGACGATTCGATGGCCGAAGTATTCGATCACTTCGTGAAGCCCGAGTTCAAGATGCTCTTGGAAAACGTCGGGGTCGATGGCGCGTTTATCGATCAGCCCGACGGCCGAGAGGTTAACCCCGGGCACGCCCTGGAGACCGCATGGTTTATCCTCGAAGAGGCCCGACTTCGTGGCAACGACAAGACGCTGATCGATTCGGCCTGCCAGATCATCGACTGGTCGCTTGATTGCGGGTGGGACGACGAGTTCGGCGGGCTGTATTATTTCCTTGATTGCAAGGGGTATCCAAACCCCAAGTACGAACACGACATGAAGCTGTGGTGGCCGCACAACGAGGCGATCTATGCCACCCTGCTGGCCTACCACCTAACGGGACACAGCCGGTATCTGGACTGGCACACGAAACTGCACGACTGGTCATACGCCCACTTCCCCGACCGCAACAACGGTGAATGGTTCGGGTACCTGCACCGCGACGGGACGGTCTCGTCTACGCTCAAGGGTAATATGTGGAAAGGCCCGTTCCACCTGCCACGCATGCAGTTGAACTGCTGGAAATTGTTGGAACAGATGTAACCATCGACGCAATCAAACACCTGAAGTGAAAGTGAAGTATCACGATGTCAAGTAAGAAAGTCATCCGTTTCGGGATCATCGGCTGCGGCCTAATGGGCAAAGAGTTCGCCAGCGCCGCCGGGCGGTGGTGCCACCTCGGCGATGTCGCCTTCGAGCCAAAGATCACCGCGGTCTGCGACCCCAACCCCGCTGCGACGGCATGGTTTACGTCGCACGTCGGCAGTGTCACAAAGTCTGTGACCGATTACCGTGAGTTGTTAAGCGATAGTGAAATCGACGCTATCTACTGCGCCGTGCCGCACAACCTCCACGCCGACCTGTACACCGACATCATCAAGGCCGGCAAGCACCTGTTGGGTGAGAAGCCATTCGGGATCGACCGCGAAGCAAACAGCAAGATCAGCGCCGCGATCGCCAAACATCCGGACGTTCTAGTACGCTGCTCCTCAGAGATCCCTTTTTATCCGGGGGCTTATCAGATCGGGCAATGGGTCCGCGAGGGGCGATTCGGAAAGATCATCGACGTCGAGGCAGGCTTCTGGCACAGCAGCGACATGGACCCCCACAAGGCGATCAACTGGAAGCGCATGATCCAAACCAACGGCGAGTACGGCTGCATGGGCGACCTGGGCATGCACGTCCTGCACCTGCCGTTACGCTTCGGCTGGAAGCCTAAGAACGTCCGCGCCCTGCTGTCGAACATCATGCCCACACGCCCCGGCCCAGACGGGAAACCTGTTCCTTGCGAGACCTGGGACAACGCGATACTCGCAACCCAGTTCGACCATGATGGCGAATCGATCCCCATGTTGTTATCCACCAAACGCATCGCACCGGGCAACGCCAACACCTGGTTCATCCGCATCAACGGCACCGACTTCTCCGCACACTTCAGCACCAAGGAACCGAGCACGCTCCGCTACCTCCCCTACGAACCCGGCGGCAACCAGGCCTGGCACGTCGTCGATACCCCGCACAAATCCGCCTACCCATCCATCACCGGCGGCATCTTCGAGTTCGGGTTCTCCGATTCGATACTTCAGATGTGGGCCGCCTTCTGCGACGAACTTAGCCACGGCAAAGACATGACCCAGCCGTTCACCTGCGTCACTCCCACCGAGGCCGCACAATCCCACGCGATCTTCACCGCAGCGCTCCAGTCGCATAAGCAGACTCAGGTTGTAAACATCGATTACGACGGGTGCGACAATGCCTGACGGAACACCCGAAGCTATCGTCGCCGGGCACATCTGTCTGGACGTGATTCCCCAGATCACGCACCGGATCGAATCGCTGTCGCCCGGCCAACTCATCGAGGTCGGCCCCGCACGGTTCGCTACCGGAGGTGCGGTCGCCAACACCGGCTTGGCACTGCACCGCCTGGGTGTCAAGACGGCGCTTATTGGCAAGCTCGGAGACGACCCATTCGCCCGCCGCGTGCTGGAACTGCTGCGTAGGTACGGCCCGGAGCGCGCCGAGGCGATGCACACCGTGCCGGGTGAGACCACCAGCTACACCATCGTCGTCAGCCCTCCCGAGGCCGATCGCTTGTTCCTGCACTGCCCCGGCGCCAACGCGACCTTTGATGAGAGCGACATCGATTCCGATCACTTCGACGGCGCAAAGGTGTTTCACTTCGGGTACCCACCGTTGATGGAAAATCTATACAAGGACGACGGTGAATCCATGGGCCGGATATTCTCTCTCGCAAAAAAGCACGGCACAACCACGTCGCTGGATATGGCGACTATCGATCCACACTCCAAGGCCGGCAAAATCGACTGGCGTGCCTGGTTGAATCGGGTGTTGCCGCAGGTGGATATCTTCGCGCCCAGCATCGACGAGACCCTGTTCATGCTCGGTCGAAGCGCAGAGAAGGATTCCCCGCCGAACCACATCGATGCGCAGACACTCAGACTGCTCAGCGAAGAGCTGCTGGCGATGGGGGCTGCGGTTGTCTTGATCAAGCTGGGCGACCGCGGCGCATACCTGCGCACCACCCCCGACACTGACAGGCTGCGCTTGGCCGGCCCGTGCCTGTCACACGACATCGAAAACTGGTCAGGACAAGAGATCTTTGCCCCGTGTTTCCAAGTGGATTGCGTCGGGACCACCGGAGCCGGCGACTGTACGATCGCCGGGTTCCTCGCCGAGTTGTTAAAAGGCGGGACACCCCGACAGGCCGCAACGATGGCAGTTGCGGTGGGCGCCTGTAGTGTCGAAGCGACCGACGCGGTCAGTGCCGTCCCCACTCGGCAGGAAGTCCAGCAACGTATTGATACCGGTTGGCAACGCCAGGATCCCACGCTGGATATGACACGATAAGAGTTAAATGCCGATCCTCTTGAGGCATGAAATAACGACGTGACCGGGGTGACAACGGATACCTATCTATGAAGCATGATAATCATTGGCAATGTGCTCTGGAATTAGACCGCAGCGAAAACGTAGTCTCGGGAAGCGAGACGATGTTGTGTGATGCAACCCGACGGGGGGCAGACCTGCGCGTTTACACCGAGTTCTACTTCGAAGAACACATCGCACCTCCTCTGGACGACGCAGACCTCACCGAACATGACGGCCTGATTCAGGAGGTCATCGACTTCCGTCAGACATTCCTTGTCGATGACCGACACATAGCCGGCAACACGTCAACACGACAGCCGCTGAACCCGATCCTGGGGTTTAACGGGCCACAGCCAAGGATGTCACTGTTCATGTACAACATGACAGGACACCAATCATGCGCAACACTGCCACTAGATACTCACGAACTCACCGCGAAAGAATCTGGGGTATATGAGTTAGTCCCAACCCCAGCAAACATGCCGAAGATGAGCGAGACCCACGCATATGATCTCGACAGCACAAGCCCGTCACGGAATTTTATCTACCACATGGAGGTCTACAGGTTCTGGGTGCAGGACACCTGGACGGAGGTGCTCGCCCACGATGAGAATGGCGACGTTCTTAGCGGTTCATGGAAAGACTTGGCCGATGCGCAGCACTGCGGTCGGGAGATCAAGGTCGCAATCAAGGGTCTGTGCAGTGACCTCGGTGACGGACCCGTGGCCGAAGTATTTACACCGCTGGGCTCGGGGTTTACTCATACCACCAAGCATCTCTACGAAGCTCAGACCCACCCCGTCGTGCGTGTGGCGCCAGCGGTCCCAATGAGCTACGGCTCGGGGCGCTGGGACGTTTCCTGGGTAATCGCCAGAACTGATGGCAGCGCCTCCGTACGCAGCCTCGATCCTTATACCCGACGGTTCCGTGATTGGACGGGCCGCTTCCCTTGCCGGTGGTTTGTTCGTTAGTGACCTGCGGAACAGATTGCCGCAACAGGATAAAACTTACATTATTCCAGACTCAACCAAATGAATGAATGGGCAAAATTATGCAGCGTCGGCGAGGACTTTCGCCCAACCGAGGGCGACTCAGATTCGGTTGCGGACGCGGTTCGTCGAGGCGCCGATCTTAGGCGCTACTCAACATACGATCCACCGTCTACCGGGTTGGTTGAGGAGACGATGGCGCTGCAGACAACCTGGGTATTTGATGAGGGACAGGTTGGGGGTCTGTCCACATTAAGACACCCCGCCGAATGTGGGTTTCACTTTTTCAAGCGGCCTAGTATGGCCTACTGGATATTCAATGTCACCGCGCCGTCTAGTTCGGCATTTGTGCCGTTGGATGGTCAACCGGCGGACGGTTCCACGGGCCCCTGGGTCCGCGTGGATGAGCGGCCTTTCGATAGTAAGGACGACACGCCCTGGCTTTCAAAGCACTATCACTGGTGGGCTCGGGATGATTGGCAAGAAGTTTTCTCGCATGATGCGGAAGGAAGGCCCCTTAAAGGTTGTTGGGATGACGTGTGTCGTGCGGCGGCTTCGGGACGTGCCCTCAAAGTGGGGGTCCGTAATCTTTGGAATCACCTCTCCTGTCAAGAAGATTCTACGCTGGGGCACGAGGTGTTCATCGAGTGTGGAACTCAGTTTGCACACCTCGACGCCGGATTCTTTGGCGCAATGACGATCCCGACTCTTCTAGTCCGGCCATGTGTGCCGCTCAGATTCATCGGAGAAGCCTTCGAGCCTGGTTGGCTCTTGGTCCGAACCGATGGCCGGGTTGAACGACAGACGCTTAATCCATCCACATTAGAATGGCTTTGCACACAGACCCGCCACTCTTTGCGTTGGTTCGCTCGGTGATCGGGTCTGTAATTATGCCGAGTAGGCAGTACGAACCAATACGACTCTCGTTCCCACCTATTTAGGATGAAACATGCCCGATCCTTGGAGTATGCAATTCGGCTTAGTTATCCTGGCTACTCTTGTGGCCAGCGCAGTATCGACATCGGTAGGTTTTGGGTTCGGGATCATTCTGGTTTCGTTTTTGCAATTCTTCGTCGATCCTGTGCAAATCGTCGGCCTGGGCATCATCATTAGTATCGTAAATTATCTATTACGCGTTATGGAAACACGGAGGATCGAGACCCAAGGGGTCGCTTTGCGTGTAGCTTTGTCGGGTGTGGTGGGTGTTCCAATGGGCGTAATGCTGCTGTATTATGCAGACCCACTCTTCCTAAAACGCTATTTCAGCATCGCCATCCTAACTTCAGCCCTGCTATTGATCCTGTTCTGGCGGTCTCGTCTTGTGACACTTCGTACCGGTGGGTCTCGCTCAATAGTGCAAATCTTCTCAGGCGTGCTGGGGGGTTTCATGTGCGGTTCGTCGAATCTCGGTGGCCCCCCGGTTGTTATCTGTGGCTTGATTCAGCATTGGGAGAAGATGGTGACGCATGTCGTGTTCGCGCGTTACTTTCTTGCCACCACTTTGGCGTCGGCCATCGGTCTAATGCTCTGCGGGCTTTATGACCAAACAACCATTCTTACGGGCTTGGGTTTAACGCCCGTCGTATGGGTTGGTTTTTACATCGGCGCAAAACTGCGAAACCGAATACCCGAGCAACAGTTCCGGCAGTATCTCATGGTGCTATTAACAGTACTCGCCGTTGTGAGTCTATTGAATACATACGGCATAGCCTCCTGAAAACCGTATTGCCGTAGAGGTTAGGGCAAACAATTCATCCCGTAGGGCGAGTTATTAAATAAGTGAGAACCGCGATGCATACTTACCCGATCATCCTGGCTGACATGTCCTTGGGCGATTACAGCGTGATGGCGCTGTACCTGCTGGCCGTCATGGGGATCGGTGTCTGGTTTAGTCGCGGGAACTGTGATACCGAGAGTTATCTTCTCGGCGGCAGGAACATGCCGTGGTGGTTGATTGGGATATCCTATGTTGTGTCGCTCTTGAGTACGTTGACGATGGTCGGCGTCCCCGGGGAGGCGTATACCAACGGCGTTACTCTAGCTGTTGGGGAGTTCATGTCCCCGCTCTTCACCATACTTGCGTTCCATATCTTTGTCCGGTTCTATTTTGTTAACCGGGTATTCACACCTTTTGAATACCTGGGCCGTCGTTTTGGATCTGGGATACGTGCGTTAGCGGCGGGGTACTTCTGGCTGTCTCGTGTCATCTACATTGGGCTGGTGCTTTATGCTTCGGCGAAAGTATTCACAGGTGCCAACAACTGGCCCGTCTGGATCACAATCCTCACCGTCGGCGGTGTCGGCACGCTGTACACACTTCTCGGCGGGTTTAAAGCTGTCGTATGGTCTGACTTTATCCAGTTCATTGTTTTGGTCGGTGGTATCGGCTTGGTCGTAATTTATGCCGTGGCCGAAGTCCCCGGTGGGGCGGTGGGGGTGATTACCCATGCGTTTGAGAATGGCCGTGGCGCGCCGGACATCGCAGAGCCTTGGTTCTATGGATTCAGCTACAGCGCCCGTGTGACGTTCCTTGGTTTAGCAGCTGTGATCTTCAACGAAAAAATGTTCTTTAATAGTTCAGATCAGATCGCACTTCAGAGGCTTCTAAGTACCTCATCGTACCGCCAGGCCAAGCGGGCGATGTATACCTCGGTGCTGCTGGTCACCCCGTTGGTGTTTGTCCTGTGGTTTCTTGGATTAGCCATCTTCGGGTTCTATGGGCAACTGCCTGTGGACCAACGACCGGAGCAGGGCGACTTGGCCTTGTTTCGATTTATCGCAACCCAACTTCCGACACCGATCCCAGGCCTGATCATTGCGGCCATGCTCGCGGCGATCATGAGCACCTTGGACTCCGGGATTAACAGCCTGGCGACCGTGGCCACAAAGGATTTCTACACCCGGTTCTTCCGGCCAAACGCCACAGAATCTAACCAGGTCGCCTTCTCACGTGTCATGACTCTGGTCACCGGAGTTCTGGCAATCCTCATAGGCTTGTTATTGAATCTAACGTCCGATGGCATCGGCGCAACCGTGCTCGAAACAGCTACCGCCTGGCTGTCGCTGTCGGTGGCACTGCCGCCCGTATTTCTTCTTGGGATGCTTAGCCAACGGGCTACTTCCGGTGATGCGCTTGTTCTACTTGCAGTGGGGTGGGTTGTGACCGCCTCTATGCTTGTCTGGTACCTGACATCTCAAAGTCATCCAGACGGCGGAATCAGTTTTATGATCGTGGGGATTCCGGGCCCCGTGCTCGCGATTGGCATTGGCTGGGCGATGTCAATAAGGCACCCGCCTCTGCCTGAATCGCGGTTACGCGGCCTGACTTTCAAGTCGCTCAACCACCGAAAAGTAACGAACCAATAATAGGGGTATGACTCACTTGCGGACGCCGAATTGGCCCCGCACCCAAATCTTGATGCCGTCGTCCGGGATCAAGACCAATCCGTACGGCTGTTTGCCTACGGCATATTGTATGGACAGGCGGGCGTTACACAGGCCCCAGATGTTCCGACGGCTTTGCCGGGAGAAGGCCAGATGGAAATATCGGATCCCAACTACTTGGAGCGATCTCAATGACATATAAATATTTAATCGATCAATGCGGCATCTCTAGTAATTCAAAGATATTCTGCGCCGTATTAGCAGTGATGGTACTCACTTCTACGCTTGGTAGCGTTCTATCTGCTGCGGAGAGTGAACGCCCACGACGTTTTATCTATAACAGCGACGGCGTCAATATTTTTATCGACAAGAAACCGCCGATGTCGCCGGAGGATGTCTACGCCTATGTAGACGAAGTTGCCGACACACAGGTGACGACATTCTTTATCTGCCCAAGTTACGGCATGCCAATGTTGTATCCCAGCAAAGTAACCGAAATGATCGGTTCACTAATGACCGACGAGCAATGGGAGGATATCATGCGCGTCGGGTCCGAGTCCGAGAGCAAGGGAACTCAGGAGCGTGCTTTGGCAAACCTGCGCGGCCTGGTGAACGCCGGACACGACCCAATCGGTCTAGTAGTAGATCGCGCACGCGAAAAGGGAATGGAAGTATTCATCACCTTTCGGCTCAACGAAATTCATGACGTGCAGAATCGCAATAGTCTGCTTGTTTCCAAGTTCTGGAGAGAACATCCTGAATGGCATGTCGGCAAAATGGGTGACGAAATTCACCCCAAATTCAAAGAAATTATTGGCGGACGCCCCGATTACCAAGTTAATCCAATAGTTGCATCGTGGTTTCCTGGAGCACTGAACTTTGCGATCCCCGAAGTGCGGGCCGTACGATTGGCCGAACTTCGTGAGGGTTGTGAGCGATATGCGATCGACGGGATTGAATTGGATTTTCAACGATTTCCGATTTACTTTCCTCAAAACAAAGGCCCGGAACTCACCGCCACGATGACCAACTGGGTGCGTGAAGTACGAGAAATGACTCGCGAAGTCGCCAAGCAACGGGGCCGTCCGCTGATAGTCTCGGCCCGTATTCTTGCTAAACCAGAACAAAATCTAGCTATTGGCCTCGATCCCGTTGCATGGGCAAATGAGGGGCTGGTTGATTTTTTAGTGGTGTCACACTATTTGCGAAATGATTTCTCGCTGCCGATTGCCGAGTATCGTAAAAATATGCCGCATAACATGCCACTGTATGGTTCGATTGAAGTGGAACCAAGAAGTGATAACTACCGTAACATCGCTCGCAAACTGTGGGAGGATGGAGCGGATGGAATTTTACTATTTAACTTCTTCACCGGCCGAGAGCGCGGCAGACAACCACCTTTTGAATTGCTCCATGAGTTAGGTGATCTTTCCACGATTAAACCCACCAAAGCCAAATCAAATTAGTCTGGCTACGTTGAAGGCACATGCGGCGCACAATAATCATTCTCCGTACGGTGGATGGATGTTCTCGCAATATCGGGATCAGATTTCTCGGAGGAGGTCATCAGCGTGATTTTAGTTATCAGGAATCCGTATCACCTGTCTTCGCGATAATTACGTTCCACATCCTTGTTCGGCATGATCTAATTCAGCAGCAGCACCCAGTCATTGCCGTCGCCTACTGCACCAGGCGGGTCAAACTCATGAACAGGTGCATCGGGTCCGCTGGGGATATTTTTCATGAACGGTTTCTGATCGGTGATCTCACTCCCTTGGACCCACCACTTGCCATTGCGTGGGTTGAACCAGAATGCGTTCATCCGGCGAGCTGACAGCCGGTTCATCCTCAACGAAATACTACGGCCATTGGCGCTGTAAATCATCGCATAATCACCCCTCCCCCCACGTGTCGCCTGAATCCGGTTGGACCTTACCCCTTCATTCCCGTCCATGCCACCGGGGTCGCCTTCAATGAGGGACTGGTCAGGAATTCGGTCAAGGAATTGGTCATTACTTATTGATGTCATCAGGCCAAGCAGGTGCTGCATGTCCATAGCGCCCGCCTCATCCAGGCTGACCTCCCATTTTCTGGGTGCGGTTGTTGTGATTGGCTCCTCCGGGTCTGCCAGAACACTGTTGAAATGGTAGATATTCATGCTGCCGTAGGTAATTCCAAAGCCACCAGCGAAGACTGTTTGATAGGCTTGAAAGCGAATCTGCCAGTCCTTGTATATATTATTGCGATATTCATAACCACCCTCGAACAACCATGTCGGTTTAACAGGGGACAGGCCGTAATCCAATGCAGTCGCGGTGATCTGATCGCTCGGCTGATCCTGAATCGAGTTGAAGTCAAGCCACGGCTCGTTGTGGAACCATTCGGAAGAATTGGGCTTCCACTTTCTCGGATGATAACTCATGAGTGTTGTGCTGTAGTCGGCTTCGTTGTTCTGTTGATCGATTCCGTTGACACCGTCGGCAACCCCCTCGGCCATTGCTCGAAATACATTTCGATAGTCCTTATCACCATAGACAGCACTGCGGTCTCCACCGATCATCCAAATAATGTTCTTCTTGCTCCTGAACCGGTAGCCAATCCAGCGGCCATATTGATAGGCGTTGGTCGCGTCAAAGATAACATCCCGCGTGACCTTCCCATTGCCCCAGTCCCCGGCTACACAACCACCCCATGCCGGCAGTAAAACCGTATACATCCCCTTCGATTCAGCCGTGTCGATGATATATTCCAGATGGTCCCAGTAATCGTACTCGACCGAGTCACCCGGATTATCGCCCGGTGTTGTAACCGGGCGTAGCGGGTCCCAAGCTCCACGGCCAGTGATCTCAAAAGCACGATCGCCATACACATTAGGGATGACTACATCGCCTTCAAAGGAGGGAAAGGCGATCATCGCAATCGTATTGAAGTGCTGGTCCTTACGGCGTAGCAGATAACTCTCAACCTCGCCACGCGTCAATCTCCACCCTATCGCCCAAGCCGTATCCGCGACCGGAAAAAAGCCCGACCCGTCGTGCCGTACCAGGTAACGACCGTTCTCGCTCACTTGTAAACCGGCCAAATCGTCCGCCCGGAGCACCGCCGATTCTGGAAACCCATAGATGCTCAGCAATACAAGACAACAAACGAATGATCTTTTCATGATCTTTGACCTCTCTTATTCAAGTAGCATGTCTTGTGAACGTCATGTTGTACTATTCGGCACGGTGAGGTTATCCGGGGGCACGAGTCACGGATCAGGGGCTTGACCTCCGGATCGTTCATCCGCAATGAAGCGTCGGATCGATAGCTCTACTCAGGCTTCGAGGCAATAAAGAGTCGAGCGGGCATCGGTATGGACGATTTTCGAGTAATGCAGCGTCTGGGTACCTCCGCCGCCGTCTCCGATCGAAGTTGCAACGCGCACCGCGAACTCGGCACGGGATGGGTCACGGTACATGATGTACGCCATCTCGATCTCCTCGATCCCGCGCGCGATCCTGCCAGCTATCCCTGCGAACAGGACCGGGCCGACATCGACCTGAAATGCCGTGCCGTCGGGTGCGAAGTTCATATAAGGAATTGGGTATTCCAGCACCGCCCGAGACGCGCCGCCAGCGCCCTCGATCACTGTCTGTGCTACTAAAGGCTTGAGCTGCTCGGTTGCACGGATCACCGCCCCGATATCATCCAGACGTGTAGCCGGAGCTTGCTTAACCTCGAACCTCAGGTCTATCCAATGCGCAGTTCGACCGTCGAACAGGCGAGCTTCTTCGTCCGGCTTGGCAATCTGAATGACGTCGTCCTGATGGTCGGCGAACTTCTTCAGGAGCTTGTACCTCTGTTCCCCGAAGATAACGCACACCTCAGAGGTCGGAACCTGTGCGATCCCGCCTTCCAGATACATGTGCTCGCCGATGCAGGCCTTGCCCAGGTATAAGTCTGTGTCGTGCCATCGTCATCGGTCAGCCGACAGCAGGCCAACGCTGCCGTCCTGCATGTGTTGTTGGGTCGGCCATCGATCGCAGACGTATTGAGGATGTACGTATTGCGGTAGTCGGTGATGTGGGTTTCGGTGGGCTTCACGGGGTTATCTCGGGAGTATCGTCCGGGTAGCTGATTTGGGGTTGCAATAACCGCGACGACAGGTTAGTTTATGTGTTAAATATAACTATGTCAATGGTCATCGCCTGCGGAATGCGGCTGCTATTGATGTACCGGGAAAGCGCCATGCGGATCGAAGACATCATCGCCAAGCCGGTCACGATCGAGTTCACCGGGCCTGAGATCTGGTCGCAGAGACAGCATCAGGGCGTGGCCGTATACGGAACTGAGTTTCCAGAAGACTCATAAGAAGTAACTATCGCAGTTTGATTTGTTTAACCATCGCCTGCATCCAACTGATGGCCAGCACACACAAAAGGTACATGATGTGTAATGTAATCTCCGGCGTGATGATGGCATTGTTCCTTCTGCTGTCGCCCGTACAGTTGATTGCAGCCGAATGGGACTTCAAGTCGCCTTTCGGTGTGGCGGTCAACAGCAAGGACGTTGTGTACGTCGCCGAGATCGGTAACAAACGGGTCTCAAAGTTTACCGTGGACGGAGAATGGATTGGTGTAATTGAATCAGTCGAGGGTTACGGCAATTTGGCCGGCCCGTTCGATGTGTGCATCGGACCTGACGATTGGATCTACATCACCGATACGTTTGGGCATCGGGTCCTGGTGCTCGACGCCGAGGAGAAGATCCAGTTCGTGCTTGGCACGGAGACCAAGGGCGCCAAACCCGGCCAGTTCGCCGAGCCGCACTTCGTGGCGGTGAATCAGGTCGGTGAGATATTTATCGCCGACACGTTCAACGCACGTATCCAGAAGTTCAGCCCCGATGGAAAGTTCATAAACGCCTGGGGTCGGGTCGGGGGCCAGCCAGGCGAGTACCTGCAGCACGGCTACCTGGCAAGCATCGATGTCGATAACCTGGGCTTTGTCTACGTCCGTGAGTTCGATGGCGGGCGGATACAAAAATACACCGAAGACGGCGAATATATCGCAACCTTCAGCAAGCGTGGCACCGGTCAGGGTGAGCTTGACGAGGGCTACGGCTTGTCCGTCATCGATGGAAAAATATTCTGCGCAGACACCTTCGAGAGCCGTATTCAGGTTTTCTCACTCGACGGTGAGTTCATCGAGGTGTGGGACCCCGGTGAAGGTAACAGCGGCTCGCACTTCAACCACCCGGTTGATATCGCCCGGACTTCTACCGGCGACCTGATCGTGTCCGATTGGAAAAACGACCGCGTCTTGAAGCTGAGCAACAAAGGCGAGTTCCTGAAAACTTGGGGCCGATCACAGGCAGACATCCTCGCCTACCAGCCTCCCCAAAAAATCGCCCGGCCCAGCCGTGGGCCGATCAGGGTCGCGATCTATGCAGGCATCGACGACGCGACCCTTGAAGCCGCGCAGCGTGCCGGTATCGACATCATTTACACGTCTTTGAACAACCAGTTCCGTGACTTGAATATCGCCGACCAAGTCGCCAAGGCGCGTTCGATGGGCATCGAGGTCCACCCCTCGATCGCATGCCTTCCCTTTGGGCAGGGCCAGCCAGACAATAGCGCCATCTTCGAGGAATACCCCCAGTGGTGTCTCTGGAAAAAAGGCGCAGCCGAACCCATGGGAACCATCCTCTCCTGGGCACCGCCCGGGGCGCGAAGCTTCCGCGCCGACCACTTCGTCAAACAAGCCAAGGCCAACCGTCTCCAGGGCATCATGCTGGACTACATCCGGTATCTCGGCACGGACTACGGTTACGACCCCGTGATCATCGACGGGTTCTTCAAGGAGTTTGGCCTCAACCCGCTGAACCTGCCACAGGACGACCCGAGATGGATGCAGTACCGCGCGGACTTCGTGACTGATTTCATTGTTGAACTGCGACACAAACTCGCTATCGCCATCCCGGACCGCGACGTCGAACTCTCCGTCTACCTATCCGGAGACGACCCGGATCCGGCGTTCTATCTCAAGCAATCCATGCAGGACTGGCGCACCTGGGCGTCGATGGGGATCGTGGACACCGTTCATGTCGCACAGTACACCCGAGACATGGATCAGATATACACCGCTGTCCGCCGTGTCCGTGAAGCGGTCCACGATCGTGTTAAAGTCAACAGCTTCATCGCCTGCTACGGCGGCAACCTCAATACTCCAGAGCTTCTGCGTAAAGGATTTGAAGTCTCGATCGCGGGCGGCGCGGATCAGGTGACGATCTACCGCAGTGACGTGATCTGGGCGTTGGACTTGTGGGATGCGATCGGCGAAATTACCCGTGATATCAAGGCTACGGACACAGTAGGCGTTGAAAGATAAGAGGCTGTTATGAAAATGGAATCTTCACACACGTGGGTTTGGCGCTGCCTGATTTGTCTGCTGACGGCGGCCCTATACCCGGCGGCATCGATGGGGGATGGGTTTCCCAGCCATGCCATCGATCCGGTGATTGTCGAATACGACGTCGACCCCGGCTGGCCGAACCGTCCCGATACAGTTGCGCCATTCGGTTGGGTCTCGGGCATGGCGATCGACGGACGAGGCCAGGTCTGGATATTCAACCGCGGGGAAGACCCGGTCCAGGTCTACACCACCGACGGCGATTTCGTTCGGACCTGGGGCAAGGGAGACTTCAGCGATCCTCACCACATCCGGATCGGGCCCGACGGGAATATCTGGGTGGCAGACTTCGGCCTGCACATCATCCAGAAATACACACCCGAGGGTGAACTGCTGATGACGCTCGGTGTGCGAGGCGAAAAAGGCAGCGACGAAACGCATTTTAACATGCCCACGGATATGGCGATCACCGACGCGGGCGATATCTTCGTCACGGACGGCTACGGCAATCGGCGTGTCGTCCACTTCGACAAGGACGGGAAGTTTGTCAAAGCCTGGGGCGGATACGGGTCCGGCCCAGGGCAGTTTGTGTTGCCTCATGCGATCGTGGTGGATTCTGATGGGCTGCTCTATGTGGCCGACCGCAACAGTGGACGTATCCAAGTCTTCGATCAGGACGGCACACACCGCGATACCTGGGCCAACCTGATCATGCCATGGGGTTTGTCGATTACGGAAAACAACCAGATTTGGGTCTGCGGCTCGTCGCCGCACTGGTGGGTCCGTGATGGCTATGCGCCCGAGTACAAGGACCAGATACTCATGCGGTTTGACAGCAGTGGGGCGATCCAGCAGGTCTGGTCTCTCCCACTTGGCGATGTCGGCCCCGACAAAGACCACCCTGACACCTCACACCTGAAACACGGCGAGACCGTCGGCGTACACTGCATCATTCAAGACTCAGAAGGCAATCTATACGTCGGCGATATCTACGGCCAACGGGCGCAGAAGTTTGTGCCGATCACAACCCGTCCGATCTCGGAACAGCAACCCCAAGCGGTGCCACAATGAATCATTTCCGTTTTTTTATAATCAGAACCATAGCCGTCGTGATGGCGATCGCCAGTATGTCGACGCTGGTTCCTGCTGGGACGGGAGAGGCCATCGCGCCTGATGGATTCACCCCTCTATTCAACGGCGAAGACCTTACCGGCTGGCGAGGCAGGATCGGCAGCCCCGACGAGTCCGCACAGATGTCACCGCAAGATCGCCAATCGGCACAGCAAGCGGCTGACGAAAAAATGCGGGCGCACTGGACCGCCGCCGACGGCGTGCTTACATTCGATGGTGGAGGCGACAGCCTCTGTACCACCAAGGACTACAGCGACTACGAGTTGTATGTGGACTGGAAGATTGGGCCTGCGGGCGACAGCGGGATTTATCTGCGCGGTGTCCCCCAGGTACAGATCTGGGATACGACGCACGAGCCGTTATTCAGGCACGGCTCCGAGGCGGGATCCGGCGGGCTGTGGAACAACCAGCGTCATGCTCGGATGCCGCTGACGAAAGCCGACCGCCCCGTGGGGGAGTGGAACACGTTTTACATCCGCATGGTTGGGGAGCGCGTAACGGTCAGGCTTAACGGCGAGCTTGTCGTAGATGATGTGGTTTTAGAAAACTATTGGGACCGCGATCAGCCGATCCCGTCGTCCGGCCCGATCGAGTTGCAGAATCACGGAGACGAGCTTCAGTTCCGGAACATCTTTATCCGTGAGTTGGATGACCAGATCACTTCCAACGCATCCGAACCCGACGCAACGATTTCACCGACCCAGGGTGTCATCGAATTGTTTGACGGCCAAAGCCTCGACGGGCTGTACACATGGATCCAGGGAGAAGGGTACGACGACCCCAAGCAAGTATTTCGCGTGACGGACGGCATGCTACACATCACTGGTGATGCTATGGGGGGCATCCTTACCAAGCAGCGATACGAAAACTACCGCATGGTGCTCGAGTTCAAGTGGGGCGAGCGGACGTGGGGAGATCGTGCCGACCGTGCCCGGGACTCCGGCCTGCTCCTGCACAGCACCGGCGCGGACGGCGGTTATGGTGGCATCTGGATGCCCGCGATCGAAGTGCAGATCATCGAAGGCGGCGTGGGTGATCTGATTATGGTCGGCGGGTTGGACGAAGACAGCCAACCTGTTCCGATTTCACTAGTCTGTGAGGCCGATCGTGACCGAGACGGCGAACGAATCTGGAAACAAGGTGCCCAGAAGGAGGCCTTCGGCCCGGGTAACTACCACCGAGTCAACTGGTCCGGCCGCGACCCGGACTGGAATGACGTGTTGGGTTTCCGTGGTGAGTACGATGTAGAAAGTCCGCCGGGCGAATGGACCCGGCTGGAGGTGCTGTGTGACGGCGATCATATCCAAGTGTTTGTAAACGGCATCATGGTGAACGAAGCATTCGATGTGACGCCCCACAGAGGGAAGCTGCAATTGCAGACCGAGCTGGCTGAGATATTCTTCCGCCGATGGGAACTGTGGCCATTGGATGCGCCTCGTGATGAAGCTTCCCGGGATCAAGAACGGCGACTTAGGTGAGGGGTCGTAAAAGACCCCGCAGACGGCGAGTACAAGGTAAAGTTACAAACAATCGAGGACATCCGTTTCGTGATTTCTCCTTTTTACCCTGCGATTCAATCAGATTGATTCGGATTAGTCTTAACCAGAAACGAACCCAGAAAAATGTCTGCTCCTGATTTTTATTTCGCTGTCAACGCGATGGCCCGACACATCCTCGATGAGTACGGCAAAGATGTGCTGATCGACTACTGGCAAAGCCTCGGTCGGGAGTACTACGGCCCGCGGGCCGAGCGTTGGCGGGCGGGGGGCGCTGAGGTGTTGGCCGAGGATTGGCGTAGCTACTTTCTGGATGAGCCTCAAGCCGAGGTGCGAGTCTCCGTGGAGGGCGGCACCGTTGATCTGGACATAAAAACGTGCCCCGCGATCAAGCATCTGCGTGACAGCGGCCGAGACATCCTCCCCTGCTTCTGCGAACACTGCGACCACACCTGCGGCGCGATGGCCCAGGCGGCAGGGTATCGATTCGAGCGGACCGGGGGGATGGGGGCTTGTACTCAACGTTTTATTCCCATCACCCATACCAACAGCGAGGCCAACTGATGCTCGGGTGCCAGGACTTCTGCGGATACTACGACTGGACTTTCCACTACATGCGTAGACGCTTCGGCCAAGACGCGGTCAAGAAACTCTGGGCGCAGGCGATTGCCTTCGATTCTCAGCAACACTACATGACCGCGGGACAGGACAACGGACTGCGAGGCCTGTACGACACATGGGTCAAGACCGGCGAAGAAGAACAGTGCGACTGGACCTTCACGCTGGACGAGCAGAAGAACGTGCTGCGCATGGATATGCGGCAATGCCCAAGCAAAGGGTTCCTGCTCGGCAACGACCTGAACGCCGACGAAGATTACTGCGACCACTGCATGGGCTGGATCGGCCCGGCTTTAGAGAAGATCGGCGCAGAGGTTGCCTCGCACGAGCACAATCACTGCGGCCAGTGTTGGTGGGAGATGCGGATAAGAGACAAGCCTTACCAATCCCTCAACCTGGACATCGATATCCGCAAGAGTCCCGATTGGAAGCGAGGATATATTGAGAGGTGGAAGTCAAACTCCAGGTTACCGTTGCTTGAGCAGGGCGGAGCGACCGATCCGTGCCATGTGATTTCCGATTGGTTCGCTGACATTGACCATCTCACCGTGCTTGGACGTGGGCCAAGCGCTGCGGACAACTGGATACAAGGTCAGACCCGCGATGCCGTGATCGTAGCGGACCCGACCTACGCTCTCCGAGATGTTTTTGATGGTGAACCACTAGGCGTACTGATCGGAGACCGTCCCGATAAATTAAAACAGGTAGCCAAGCGGTTCAACGCGACCCCACCCGAACGCCGCCCCTTGTTGATGCACATGTTCTTGCCCAGTAACCCAATGATCGACTTCGCATCCGAAGGGCTTCCCAGACCCGTCCCCATCCTGCCATTACTGATCCGTGCAGGTCTGTACACCCACCAACCCAAACAGCCGTATCCCACCACCGGCACCTTCGCTGTGATGCTCGCGATAGCGATGGAAAAGCAAACGACCGTTGCTGGGGTCGACCTCTACAAACACCCCAGCGGCAACATGTACAACGGAGAGCCACCCGTGACACCCGGCGTTATCTGGCCGAGTTGGCACACCGAAGCATGTGATGTGGCGCACATACGCTTGGCCTTGAACAAAGCGGTGAAGCCCGTCTATCTGCACCCTTTTCTCGAAGGTCTTCTTCAGCACATTCATCATTAACGATCTTGTGAACGGGCCCCCGGAAGAAACCTCTGCGCCTCACACGGAATCGTGTATCGGTCGCAGGCTCAGGGAATACACACCCGAATCTTGACGGGTCAAGTCACCCGGGCTGATTCACAGCCCATCGCCACACCTCCGAAATAGGCGAAAGAGACGATCTGCGATTTAGGGGTGTATCTCCGCGCAAATGAGCCGAAGCCGCAAGCGGCAGAAACGCGCGAAATTGTGCAATACCCCCGGGTAATCCGAGCGATTAAAATAACTGCAATTCGCTGTCATATAGATACTTGCATCAAAGCGGAGAGGGAGGGATTCGAACCCTCGGTACGGCGAACCGCACACACGATTTCCAGTCGTGCACCTTCAGCCACTCGGTCACCTCTCCATAAGGTTGTCAGCCCATCGGCGGCTTGGGGCCGGTCCGGGGGTCCGGGGGGCCGGGGACGGATCGAGTTTAGTCCGCTATCGTATGGCTTTTACAGTGCTTGTAAAGGAAGGTGGTTACGTTGAGTCGACAGAAAGTGTTATCCAGCCTGTGCGGGCTGATCGTGGTGGACAAGCCGGTGGGCATGAGTTCGATGGATGTGGTCCGTCGTGTCCGTCGAGCGGCGGGCAAGGCGAAGACCGGCCACGCCGGCACACTCGACCCCCTGGCGACCGGCGTCGTCATCTGCTGCCTGGGCAAAGCCACCAAGAGCGTCGAAAAACTGATGGGCCAGCCCAAAATTTATGAAACCGAAGTGGACCTCTCCGCCTTCACGCAGACCGACGATCTTGAAGGCGAACGCCAGGAAGTCGAAGTCCCCACGCCCCCGACGCTTGCCCAGGTCCAAGCAGCCTGCCAAACGTTTGTCGGTGACGCGATCCAGCAGACCCCGCCCATCTACTCCGCCATCCACATCAACGGCCAACGCGCCTACAAACTCGCCCGCAAAGGCGAAACCATCGACATGCCAACCAAAATCGTGCGCATCGATGCGGTCGATGTGTTGGATTACACCTGGCCTACCCTGACGCTTTCTATCAAGTGTGGACGAGGCACCTACATCCGCAGCCTCGGCCGAGACATCGGCAAAAAACTGGGTACAGGCGGGCACCTCGCGTCACTCCGCCGGACAGCAGTGGGGGACTACACCATCGAAAAATCACACCCGATTGATCGCTTCGAGTCACCGATCACGCAGGATGATTTGTTGCCCGTACCGGAATAAGCACGACACCTGCCTCGATACACAGCGCACGTCTCACCAGCAGGCCGTTTGCTTCTCGTGCCCTTGAAGCATATTGCATCAACTCTAGCCAATAGCCCATCGACAACGTCGGAGCGGCATGTGCCTTGTCTATTTCTCGGGAGCCAGCTTCCCAGGCGACAGACGATACTTCACAATACATCGGATCGCCGACACGCCATCTTTCCAGTTAATCTTCTTTCCCTCGTCATACGATCGACCGTTGTAGCAAACGGGTGTTTCGTAGATCCGGATATCTTTCATCCGCGCCAGTTTGGCGGTGATCTCCGGCTCAACCCCGAACCTCGGCTCCTGGATCGTGAACCGTTCCAGCACCTCCCGCTTGAAGACTTTGTAGCAGCACTCCATGTCCGTGAGGTACAACCCCGTACACAGGTTGGACAGCCGGGTGAGGATCTTGTTGCCCAGGTAGTGGTGGTAGTTCAGCACCCGATGTGTTTCCCCGACGAACCTTGAGCCGTAGACCACATCCGCCCGCCCTTCGATGATCGGCAGCAACAGCCGAGGATAATCACGCGGGTCGTATTCCAAATCCGCATCCTGAATCAACACAATATCCCCGGTCGCGTGCTTAAACCCCGTCCGCAGCGCCGCACCCTTGCCCTGGTTTTTCTCGTGGAACACCACCGTGTAATCAGGCCGATCCTCCGCTATCTTCTTGAGTATCTCCGTCGTCCCGTCGGTCGAGCAGTCGTCGATCAGGATAATCTGACGCGCCAGATCGCCGGGCAACGCCACGCCCTCGACCTGCCGCAATATCTCCGGCAGCAGCCTGTTCTCGTTATACACCGGGATCACGATGCTTAGTGTTTTACCCATAGGCGGCGATTGTAACGGCAACCCGCTCACACTGTCCGCGAGCTTAGCTCTACCCCCGCCTTGAGAGGCCGTCCAGTCAAGCCGGATCGGCCACACAGCCCAGATCAGGCCACCGATTCAATCCCCAGGACTTGTGCCGGGTTACTTCGTGAGTTCTCGGGTGCGTCGTTCGGCACACCGGCTGCCTGGCCGGCCCGGGTTTTCCACACGTCTCTGCTTCATCTCTTCACCCACCGCCGCCAACGCCTCGGCATCCAACACCTTCGACGCCAGCACAAAGACCTCTTCATCTTCCAAACGGATGTGCTGCGCATAACCCGCCGCCATCTCGGTTAGCAGCGCCCCAACCTCGGTGTGGGTATCGCTGTTCAGCCGTCCGTCAGCCAGCCAGCGTAGGCCGATCTCGTCGACCCGCGCGTGCGCCGCCTCCATTTTTCGATGGTCACTCTCTAGCCGATCCACAACCACCATCACGTCACGCACCTGCGCATCGTCGGCCTCACGCATCCTCGGAAAAAGCGATTGCTCTTCATCTTCGGTGTGCCGAGGCGCCGCTTGGCGGAAGTAGGTCAGTGAGCTAGTCAGCGCGTCCCGGGCCTGTTGATCCAACTCCCGGTCGCCGTATTCATCGACAACTCTTTTAAGCACCCCCAGGAAGTTCTCGATGCGGCGGTGGCAGTCCATCAACAGATCGATGGGCTGCGTGAAATCCGCCTGCCCCTTGCTGCCCATAGGTACCGGCATCACGCACGTCCCTTCGCCGCCAGCTCCGCTTCGAGCTTGGCGGCCTTGAGGAACAGCACGTTGTTCTCTTTATGGATGTGCTGATGCATGTCTTTTTCAAGCGTATCTAAGCTATCGAGCATCGCCCGGTAGGTGTTGCACGCCCACTCCGGCGGCTGATAGCCGTCCGTCGCCTTGTTCATGATCTCCAAAGCATTGCCGGCGTTATCGTGCTCCGCTTCCATCTGTCGGATCGGGTTGGTGATAGACCCGCAATGAGATTCGGGCACGCTCGTTGCCGATTCAAGCTGACGGATCATCGGAAATAGGATCTGTTCTTCTTTCATCATGTGGCTGGTCAACTCGTCTTTAAGCGCCACAAACGCACGGCGGACATCTGCCAGACGCGGCTCGTGTTCGCCATGCACCCGAAATACACGGTCCGTCATCTGATCCAATCGCGGCAGCTCTTCACGAAGATACGCGTGGTGTACCTGCTCGATGTGGTCCGCCAGTTCAGTCAGGCCCATCGCATCGGCATCGACGAGTGTGTTGTCACGTTGCTCGGCCTCCGCATCGGCTTTCTGCAACTGATCCAGCACAGCCTCCGCATCCAAGCCACGCTTGGCGCAAGCCTCAGCCAACGGCACCTTCCCGCCGCAGCAGTAATCGATCTTGAGCTGCTCAAAGATGCGGGCACGGGCCGGGCGGATCTTGACCAGTTCGCCGACGGTGGTTTCTGCATTGAGGGTGGTCATGGTTTCTTCCTTGCAAGGGGTTTGGGTTGTATTCGTATCGCATCCGGGCTTCACAGTGCCCGGGCATCGGTAGGGGGGCATCATTAAGACACGTTCGGCCTGCTCACGAGAGCGGGGCGGTGGGTAAGGCTGGCAAACTCACCATTAACGCTTTAAGGCATTAAAGCCTACTTGACGTGTTCTAGCGGGCCGATACGCTATTGTCAATGTTCACCACAAGGAACCACCTATGAAGCTGCTCTCGGATGCCTCAGAATACGCCCTGCGTGCGGTCGTCTGGATGGCGCAAAGGCCCGGGAAACCCCAGAAGGTCCGCGAGCTTGCCCAGGGCATCCACGCCGCGCCAGGCTACCTGGTCAAGGTTTTACAGGCCCTCACCAAGGCGGACATCCTCTCAGCTCAACGCGGCAGCAAAGGCGGATTCACCCTCGAACGCGACCCCGCCAAGCTCACCGTGCTCGAAGTCATCAACGCCATCGACCCCATAGAACGCATCCTGACCTGCCCGCTTGGCCTGAAATCCCACGGCACGTGCCTCTGCCCGATGCACAAAAAAATCGACGACGCCATGGCAAAAATCGAAGCCAGCTTCGGCTCCTCCACCATCAAAGACCTGCTGAACCAGCGGTCACGATCCAAGCCCCTCTGTGACGCCTTATCAGTCAGGCGTAGCTGATTATGTGGGGAAAGTGGGGGGGCGGCTGGCCTGCGTTGACTAAAGAGATATAATGATATATTAATCGTTTGTATTGGGCGCGACCACTATGCACTAACCGAACAGATGAGACACCACTATGGTCTTAAATAAAAAACAACACGACACCCCCGCACGCACCGTAACCCTGCCGGTTTCCCAACCCAGCCAACGCCTTCCCGGCGACCCGGAATTCCCAACGCCAGGCGGGCCAATGATCCACAGCGCCAACACCGGCCAACCCATCACGCACCCCTTGGGAAGCAAGGCCCGCGTCCTCTTGTGCAGCGTGTTCGGCCCCTATGCGCAGAACGACGAATACGGCAGCCGATCGATCAACCCCATGGAGCTTTACCACAACCAGGTCACACGCACCCACGGCCCATTCTCCCTGCGCATGTTCCACCGCTCCTGGGGACTCATGCTCATCCAGGCGAACCTGTCCGCCTCCTGCACCCTCCTTGACTTCCCCGTACTCAAACGATTCATCGAAGAGATCAGCACGGAAAAGTACGACGTGATCGGGATCGGCGCGATCATGCCCAACGTCGGCAAGGTCCAGGAGATGTGCCGACTCATCCGCCTGCATCAGCCCAACGCCACCATCGTCATCGGCGGACACATCGCCAACATGCCGACGCTGCCCAAGCGCATAGACGCCGACCACATCGTCCGTGGCGAAGGCGTGCGTTGGTTCCAGCGATTCCTGGGCGAACCCGACGACCGCCCGTTCCGCCACCCCATGATCATGTCCGGCATCGGTGCCCGCACCATGGGCGTCACCCTCAGCGAAAAACCCGGCGATGTCGCGGCGACCCTTATCCCCTCCGTCGGCTGCCCCATCGGTTGCAACTTCTGCTCCACCAGCGCGATGTTCGGCGGTAAAGGCCGGTTCATCAACTTCTACGAGACAGGCGACGAACTCTTCGAGGTCATGCTCGAACTGGAACGCACCCTGAAGATCAATTCATTCTTTGTCATGGATGAAAACTTCCTCCTGCACCGCAAACGCGCACTCCGTCTCTTGGAACTGATGGAAGAACACAACAAGTCTTGGGCCTTGTATGTCTTCAGTTCTGCGAACGTGTTGAAGTCCTACTCCATCGAGCAGCTTGTGGCGTTGGGCATCTCCTGGGTCTGGATGGGCCTGGAAGGCAAGTCCAGCAAGTACGCCAAACTCAGCGGCACCGACACGCTCGAACTGGTCAAAATGCTCCAGTCCCACGGCGTCCGTGTCCTCGGCTCAACCATCATCGGCATGGAAGAACACACCCCCGACAACATCGATATCGCCATCGACTACGCCGTCAGCCACGACACCGAGTTCCACCAGTTCATGCTCTACACCCCCATCCCCGGCACGCCGTTGTGGGAAGAAATGCGCAACTCAGGGGCACTGACCGACCCGCAATCCAGGGAGGCATGCGACTCGCACGGCCAACTGCGTTTCAACTTCACGCACCCCAACCTCAAAGACGGCGTCGAGACGGAGATGCTGGTCAGGGCATTCACCCGAGACTTCGATGTTAACGGCCCAAGTGTCCTACGCGTGGCCCGGACGACTCTCGCGGGTTACAAACGATATCGAAAGCACCCGGACCTCCGCATACGCAAGCGTTTTCAGCAAGAGGCGGCGGACCTCGCAAGCGTCTACGCCGGAGGCATCTGGGCCGCACGACGCTGGTTTGCCGACCAACCCCAGGTCCGCGACCGCCTCGCCGGCGTCCTCAACGACCTCTACAAAGTCTGTGGCCTGAAGTCACGCCTACTCGCACCCCTGATCGGCCGATACCTCTACAGCAAAATCAAACAAGAAGACACACGCCTCAAAACCGGCTGGACATACGAACCCCCAACCTTCTACGAACTCAACGAATTGGCCCGCAAAACACACGACCCGATCCAATCCAAATCCCCCGCCGGCCAATGGATCCCACCGCTACCCACGCTGGCCCAGCCGGCGGCAACGTAAGGCAAGGCGACATCTGGAAATAGACCTGCCGCGCGTAAATGCCGCTTGCGGCTTCGCGTAGCCTTGCGAATGCGTGTGTTCAGAAATGCCTTTAAGTAGAACGCGGCACGGACCACGATCAGATATCAAAATACATACTAAACTCATGCGGATGCGGCCGATGCCTAAGCGCATCGATCTCGCTCTCGCGTTTGTACTTGATCCAGTAGCGGATGACCTCCTCGGTGAAGACCTTGCCCGTCAGCAGGTAATCGTGGTCGCGTTCCAGTTCCGCCAGCGCGTGCTCCAGATCCACCGGGGCCGCATCGATCAGTTCCAACTCGTGCGGTTCCAGGTCGCTTAGGTTCTTGTCAACCGGGTTGCCCGGGTCGATCTTGTTCTTGATCCCATCCGCAGCCGCCATCGTCATCGCCGCAAAAGCCAGGTACGGGTTGCACGACGAGTCCGGGCAGCGAAACTCGATACGTTTGGTCTTGGGGTCCGATGAATACCCCGGGATGCGGATCGCCGCCGCGCGGTTCCTTGACGAATAGACCATGTTCACCGGTGCTTCATAGCCCGGGACCAGCCGCTTATAGCTGTTGGTTGTCGGGTTGGTAAACGCAAGCAGACTCTTGGCGTGCCTGAGCAACCCCCCGATGGCGTACAGCCCGATCTTCGACAGCCCGGCGTAATGATTCCCCGCAAACAACGGCTTGCCCGCTTTCCAAAGGGAAAAATGCGTGTGCATCCCCGACCCGTTATCCATAAATAACGGCTTAGGCATAAACGTCGCCACCTTCCCGTGCTGCGCCGCGACGTTCTTGATGATGTACTTGAACATCATGCAGATGTCCGCCATACGCAAGAGGTCCGTGTGTTCCAGGTCGATCTCGCACTGCCCGCCGGTCGCGACTTCGTGGTGATGCCCCTCAACAGATATGCCTACCTCAGACAGCACCCGGCACATCTGCGAACGCAGATCGCTCAACGAATCCATCGGCGGACCCGGGAAGTAACCATCGTTCTGCCGAACCTGATACCCAAGATTCGTCGGCCCAGGCTTCACGCTGTTCCAACACCCCTCCACCGAGTCCACCCGGTACGATGCGCTATTCACGTCCTGCCCGTAACTCACATTATCAAAAACAAAAAACTCCATCTCCGGCCCAAACACCGCCCGATCCGCGATCCCCGACTTCTTTATATACTCCGCCGCCTTACGCCCGATCGAGCGCGGATCTCGCGAGTATTGCTTCTTGGTCACCGGGTCTTTCACATCACAGATCAACGCCAGCGTCGGGTGCTGTCGAAACGGATCGACGTGCGCCGTGTCCGCCACCGGCACGATCAGCATGTCCGTCTCATTGATCGCCTGCCAACCACGGATGCACGACCCGTCAAACCCAAACCCGTCCTTAAATGACTTTTCGCTCAATTCACTCACCGGGAATGTGATGTGCTGCCACATCCCCGGGAAGTCCATGAACCGGCAATCCACGAACTCGATTTTCTTTGTCTTGACCAGTTGCAGAATCTGCTTGGGCGTCATCGATTTAATCCTTCGTTCCGTGGGGGTTCACAAGCCAAACCAGCATAGCCGCCCCCGGCCCCGGGAGCCATCCTATCCGTCAACGCCAGGCATTATTTCTCTGGCGTATCCGCCGCCCAGCAAGTATATTACCACTCAACATCTTCCCATCACTCATCTCACCACGGGGTAAGCACATGGCAACATCCGACCTCTACTACAGCAACTCAGGCAAATTCAAGATTCACGCACCGATCGTCCTGCTCGTGGGCGTGGGCCTGTGTACGATCATCCTGGGCGTGGCCTACGGCATCGGCCTGTACTACTGCCCCAGTGTCTTCCTCAGCGTCTTCCTGCCGTTCGGCGCGGGCCTGGCCGTCGGCGGGATGATCTACCTCGTCGCCAAGTGGACCCATATACGCAACGCCGCCATGATCATCGCCTCCGGCCTGCTGTTCGGGCTGCTGCTTGAGTACATATCTTTTATGGCTTGGATCTTCGCGTTAAGCGAGTGGACCGCCATCATCTATCTGCCTCAGGACATGCAAGAAGTCCTGGTTTATGTCGCGGTTGATGGGGCATGGGAAATCGTCGGTATCACATTCAAGGGTGCTCTTCTCTACTTCGCATGGGCCGTCGAATTGATAATCATCCTCGGCTGCGCCGTGATGCTTCCCTATGCACTGCTCAAGCCCAAAGCCTACTGTGAAAACTGCCAACGCTGGATCACCGACCACAAATCCATCCTCCCCTTCGAGTTGATCCACGACCCCGCCGACTTCAAAGCCCAACTCGAACGCGGCGAATTCGCCATCCTCGGCTCACTCGCCGGCGTCCCGTACTCCGAACCCGATTACACCAGCTACGACCTGTCCCACTGCTCCGTCTGCAATGACCTTCACCTGCTGAGCATCGAAACAATCAAGACCACCATCGACAAGGACGGCAAGACGCAGACCAACAAGACCGACGTCATTCGCAATTTCCTGATCGACGCGGAATCCATGGAACTCATCAAGGAGTTGGCCCCCGGCGAAGTGCCGGGCCTCGACGACACACAAGTTGATGCTGAGGATTCGGCACAGGACGAGCCAGCAGACAACGCCGAGTCGGATGACGTATCATCGACCGGCGACTCGCCTCAGTAGCCCGCCTCATTAGATTGATGACACCTCTGGAAATGAAGTTCCTTCATCAATAAGCCGCTTACGGCTTCGCTTTCGGGTGAATAGCTGGGGGTTGGGTATCGGGGGTGAAAAAAACTTCAGTTTTAGCCGATTTCCCCTTGACCCTGTACCTAGGTACGGGCCGTATACTCTAATACTGGAGTACGGATATGTCAGACATGAGCATCGGCGAACTTGCCAAAGACACCGGCGTGAACGTGGAGACGGTGCGCTATTACGAACGCCGTGGCCTGCTTGCGCCACCTCAGCGGACCCGCGCCGGGTATCGCCGATTCAACCCAGAGGCCGCCCGGCAGGTCCGGTTCATCAAGCGTGCCCAGAGCCTTGGGTTCACGTTAAAAGAGATACACGACTTGCTGACCCTCCGGGCCGACCCCGAAACCACCTGCACCGACGTCAAGACCCGCGCCCAGGCGAAGATCGAAGACATCGACGACAAACTCCAACTGCTCACCGCGATGAGGCAGACATTATCCAACCTGGTCGATACCTGCGACGTCGGGCAAGACACCGGGCGATGCCCCATCCTAAACAGCCTCGAAGAGGGGCACAGCGGTGAAACACAACGCGATATCAATCCGACACCCGCTGCGCCCAAGCGGAAATCAAGATGACTGAACGAAACCATCCATGACTACTAATCCCGACAAGCCTGTCAGCACACACTGCCCCGCCTGCGGTTCAATGGGCAAGGCTGTCAAACCCATCACGATCAAGTCGCTGGTTGATCCCGCTGCGCGTAACAAACTCACCACGCTCGAGGGATTCCGCTTCTGCCCCGGCCCCGATTGCGAGGTGGCCTACTTCAACCCCGACACCGGCGAAACCATCAGCAAGGCCGACGTCACCGTCCGCATCGACCAGAAAGAAACCGACCCGCCCCAGCCCGTCTGCTACTGTTTTAACCACACCGCCCAGAGCATCCACGATGAACTGGCGAAGACCGGAAAATGCGTGGTATTCGACGAAATAAGCGCCAAGTGCAAGCAAGGCCTGGACCGCTGCGCACAGACCAACCCCCAAGGCTCCTGCTGCCTGGCGAACGTCCGCGCAGCGATCAAAAAAGCCCAGACAGATCTGGGTATCACCGATACCGCTAAAGATACGCCGCAGCCGGACTGCTGCTCGACATCCTGTAATCCGTCGCCCCAAACGGCCTCCCAAACAGCCTCCCAAACAACAACCCAAATGCACGCAGCATCCCCGCCCCGCACGGGACTCTGGGCGTCTGCCGGCGCGGTCCTCACCGCCGCGATCGCTTCCGCGTGCTGCTGGCTTCCACTACTGCTGATCTCAATGGGCGTCTCCGCAGCCGGTATCGGCGGGTTCTTCGAAGCTTACCGACCCATCTTCCTGGGCGTGACCGTTGCGCTGCTCGCCACCGGCTTCTACCTCGTCTTCAAGAAACCCCGCTGCGCCCCAGGCTCTGCGTGCGCCACACCCAATCCCAAACTGCGAAAACTCAACGCCGCCATGCTTGTCTTCGCCACCATCTGGGTGTTGGCCTTCGCGCTGTTCCCCAACTACCTCGGCTACTTCCTGAATAACACCAACGCAGCCTCCACCACTTCCCCGCCCGCCGTGACGCAGCCCGATCAAACGGCCGGTGCCGACTCGACCGCCGCCCCCATACCCACACGCACCGTCCAACTGGACATCGCCGGCATGACCTGCGCCGCTTGCGCCACCGGACTCTCGGCCCAAATCAACACGCTCCCGGGCGTCCAGCAGGCCCACGTCGATTACGACACCCAATCCGCTAACGTCCAACTCCGCAACCCCTCCGATGTCGACGCGGTTTTAACCGCTATCTCTGACTTCGGCTACCAAGGGAAAGTGAGGCAATCACCATGAACAACAAACGCAAAATCGAAGTCTTCTCTGCCGGCTGCCCAGCATGTGAACAAACGATCGAGTTGGTCCACCGTGTCGCCTGCCCAAGTTGCGAGGTCCAGATTATGGACATGCGCAACCCCGACACCGCCAAACGAGCAGAAGCGTTGAGCATCCACACCGTCCCCGCCGTGGTGATCGACGGCCAACTGGCAACCTGCTGCACGAACCAAGGCCCCAATGAAGCCGCGTTACGCGCAGCGGGGCTGGGCCAAGCCTCGTGATCGACCTCAACCTTAGAATGGAACCACCCGCATGAAAAGGACCACCCGACATACACCGGCATGGATCGTAACGCTGTTCATCTTGATTGCCGCTGGATGTACCGGCACCAAGGACATCGTGACCGCTGAACTCCCGACGACCACACAACCCACGCACAACACCGAGGCCCCAGCCACACAGGCCTCCACCGTGTCCGGGCCGCAAGCAACGATACCGATCAACGGTATGGCCTGCCCGTTCTGCACCTACAACATCCAACGGCAGATCCAGGCACTCGATGGCGTAGAGCAAGTAGACGTTTCACTTGAGAAGGGCGAGGCGAGTGTGATATTATCTGAACAAGACGCACCGACTGCTCAGCAGCTACGCGGGGCCGTCGAGTCGGCGGGGTTTACGCCTGGTGAGGTACAGATGCCCTGATGATGGAGCGGCTCAGTTGACCGCTTGATTGGGTGGGCCGAGGGCCGGTAGGAAGCAACGACATGGAACGACGACATTGTCTGTTGCCTGCAGCCTTAACTTTGGCCTTGATTCTGATTCTTGACAGCCACGCCCACGCCGCAGGCCTGAACACCGACGTCGCGCTCACACCACCCAAAGGCGGCACCATCGTCCGCGCCCAGTGGCGCTACACCGAATTGTCCAACGACCCCACCGCCCTGAACCGCGAGGTCAAACTCAGCGTCACCCCGATCACCCTCGTCCACGGCCTGACCGAAAACCTCAGCCTGCTTGGCACCGTCCCCATCATCGATCGGCGGATCGACTTCGGCTCCGGCACATCCCGCAACGACACCGGCGTCGGCGACATCCCGCTACTGGCCAAGTACCGCTTCTATCAACTGGACCAACACGCCGTCACCACGCGCTGGGCCTTCATCGCAGGCGCGGAAATACCCTCATACGACGACACCTTCTCCAGCGACAGCATCGACCCCATCTTCGGCACCGTCTGGACACATCAACGCTTAAACTGGTGGATCGACTGGGACGTGCTCTACAAACTCAACACCGCTGGCGGCCTGCCCGGCGACGACGAGCTGCGCGCCGACGTCGCATTCTCCTACCGCCTGGCACACGGCAACAGCGACAGGATCGGTGACTGGGCCCTCTACGCCGTCGGCGAAATCAACGCCAAGTACATCACCGACGGCAGCACACAGGTCTTCGGATCCCCGGGCTTTCAACTTATCACACCACGCGGCATCCTCGAAGCAGGCCTGCAACTGCCTATCCTCCAGGACTTGGCCTCGCCACGATTGGAAACCGATTATACCGCCGTGGTAAGTCTACGGCTGCAATTCTGATCGTGGTGCCTAGTCATTCAATGCCCCGCCGCCACCGTCCCCAGCTTCGGCGTCAGTTCCTTAAGTAGCGTATCCAGCGTCGCCGCATCCTTCGCCTCCGCATTCAACCGCAACAACGGCTCGGTGTTGCTCGCCCTGACATTGAACCAGAAGCCCTTGCTCTCGAAGCAGTCGATCGTCACCCCGTCCAGATCGTCGATCATCTGGGCGTCGGCCGCGTAGGTTTTCTTCAAACCCGCCATCACCCCCGCCTTGTCCTCGACCTCGAAATTAATCTCCCCAGACTGCGGGTATTGCTTGTACGGCGCAATCAACTCGCTCAACGGCTTGTCGCTCTCGCTCAACACCGTGAGCACCGCCGCAAATGCGATCGCGCCCGAGTCGGCAAAGCTGTTGTGCTTGAAGTAGAAGTGCCCGCTCAGTTCCCCGCCGAAGATGCCATCAGTCTCGCGCAGTAACGCCTTCATATTCACATGCCCGACCTTGCTGCGCGCGGGCTTGCCGCCGAGTTGCTTGATCGTCTGCTCGACGACCTTACTGGCGCGCAGGTCATACACCACCGACGACCCGGGCTGCTGCTTAAGAAAATGGTCACACAGGAACGCCGTCAGGTGGTCGCAGCCGATGATCTCACCCTTCTCATCGGTAATCATGCACCGATCAGCATCCCCATCAAAGCACGCCCCCAGGTCCGCGCCCTCTCGCCTCACACCCGCCTGCGTCGGCACCATGTTCTCCGCCACCAGCGGGTTCGGCTCGTGCGCCCAGTTGTCCGTGAACTCAAAATTCTCCTTCAGGATGGTCAGATTATCCACACCGTTAAAAACCTCCGGCACCAGCTTCGTCGCCATCCCGTTACACGCATCAATATAAACCTTCATCGGCCTCTTCAACGGCGTAAGAAAACCCAACACATGCTTACGATACTCAGCCCACAAGTCGCGCTCCTCAAGCTTCCCCACCGCCGGCTTGTCGGTCGACTCGATCGACGCCGCGATCTTTTCAATCTCCAATAACCCCGAGTCAGCCCCGATAGGCCGGGCACCCTCACCCGAAATCTTAAACCCGATGTAGTTGATCGGGTTGTGGCTCGCGGTGGTCTGCACCCCGCCCAGCGCGCCCTTGATATGCGGGATCGCAAAGTACATGAATGACGTGTCCGCCTGCCCAAGGTCAACCACATCCATCCCCGCCGCACGAAGCCCCGCAATCAGCGCCTTCGCCATCGACGGCGCGCTTGGGCGATGGTCCCGACTGACCACGATCGTCCCGGTCTTGTCTTCGCCGGGGGCACCGGGGGCACCGGGGGCACCGTTGGTACCGGGGGCTTTCTTGAAGAACTCCCCGACCGCGTACCCGACTTTCCAGCCGGCATCTTCGTTTAAGGGTTCCGGGTAAATCGCACGGACGTCGTAGGCCTTGAATATCTTGCCGATCATGCTTCTATCGCTCCTGGTGCTTGGCTAACAGGCTTTCGCCCCGTAACTACCGCCGATGATCACGCACCGGGCCGACCCCGGCGACCGCCACACACGCCCATCCTCGGCCCGCCCCGTCCGTACATTTGCATGTTGACCGGCTGGCCTTGAAAATACACGCATGCCGAACAAGATTCTTACGATCGGGGCCGCTGTGGCCGTCGCCGCACTGGTGCTGCTGCTGACCGTGTTCGTCGGTGGCCCGCGCTCCGGGGCGAAGGACCAGACACCCTACACCTCAGATGCCCCGCCGGATATCTACGTCCCCAAGGGCACCGCTGACGGCGAATCGCTGATCGGCGAGGCCACCGGCATCCTCTACGAGATCAGCGAAAGCGGCATCCTCTTCTACGCCGACCGCGTCGTCCCCCTGCCTCAAGGCGTGGTCGATGTCATCAACACCACCGCTCAGATCCACCTTGGCCCCGGCAAAGAAATCACCATCGTCGCCGACGAAGGCACCATCGTCGCCCCCGACAACCACCCCCGCGAAGGCGAGATGCGCGGCAACGTCGTCGTCACCCTCTACGAAACCCCCGACGGCTCGCCGGTCGATTTCAAGTCCGACAAACACGTCGTCATGCGCACCTACTTCGACGAACCCTTACACTTCGACATGGAGCTTCAACAACTCGAAAGCGAAGGGGCGATCTTCATGACCGGCCCACAGGTCCAGTTCCGCGGCAGAGGCCTGAGCCTGAACTACAACCAACGCCGCCACCGCATCGAACGCCTCGTCATCGAAGAAGGCGAATCCCTTTACTACATCCCCAAACCCACCACAGACACGTCCACAACAACCTCCGCACCGGCGGAGGCCGATTCATCGGCCGTCGCATCACAAGATCAATCTCAACCACGCAGCAAGCCCACGAAATCTTCCGCTACCACCGCCGACGCTTCCTCACCTGATGAACCCGGCACGCAGCCCGACGACGTTGCCCGCCCGGTCCAGTTCTATCTCGCCACCTTCGAGCAGTTAAAGGATGTCCGCGTCGGCCAAGACCAGTACGTGATCCAAGGCGACGACCTTTCCACAATCTTCAGTACCAAAGCAGCGGGGGGCCGCGACGACACTTCACCCCCCGATTCCCCCGACGATTCCCCCGACGATTCCCCCGAGGATTCTCCTGAAACTTCGACTACCACCACGCCCCTGACCACCTCCAATCACTCCATCGAGTTGGCATCATCAGACCCGCTGCACGGCGCACTGCTTTACGCCCTGGCCGCAAGCATCGGCCAGGTCCCGCAAGCCGATAGTCGATCACTCACATCCTTTACCGATCAGGACGTGGTCATCACCTGGGCCGGTCGGCTGGTCGTCTCACCCTTAAGCGATCCCCCCGACGAAATGACCAGCCCCGACGATGTCAGGGTCAGCGTCAAGGGTAAACCAGGGATGCCCGCAAAGATCCGCACCGATCAGGGCGAAACAATCCTCGCACCCACCGTCTCGTACTTCACCCACAACGCACGACTACTCGCCCAAGGATCAACCAACTCGCCCGTCAAAATCAACGCCCCCAATATGGGCCAACTCACCGGCCAAGAACTCTCCATCGACCAACTCAACGCCACCGGCTACGTCACAGGCCCCGGCCAACTCACCGGCCAAATCAAAAATAAACCCGACACCACCGACACCCCGATTCCCTCTCCCGATACCCGATCCCCAATCCACGTCGCCTTCGACACCCGCCTGGACTTGCAGTTCTACCTCAAGAACAAACCCAGCCAACAACCCTCCGAAACATCTGGGGGCGACCCCGCCGGCGGTTCACGGATCAAGGGCGTCAAGACCGCCACGTTCCTTGGCAACGTCGCGGTGGACTACATAGACCTGGACATGACCGCCGACAGCCTGACACTTGCTCTCTTTGAAGATACCCCGCAAGGCGACGACAAACTCGCCGTCAGATCGCTTGATGCGCAAGGCAACATCAAAGCCAACATCAAAGACCAGGACGTAAAGATCCAGGCACACCGCCTGCACGCCGAACCCGCCAAAGACCAACTCGAACTCTTCGGCACCCCCGGTTCCCCCGGCACCCCCGGTACACAAGATTCCCCCGGTTCCCCCGCATTGGTCATCCGCCCCGATGCCACACTCGCCGGCGACCACATCGTCATGGACCAGCAGGGCCGCACCGTCAGCGTCATCGGCCCCGGCTGGTTCGATGTCATGCAAGACCCCAACGACCCCGGAAAAACCGTCCGTGTCACCTGGGCCACCCGCATGGACTACGACGACACCGCAGGCACCGCACACTTCCTGGGCAACGTCAAAACCCTCTCCGTCGATGGCACCGACATCAACGAACTCATGGGCAACGACCTCACCCTCGTCTTCGTCGTCGATGAAGCTACCGGCGACCGCCGACTCGCCACCGCCACCATGCTAGGCAACGTCCGCTTCCGCGCACGCAGCTACGCCACCGCTCAACACAAAAACCTGATGACCGAACTCCTCCTCACCGACTCGCAGAAGATGGTGTTCACCGACCCCGGCACGGGCACGCCGGCGGATTCATCTCAGGCCAACCAACAGGTTCACGTCTTCGGCTATGGGCGCATGCTAATCACGGAAAACCGGCCCGAAGACCCCGCCACCGCTTCCGCGAAGACCGACAACAACAAGTCCATCGACTTCGGCGGGCGAGGCCTCACCGCCTTCCAGTGGACCGATGGCCTCATCCTCAACATGACCGACGGGATCATGACCATGAAAGGTGCCGTCGTCATGGTCCACGACTCCGAAGATGGCGACCGTGTCCAACTCGACTGCCACGACCTCGCCGCCGAACTCAAAGGACCGTCAAAGAAACGCGGAGCGAAAACTTCCGGGGCCGGGGGCAACTCCGGGGGCGGTTGGCTTGCCAAAGACGCGCCCAAGCCCGAACTCCAGCGAGTCTGGGCCGACGGCGGCATACGCATCCTCCAAGGCCCAACCACCGTCCACTGCGACCACCTGCTCTACCAGGAATCCAAACGCGAAATCATCCTCTGGTCCGACGACCCCCGCCAAGTCACCTTTGAGAAAGAAGGCGAGCCAAACCTAACCAAAGCCAGCGCCTTCAAGTGGCACCGCGACTCCGGACGCATCGAAGTATTCAAGATCAAGTCCGGCACGATACCGATACGAAGAAGCGAACAAGACACTCATTAATAGCACATTTTTTCTAGCCGCGACTCTACGAGTCGCGAGGAAAAAGAATTGTATTTTACAAACCACGTCTTCACACGCCAAAGACTGTCGTTTAGCCGCCGCGGCCACGCGGCGCAACCGGGCGTAGCCGTCCCGACTAAACGGCGGGGGGATGACCAACGTGCCTTCCTCTGTGCTCTGCGGTGAACCCCCTGCCTGACGGAGCCGCGTCGCCCCCGACGCGGACCGCCGTGAGGACGCAGCAGCTCGCTGGCCCTACAACCCACTCGAAAACCGGCTGTCATCCTCTTCCTTCGTCTCCGGCAGATGCAAACCACATTCCTGCTTCAGCCCGCCGAAGCGGCCATCGCGCTCGCCCTGCTCAGCCGTGATAGGAAGCGTCGAGTGCCAGTCCCCGATTGAGCTGTACCCCTGTTCACGCAGCGGATGGTACGGCAGATCGTGCTTCTTAAGATAATCATGCACATCCTTGGTCGACCACAACAGGATCGGGTGGACCTTATAACGCTCTCTCTGCAACACGACCGGCGGCAGGTTCTTACGGTTTTCGGTCTGGCCCCGACGCAGCCCCGCCAGCGTCGCCGTCGCGCCGAGTTCTTCTAACGCCCGGCCCATCGGCTCAACCTTGTGGATCAGGTCGAGTTGATTCAAACCCTCGACATCCTTCTCCCACAGCTTGCCGTGGCGGGCCAACGTCCACGCGGAGCTTTCCTTCGCCTGGTACACCTTGAGGTTCAGCTTAAGCCGATCGGTCAGCTCGTCCGCAAACTTGTAGGTATCCAAAAAGTGAAACCCCGTATCGATGAAGATCACCGGGATGTTCGGCACAACCCGCGTCACCAGGTGCAACATCACCGCCGCCTGCATCCCGAAGCTGGTCGACAGCACCAGCCCATCCCCAAACGTCTTGTGTGCCCAGCGCACAATGTCCGTGGCGTCCGCCTCCAGCAGTTCGGGGTTAACCAGATCGAGATTGGGTTGTTTCGTAGTGGTGGTCATGTTGAAGTCAGGGGTAAAACACAGAGACACAGAGGCACAGAGAAAACATTTTAACAGGATGGCCCGGATGAATCCGATGGCCCGCAATATTCACTGATCCTGATCGTCCTGTCTGTCATGTCATAATTCTGTATTTTCTTCTCTGTGTCTCTGTGCCTCTGTGGTTAATTTGGTTTTCAGCCCACATCATAGGCAACCAACCGGGTCATGTCCGGTGGCGCGTTTGCCTGAGGCTAATGAACCGGCAACAATCCACAGATGGCTACGCAGGCATACATCGCGTTGGGGTCCAACCAGGGCGACCGCCAGGCCCATTTAGCGGGTGCATTGGCCGATTTAGGCTCGCTCCCGGGCGTCACGCTGGTCAGCCAAAGCCCCACCTACGAGACCGACCCCGTCGGCGGACCCGCTGGGCAGGGCAGGTTCCTCAATAGTGTCGCCGCTGTCAACACCGATCTTTCACCCAAGCAGCTCTTAGAATCGCTTCATCAGATCGAAGCCGACCACGGCCGAGACCGCAAAGCCGAAACCCAACGCTGCGCCCCACGCACACTCGACCTGGACATCCTCCTCTTCGGCAACCAAATCATCAACCACCCCGAACCCTCTTGCGACACCCTCAAGCCTCACCCTTCAAGCCTCACCCCTAACCTCACCATCCCCCACCCAAGAATGCACCACCGCGACTTCGTCCTCCGCCCGTTGTGTCACATCGCTCCAGACGTGGTCCACCCGATCCTCAAACGCACCATCCGCGAACTGCTGATAGAACTGGAGACGCCCGCAAAATGAGTACCCTGATGGTCAACGAGATTTTCTATTCGATCCAGGGCGAGTCCACCCGCGCCGGCCTCCCCTGTGTCTTCATCCGACTCACCGGCTGCCACCTGCGCTGCGGCTACTGCGACACCGAGTACGCCTTCCACGAAGGCACACGCAAAACGATCGACGACATCATCGCCGAAGCTGAAAAAATCGCCAGCCACTGCGACCTCTACGAAGTCACCGGCGGCGAACCGCTGCTCCAACCCAACGTCCACCCACTCATGACACGCTTGTGTGACCTAAACAAGACCGTCCTCATCGAGACCAGCGGCGCCTGCGACATCAGCCCCTGCGACCCCCGCGTCATCCGCATCATGGACCTCAAATCCCCCGGCAGCGGCGAAGTCAATCGCAATCACTGGCCCAATATCGAACACCTCAACCAACGCGACGAAGTAAAATTCGTTCTATGCTCAAGAGAAGACTACGACTGGGCCTGTGGTGTCATCAACGAACACCATTTAGCCGACCGTGTCGCCGCCGTCCTCCTCAGCTCCGTCCACGAAACGCCCCCCGGCAAGGACCTCCCCGGAGCAACCAGCCTCTCCCTCCACGACCTGACCCAGTGGGTCCTCCAGGACCACCTCCCCGTGCGAATCCAAACCCAACTCCATAAACTCATCTGGGATCCAAACGCCAGAGGCGTATAGGCATTGATGATGTGTGATTTCGCTTCGCGGACCTATGGTTGCTGATTGATGAGGTTGATACAATCGATCCTCGAACTCACAACCGTCGTTGATAAACCGTGGCCGAAAAATCATAAATCATCAATCTCAATTCATACATCTAAAACCATGAAAATCTCACTCACCAAAACATTCGACTTCGAGGCCGCTCATTGGCTCCCAACCTTCCCCGAGGGACACAAGTGCCGACGCCTGCACGGCCACTCATTCAAGATCGACGTCGTCATCGCCGGCGAAGTCGATCCCGCCAAGGGCTTCCTCCAGGACTTCGGCGAAGTCAAGCAAGCCACCGAACCCATCCGCAAACAACTCGACCACTACTGCCTCAACGACATCGAAGGCTTAGAGAATCCGACCGCCGAGATGCTCGCCAAGTGGATCTACGACCGCCTCAAACCCAACCTCCCGCTACTCGCCTCCATCCGCGTCAAAGAAACATGCACCAGCAGCGCGGAATACAAAGGGTGATGGGCATTTATGATTGATGATCTTTCGGATTCAACCTCTTCACATCATCAATCATCAATCACACATCACAGATCCTAACCCCCGCCTCACCCGCCAGATCAGTCAGCCGTTTAAGTCCGTCACCCTCCTGTAGTTTTCGTTGCGCCTGCTTGGCCCCCAAACTCCGTCCGGCCTGCGATTCGGTCGCGAATCGGGTGAGCAGCCGATTAGTCAGAGCCGAATCAAACCGGCGTTGCCTGACGTGATTGAATGACTCAACCGACTGGATCAAGACACCCAGCCCCTTTTCAAGCAATTCGATCAGATGAGTTCGCGTCGAACCTGTTTCCCCGATCAGGTGCCGACGTGCCACCGACAACACCACCGGCAGATGAATCCGAACCAACAGTTCACGCAGCACCCGCGCCTGCTCCGCAAAATCATCAAACACACCGACCTGCTTCGCCCCCGGGCTGTACCGATCAAACTTTTCCCTGGCACGACCAGCACGAAACTTCACATAGTTGTATCGCACAAACAACGCACGCACCCGGTCGGTAGGGATTACCGGCTGATTAAACAACACCCGCATCGGTTCGGGCAGATCATCCAAAGCATCACCCGCCATCCCCGTAGACCGAGTCAGATCCTCCAGCGATCGCCCCAGGATTACCTCATCCGCATCATCACGATCAAAGACCGGCGAAGGGATGTAATCTAAAGTCACACGCCCCGCACCCCCCGCGCGGTGCTGATGCACCACACGATACACCGTTGACCGCGTCCGCTTAAATCGCTCAGCAATCCGATCCACCGGCACACCCACCCGGTACGCACGCACAATCACACGTTTCTGCTTCGCACTCAAGGGCCCCGCGTGATCCGTAAAAACAGCCCGCCCAGGATGGTCCCGATCATAATTCGCAAGCACCTGTCGAATCGTCTGCAACGCTCGCCCGGTCTTCTGCGCCAGGTGCGCCGCGACCTGATTCAACGACACCTCACGCCGACGCGCGATCTGCCGAGCACGTTCGATCAGACGTTTGCGCGCCGCAGGCTCCATCTGTGTGAACTCCGCCGCACGCCGCACCTGATCCGGATGATCCCCGATGTACCGTTGCGACGCAGCCCTGGGAACCGCCACGACCTTGCGCCCGCCGCTCGTCGGCGCAACCCAGCGCCAACGCATCCCCGCCGCTCGCCACCGCCCGATTGTCTTCGTACTCACCCCCAGCCGATCCGCGAGTTGTTGCACCGTCTCGACCGGGTCCCCCGCATCATCGATCGGCATCCGCATCGATCGGCTAAGCGTATCAATCATCAAACGCAGGTCCGGCAGCACCGCCTCCCCAGCCAGCAGCACCGCGTCCTTACCCTCACGCCGATACTTCGTGATCCGATAGAACAAAAAATCCAGTGGAAAATTCTTCTCTGGGTCAAGCTGGTCGTGCAACCGTTCGATCCGCCTGACCTGCCGGGCTCGCTTATCAGGCGGAGAAAAAACCAGTTGCCGGGTCAGCTCATCCAACGGCTCGCAGTTAAAGGTTTGTTTAAGTCGCCGACTCATACCAATTTCACTTAATGCACATGCGTCTGCGAAGCCATGTTCGTCGAACAGGTCATCGATACCCGCCGTACGCTGGCTTGCCGTTTAGCGGCGGATCGCAGATCCGCGTGTTGGCCCAACGGGCCAAGTTTCCCAACCGTAGACCGTGTGCTGTGGTTGACCGCACGAAGATGAAATGAGATGGGTATCACACTTCGTCTCCCCGCGCGATCCCGGCGTCACGAACCCGCCCGCCAAAGCTCCAACGGCTTCGCATCTTCAATCAACCCAAGCCCCGCGGTATACCCAGCGAAACGCTCGATCGCTTCAAGATGTTCGTCCCCGACACGGTAACTCAGCACCCGCCCAAGATAATTACGCGCCTGCCTGATCTCCCATCCATGCGCCGCCGCATGACGATCCGCGATCGCCTCGATTTCCTGGGCGTTCTTCTCTCTCTGTCGATCCAATCGCCCCGGCAAGTCACCCAACAGTGTATCGCGCTTCGCCATCCACACCGCAAACACAAAAGGCAACCCCGTCAATCCCTTCCACGCCTCGCCCAAATCCAGTTGGTACGGGTACGCCTCCGCCGATGGCGCATCGTTCACCACCTTGTCCCCGATCAACAGCATCGTCTCAGGAGAATCAAGTGTCCCATCCCCGGCCCGCCCCCGCGCATCAAAACCCACCACCTCAGGCCGTAGCCCATACAACTCATCCAACAACACACACAACAGCCCCACACTCGTATGACTATCCCTATCCGCATGCACGCGCACGATCGAATCGATCGGCGTCTTACTAAACAACCGAACCGTCTGCGTCGCCCCATCCGACGCAATACAACCCACCGGCACAACCACCAACGGCTGCTTCGACCGGTAGTAATCGATCACCGGGCACAACGCGATATCCACCTCACCACGCTCCAGATCCGACACCAACGCCGACGGCACATCCAGCCGAACCACCGGATCAGACAACCCCTCCAACCCCTCGATCAAAGGCTTGGCATTCAGATACCCCACACAGCCGATCCGCTGGACCCCCCGCGCGGTCCCCGAGGTTATGTCTGATTGTTTTGTCGGTACAGGCATCTTATGGATTATATCGGCCTGATCCCGCCTGTCCCCTGACTCTCATTTTTGTCCCACATTCTTCCAATACGCTTTAACCGGTGAATCCCACTCTCGTTGAACCATTCACTAAATCCCGTCAATCCCAAGCTTGCCGTTTAGCGGCGGATCGAAGATCCGCGTGCTGCCCCCACAGCCGAACTCCGCGAGCCTGGAGCCGCCACCTCAATGACCCCTTGCCCATTGATTGAATGGGCCAAGGCCCGAAGGTTGACCCCAGCCCCCTTGACCGTCAAGATTGCCATCTATGCCAACCGATGAAAAAACCCCGACCGCACAGGTCTTGATTGTGGACGACGAACCCGACCACGCCGAGGTCATGGCCGAGGCCCTACGCCGGATGGGCCACGTCTGCACACTCGTCCACAACCTCGACGCCGCCACCGACGAGCTTAAGCACGGCCAGTTCGACCTCGTCGTCACCG
>JAJRRS010000018.1 GCA_024279275.1 Planctomycetota bacterium | reverse complement strand
TCGCTGGTCAAAGATCTTGTCGAAGCGGGTATCCACTTCGGCCACCGTTCAACGAATTGGAACCCGAAGATGGCCCCGTACATCTTCGGCAAACGCAACCGCATCCACATCATCGATGTCAAGGAAACGATCAAGGGGCTTCTGCTGGCCCGCAAGTTCGTCACCAAGACCGTCGCCAGCGGCAAGGACGTCCTGTTCGTCGGGACCAAACGCCAGGCCCGGGGCATCATTGAAAAATACGTCGCCGAGACCGGCATGCACTTCGTCACCGAGCGCTGGCTTGGCGGCACGCTGACTAACTTCCGCACCATCCGCGAACGCTTAAAGCGTCTGGAAGAACTCGAACACATCGAAGACTCCGGCCAGATCGACAACTACTCCAAGAAGATGGAGAGCCAACTCCGCCGTGAGAAGACGAAGATCCTTCGCAACCTCTCGGGCATCCGCCGGATGAGCAAGCTGCCGGGCTGCATGATCGTGGTGGATGTGAACAACGAAATGAACGCTGTGAAGGAAGCCCGCAAGCTGGGTATCCCCACGGTCTGCCTGATCGATACCGACTCGGACCCCGACTACGCGGATATCCCGATCCCGGGTAATGATGACGCGATGCGTGCGATCGAGGTTGTGATATCGAGTCTTTGTGCTGCGGTGCAGGAAGGCAAGACCAGTCGGGTCGCGCTGAACGAAGGTAAAGACGGCACCGATGCCGGCGAAGCACCACGCAAGCGCAGCAGCCGGTCGCAGTTCCGTGCCGATGAACCCGCATCGAGTGAAGGCGCATCGGACGCTGCCGCACCGGAAGCTCCCCCGGCTTCCCCGGCTCCCCCGGTAACCCCGGCTTCCGAAGCCCCCCCGGTTCCCGCAGCTTCGGCCCCCGAGCCTGCTGCGGCGGCACCTGCCGGTGACAAGCCTGCCTGATAGGTGGCGGTCGGCAGCGTAAAACTAATTAACCATACTTATTGGGGTTTTCCCCGACAGATAACGGAGAGATAAACCATGGCGATTTCCGCCAAGGACGTGATGGCCCTTCGCAAAGCGACCGGCCTGGGGATGATGGAATCTAAGGCCGCGCTCGTCGAGGCGGGTGGTGATATCCAGGCCGCGACAGACCTGCTGCGTACCAAGGGTTTGGCGAAGATGGACACCCGGACCGATCGCGAGTCCGCTGAGGGCAAGGTCGCGGTGTCGATTAATTCTGACGGTTCCAAAGGCGCGATCGTCGAGGTCAACACCGAGACCGACTTCACCGCCACCAACGAAACCTTCGTCAACCTGGTCAAAGCGATCGCCGACCTGGCGCTTGAGCAGGATGCAGGCGACGTCGAGAAGACCGACGCGATGCAAAGCCTGATCGATGAGGTCCGTCTTACGACCAAGGAAAATATCCAGTTCAAGGCCGGCAAGGTCTTAAGCGGAAACGTGGGTTCTTACGTCCACTTCACCGGCAAGATCGGCGTCGTGATCGAAGTCGAGGGTGACGCCGACAACGACCTGCTCAAAGACCTCTGCATGCACGTCTCCGCAGCAAGCCCCGCAGCTCTGGGCGTCAACGAAGACGATATCCCCGCTGACATCGTGGCCAAGGAACGCGAGATCGCCAAGGCCCAGGCCATCGAGTCCGGCAAGCCCGAAGCCATCGCTGAGAAAATGGTCGAAGGCAAGATCCGCAAGTACCTCGACTCGGTCGTCCTCACTCGCCAGCCCTTCGTCAAGGACGACAAAAAACAGATCAAAGACCTGCTCCCCAAGGGCACGACGATCAAGCAGTTCGCACGGTATCAGGTCGGCGGGTAAGCCAACCGCACCACAAGACAACACGCAACAGAAATACCAGTAGCCCCGGGCGGAAGCCCGGGGTTATTTTGTGCGCCGTGATAACCGCGAAGGTACGAAGATCGCGAAGTGGTGAAGACAAAGAAGATAAAGAAGATAAACCGCAAAGATGCTAAGGACGCGGAGAAGAGTAGGAGGGTATCCGCAGATTGCGCAGATGACGCAGATTTTAGATTAACTCATTTGTCGACGGCGCAGGGTGTACAACGCACCGATCCCGATCAGGCCGAGTGTACTGGGTTCGGGTACAAGGGTAATGGTTAGTGTTGCGTTGGGATCAAAAAGGCCGGGTTTGCGTGATAAGAATGAGTTAAGTCCAAAGCTGAACGGCGAACCATCTTGGAACTGTCCCTCTAAAACAACGTCACGTTGTGTGATCGTGATTGGGATGCCAAGTAATAGGGTTTGCGTGAGGTCCACGCCGTCGAGAATAAATGAGGTCCCAAAGAGATTCACGTTGCTCCCAGAGTGTGCCAGGAGTGAATCCGGGAAGATGCCGCCGCTAATATTGATGGTACTATCCGCAAAAGCTCGAAACAAAGACCCGATGCTACCGCCTTCGATGTTGATGGTGCTGCCTTCTAACGCTTGAGAACGATCTCCCAAACTGCCGCCACGTATCGTGATCGAACTGCCTGGGTGCGCGAAGAAAAATTTACCCACGGTTCCACCCGTCATCAGCAAGGTGCTGCCGGGAAGCGCCTCGGATTCATCTCCGATACTTCCACTGTTAATGATTACGTCGCTGCCATCAAAGGCTTGGAAGAAGTTGCCGATGCTGCCTCCGTTGATGTTGATAGCTGAGTTCACAGCGTCAAGGTTATCACCGACGGTCCCATCGTTGATATTCATTATTGCACTGACCGCGTTGAAGTTATTGCCCAACTGGCCCGAGCCGTTGAGATTGAGCGTCTGCCCCGCCCGCAGTCCTGTTGGGGCAGGGTCTCCCGGCAGGTTGATTACGGTCGGTCCTGCGACCGGCACCGCAACCATAGTTAGCGTAACTGGATTAACACCAAATATATCGGAGTTCAATGACGAGAGTACCAAGACCGATCCATCCGCCAACGTTCCTGTCAGTATCGAGCGGTGAGGCAGGTTAAAGCCGATAGCGTCCCCGATAGAACCAAGACCCGAAATCTCAACGCCATCAAGCTTAAAATCGCCTCCAACTATGTTGAGTGAACTTCCATTTCCGATGAGAATCCCGTCACCGATGGAACCGCCTTGAAAACTTATTGTGCTACCAGGCCAAGCGACGAAGCCGTTGCTCATGGCCCCTCCACTGATTACGACATCGCTGCCCGTGTCAGCGATGAAGTCTCGCCCGACAGACCCGCCGGTAATAGTAATGACGCTTCCGGGATGGGCCTCGAAATCGTCTCCGACTTGTCCACCATTGATGTTGATTGAACTGCCGGGGTAGGCCTCAAAAAATCTTCCCACTGTTCCTCCGTTGACGTTCACGGTGCTTCCTGCAAAGGCTTCAAGCGATCTTCCCACAGAACCATTGGCGATGTTTAGCGTGGTGTCTGACAGCTCTAGATTGACACCCGCAGTGCCCCCATTGATATTTAGAGTCGCGCCCACGGCGGAGAAGTTGTCAACTATCTCCGCGCCCGCATCGAGATTCAACATCTGGCTGGGGTGCAGGCCTAATGGGATCGGATCGGTGGGTGAATTGATAATATTCGGCGCGGAAGGTAGAGACACAGTGCTGAGCGTAAGTGTCCCGTCGGTGATGTTGTCGTCATCTAACGAAGAAAAAACAAAGGCCGATCCGTCTGCGAATATGCCGGTCAGCACCGATCCATTTGGGAGATTAAGTGTTTTTACATCACCCACGGTACCAAGGCCTGGGATCGCGACCCCATCCAACTGGAATGCGCTCCCGCTGAGATTCAAAGCAACACCCGATCGGGCCTCGAAGAAGTCGCCAAATGTGCCGCCGCTGATGTTTGCCGTGCCACCGACGACCTCAAATCCGAGACCAAATCTTCCGCTACTTATGTTGACGGAGGCATCAAAAGCGGAGAATGAATCTCCGATGGAACCACCACTCATGTTTAATATGTTACTACGACGAATTGAGAACCCGTTGCCGACAGAACCATCTGTCATATTCACCACGACGCTTGTAATCGAGCTCACGGAGTTGTTGAGAACAAACCTGTTGCCTATTGTCCCCCCGTTGATGTTCACTGTGCTGCCGGGGAAAGCGTTGAATTGATCGCCCACCGAGCCTCCGGTGATGTTGATAGTGCTACCACCTAGAGCCTTGAAGTCATCTAAAACGACCCCCCCTTGGATATTGGCCTCAACATTGGTGCTGGTTCCGTCTGATGCGCCAGCTAAGAAGTTGAGGCCAAGTAACCCCCCATCAAACAGGTTCAATTGCGTGTCCGATCCGATCGAACCCGGGTCGGGGTCCGGCGGGACGTTGATGATGGTAGTGAAGGTTTGTGCTGTGGCGGAAGTGGGCAGTGCTGCCGCGCACAGGCATACCGCTGACACGAAAAATAAACGTATCCCTCGAAAATGCATGTGGTGGACCCTGGACTGCGCAGTTTGTGATGGACTGCTGGGAGAAGAAAAACAACGAGACCCGCTCTTTCTCTTTCCTCCGGCCACCCCGGACGGTCCCGGTGTTCCGGGTAAGGGGTTTGAGGGTTAAGTATAGCTTGGGGCTTGGGCAAAGCACAAGCATATAAAGTAGAAAGATTAGATTATTCGGGCTTGTGTGAAATTGCCTAGATTACCAAGTGCGGTTGGTGACGTGTGGGGCATCCTGGGCGTAGGTGAAGATACCCCGGCCAAGGCCCTGGGGGCCATGACCGGGCTTTGAGTGGGGTGTGAGTGATCGGTGTGTGTGGTGTTACTTTTGTTTGGTGTCGTTTGCGGGTTGGGTTGGTGGAGTATCGGTGGGGCGTTGGTAGTCGGGATTCGGTGTGGCGAAGACGGCGAGGTTGGTGCCGTTTTTTCTTAGGACGCCGGGGTTGCCTTCTTCATCTTTGCTGCTGGGGAAGTTTATTACGCGGGGTTGGGGGTCGGCGATGGTTAGGGTGGTGGAGCCGCCGCCGTCGAGGTTTAAGGCTTGGACTGCGCCTAGTTCGATCATGAGTTGGGCGAGTTCGTCTAAGGGGATGCCTTCGGAGAAGCCGGGCTGTCGGCCGTCTACTGTGACCAAGAGGAGTGTGTTGTGGTTGGTGATGCCGATGGCGGTGCGTGGGTGGTTGGTGGTGAAGAAGCTGCGGTCGGGTTGATTTTTGATGGGTTTGCCGTCGGTGACGATGGGGTCGCTGCCGGTGATGGCGTTGTAGAGTTGGATGCTGTTGGGTGGTGAATCCACGGACTCATTATCCGGGGGCGGGGAGGTGATGGTGAAGGTGTCGTTGTAGCCGTGGATGATGGTGGGGTTGTTGTGTTGGTCGATGTTGATGGCTGTCCAGTCGCCTCGGAAGGGTGAGACTTGTTCGCCGCGTGAGACGACCAGGCCGACGTTGTCGGTGTCAGTGATGCCCATCTTAAAGAAGGATGCGTTGATGGCGAGTTGAGCGTTTTGTTCGTTAAGAAAATCGAGTGTGGTTTGTCGTGTGGTTTCGAGGTTGGGGTCGCCGGGTTCTTCGCCGTTGGGGTCGCCGTTGCCGGGTGTGACCAGGAAGGAGATGCCTTTGGCGGTGAGGTCTATTTCAGCGACGCGGATGATAAGCGGGCGTGGTTTGTCGTAGGTGATTTCGTGGAGGAGGATGCCGAGGAAGGGCTGGGTGACGGTGTCTTCTGCGCGGAGTGTGGGGGTTAGCAGGAGGAGGGCGAGCAGGGCGAGGAATGTGGGCGAGAGACGTTTGGATGTCACGATGTAATCCCTTCTGTGGTGGGCGGTGTTTGAGTATTTGGATTGTAAGCTCACCTGTTACCCCGGCCAAGGCCCGTTGGGCCATGACCGGGCTTTTGGTGGTGGGTGGAGCCTGGAGTTTTATGATCGATATTTAAGTTAAATATTGATCTTGTGTCATGGGGTAAGAGCGCGAAGCCGCAAGCGGCTTGGTTGCGGTGTGGTTGCTATAATGCGGGGCTATGCTGATGAAACGGATAATCCCGTGCCTGGATGTACACGAGGGGCGTGTGGTGAAGGGCGTGAACTTTCTGAACCTGCGTGATGCGGGGGACCCGGTTGAGGTTGCGCGGATTTATGACGAAGCGGGTGCGGATGAGTTGGTGTTTCTGGATATCACAGCGAGCCACGAGGGGCGTGAGATCACGTTGGACATGGTGAGGCGTGTGGCGGAGCAGTGTTTTATGCCGTTCACTGTGGGCGGGGGGATCAGGACGATCGAGGATGTGACGCGGTTGATCCAGGCGGGTGCGGAGAAGGTGAGCATCAATACGGCGGCGGTGATCGACCCGGACATTGTTGCGCAGACAGCGGGGCGTTTTGGGCGGTGCGCTACGGTGGTGAATATCGATCCCAAGCGGGTGACGGCGCAGGCGTTTGTGGAACACTTCAAGGAGAGCGGGCGCGGGGTGCCGAGTGATGGTGGATGGCGGATGTCGGATGGTGGATGGTTGTCGGCGGATGCTTTGTCTGATCCATCCGCGATTCCTGGCTCCCTCTCTGCGATGATTTTTGAGGTTCACACGCATGGGGGGCGTAAGCCTACGGGTTTGGATGCGTTGGAATACGCCAAGCATGTTGTGGCGTTGGGTGCTGGGGAGATTATTTTGACGAGTATGGATGCGGATGGTGTGAAAGAGGGTTACGACATTGAGATAACGGGTGCGGTTGCGGAGGCGGTGGATGTGCCGGTGGTTGCGTCGGGTGGGTGTGGGGGGCCGGAGCACATGCGTGAGGTGTTTGAGCAGACGCGGGCGGATGCGGCGTTGGCGGCGAGTATTTTTCACTACGGCGAATACACGATCGCGGAGACGAAGCGGTATTTGGCTGAGGCGGGGGTGGCGGTGCGGGTGGTGGTGTGATCGCACCTGTGAACTTATGGTTGAGCGATGATGCAGCAAAGCCCGGGCCGGTTGTAGCCGACCCGGGTGGGGGTGTTAGCGTACTATTCAACGCCGGCGCAGCATTGCCAGGGTGCCCAGTATCAGCAGTGCTAATGTAGCCGGCTCGGGTGTGATGACGAATGCGAGGTCGATGGACTCGGTCTCGAAGGGATGGCCGATGGGGTAGCGCATCTCCTGCCAAGGGAGGCTGGGGTTCGAGGCGCCTTGCGGCGGAAGGATGGCATCGACCGGCAGGCCCAGGGCCAGGTCCCAATCGATGAACACCGCGTCGTCGTTGAAGTGGTCTCTGGAGGTTTTCCAGCCGAAGCGGTTGATCCCGGCCTGTGCATCCATCAGGTCAGCGATGTCGATGATGCCATCGTTGTTTGGATCGACGTTGGCGACGGCGAGCCAGTAGATGTTGTCTTTTTGCTGGATCAGTGCCATGGCCTCGTCGATGAAGAAGTTGTACTGCCAGACGACGGTGTCTGTGCCGATGATCTGGTCGATGTTGGGGTCGTAGAATTGTTCGGTGCCTTGGGCGTATTCACGGGCGATGTATTCGCCGGGGTGGAACGCCATTTCCCAGAGCAACTCGCCGGGTCGGCTGTGTTCAATGCCGTCGGTGCCTGCGGGGACGTCGCTATAGAGTCCCAGGACGAAGGTGCCTTGGTCCGGGGGTGGGGGCATCTGGTCGTTGAGCCATGATCCCCAGATGTGAACGTCGGTGATTGGGCCGGTCTGTGTGCAGAGGAAGTCGTCGGCAAGGAACTTGACTCCCACGACAGGTTCAAACGCGAGGCCAGCCAGGACGTCCATGCCCTCGGGTGTCAGGTCAGGGAGTTGTGGGTAGTGCATTTTGTACGGGTCGCCCACGTCCCAGTCGGCGGACACCGGCGCAGCGGCAAACAGGACGGCCAAGGCGGCCGTGGTGGTGATGAATCGTGTCAACATGGTTCTTTCTCTTCTCTCCGCCCACGTTGGATTGGTGTGATGAGTCACGAGGGTTACAGGAGGTGATTGTTGTCATGTGTGAGGCGGTCGCGCCTGCCACATGCGACGAGAGGCCTTAGAGACAGGTGGCTGGTATTTTCATCCATACCTCCGTTTCTTGCTTGGCTGTGGTTGGTGTTGTTGGCGTGCACCGCAGCGTGGTGGGTGCCGAAGAAACGAACTGGTCTGGTGTGGGCGGGACATGGGATTCCCCTCCTCTGCGCGGCGTATTCAATGCGCCATCCCGCCCAAGAATAAGACTTAACGATCTTAATATAACGTCGGGGCGGACGAATGCAAGCAGAATATTGGCTGGGCCTGACAAAGTAGTGAATCCGATAGAATGGGGCTGGCGGCTGCCTTTGGGGCGGTCGGATTCCGGCATCCAGCGGGGGTAGCACGATCAAAAGCCGGGTCTTTTAGCGGAGGATTGGATGCGTATGGGCACCTCGAAAAATACTTAAGCACAAGGTATTGACCAGGCCTGGCGAAGCCGCAAGCGGCTTTTTCGCAACGTATATTCTATTTTTAGAGGTGCCCGTATGTCTTTATTGAATCTGCATCAAAAGCATCTGGATGGGCTGGCCCTGGCGGTCTTGCTTGGGTTTATTTGTGTGCAGGGGGTGCGTGCTGGCGAGCCGGCGGGGGTCGGCAAGGAGGCTCGTTGGTGGGATGGGGCGGTATTTTATGAGGTGTTTGTGCGGTCGTTTGCGGATTCGACGGATGGGCCTTTGGCGGGTGATGGGGTCGGGGATCTTCGCGGGCTGATCGAAAAACTCGACTATCTGAATGACGGTAATCCGGATACGCACGACGATTTGGGTGTGACGGGGATATGGCTGATGCCGATCATGCAGTCGTCCAGTTATCACGGGTATGACACGATCGACTACTACGCGGTCGAAGATGATTACGGGACGAATGAAGACTTCCGTGAGCTGATCGAGCAGGCGCACGCAAGGGGGATCAGGGTGATCGTGGATTTGGTGTTGAACCATTCGTCCAGCAGGCATCCTTGGTTTATTGATGCGCAGAAGCGTGGCTCGGAGTATCGGGACTGGTATATCTGGTCGGGGCGTGATTTGGGGTACAAGGGGCCTTGGGGGCAGAAGGTCTGGCACGAGGTTGGGGAGAAACCGGGGGGGAAGCCGGGGGGGAAGCCGGGGGGGCGTTGGTATTACGGTGCGTTTTCTTCGGGCATGCCTGACTTGAACTTCCGCAACCCGGCGGTGACGAAGGAGATGCTTAAGGTTACGAAGTTTTGGCTTAAAGATATGCGTGCTGACGGGTTTAGGCTGGACGCGATCAAGCACCTGATCGAGGTGGGTGAGGAGCAGGAACATACCGGGTTGACGCACGACTGGCTGCGTGGTTTTTATTCGTTTTATAAGCGTGTGAATCCCGAATCGCTGACGGTGGGAGAGGTGTGGACGGGTTCGCCGACGGTGGCGACGTATGTGGGCGGGGAGATGGACCTGGCGTTTGAGTTTGACCAGGCGTATGCGACGATTCATGCGGCGAAGACGGGTGAGAAGGATCGGTTGGCCAAGGCGCAGGCGGCGAGTTGGGAGTTGTTTCCCGGGGCGCAGTTCGCGACGTTCCTGGCGAACCACGACATGGACCGGGTGGGTTCGCAGTTCGATGGCGATATGAGCAAGGCGAAGCTGGCGGCGACGATTCAGTTGACCAGCCCGGGTGTGCCGTTTGTTTATTATGGGGAAGAGATCGGGATGGCGAACGTCGGCGGGGGGGACCCGGGTAAGCGCAGCCCGATGCAGTGGTCGGCTGATGAGTTGGCGGGTTTCAGCACGGGTAAGCCTTGGCACGAGATCGGTGAGGGTCGGGATCGTGCGAATGTTGCCACGCAGGATGCTGAGGATGATTCATTGCTGAACCTGTATCGCAGGTTGATCCGGTTGCGTTCGGAGCACCCGGCGTTGAGCGTGGGAGATTTCACGCCGATCGCGACGGACCATCCGCAGGTGTATGCGTATCTGCGTCATGGTGGTGGCGAGACGATGCTGGTGGTGTTGAATCTTGGTAGTGAGCCTGTTGAACGGTATGCGTTGTCGATGGATTCACATCGGCTGGGTCGGACGGGGCTGAAAGAGCTGTTGCACGGGGTCGAAATTGTTACGCCTGCCCGTGGGAAGGGGGCTGGATATCGTGGCTACCAGCCGATCGGGGTGCTTGAGGCCAGGACGGGGTATGTGCTGGCTGGGCAGCGTGTTGAGCGGTAGTGGCGGGCCGATTGGGTGTCGGCGTGCAGGGTCGGTGGGCATGGGGTAAAATAGTGGATCGTCTGTGGTCCGGTGGGGCGGTGATTTTCGGGGAATCCAGACGTGGCTGCCGCGTGACAGGGCGGTAGCGTAGACCCGTGGGGATGACTGTATTAATTCACCTGGACAGTGGTGAGGAGCTATTTTGCCTGATTCTTCGATGCATGATTCAATCGTGGCGGACCCTGTAGACCAGCAGCGTTCCCTTGCGGACTCCAAGCTGGTCAAGTATTTCGAGGCGGCGGTGAAGTTCCAGTCGTCGGACCTGATTATGCGTGCGGGTCAGGTGCCCAAGCTCAGGCTCAAGGGCGCGCTGAAGAATCTGGACGTCCCGCCTGTCCCGGCCAAGGAGTTCGAG
>JAJRRS010000017.1 GCA_024279275.1 Planctomycetota bacterium | reverse complement strand
GTTCGATCGGTTCGTGTGTTTGGATATGCATGGCGTGGACCTCCGTGTCGTGAAGGCCACATCATCGCACCAACCCACCCATAGCGCAATGCCTAACATGCGCCGTACATGCGCGCTGGGATTAAGATGAAGGCGTATTACATAGCGGTGGTCCGATTTTTGGCTGGTTCTTGAGCGGGGATTGAAGGGTTTTTGACAGGCCCATTTGTACGGTATATGTTAGGTATTTATGGGGCCGCTTAAATACCTTTTTCTGGACATGAACAGCTATTTCGCGTCGGTGGAGCAGCAGGACCACCCGGGGCTGCGGGGGAGGCCGGTGGGGGTGGTGCCGACGATGGTGGCGACGACCTGCTGCATCGCAGCGAGCTACGAGGCGAAGGCGTTTGGGGTCAAGACCGGGACCGGGGTGGCTGAGGCCTGCCGGCTCTGCCCGCAGATACAACTGGTCGAGGCTCGACCTAAGCGCTACGTCGAGTGTCACCACCAGATCGTCGAGGCGGCGGAGTCGTGCCTGCACATCGATCAGATCCCATCCATCGACGAGATGTACGGCCGACTCTTAGGTGACGAGCGCCACCCCCGGCGTGCGGCGGAGATCGCCCATGCCGTGAAGGCCGCGATCCGGGGGCGGGTCGGCGAATTTGTCCGCTGCTCGATCGGGCTGGCACCGAACCCCTGGCTCGCCAAGGTCGCCACCGACCTAGAGAAGCCCGACGGCATGGTGATGATCCTCCCTGAACAGATGCCCGAAAAAATCTGCACCCTCAAACTCACCGACCTCCCGGGCATCGCACACGGCATGCACACCCGCCTTCAATGTCACAACATCCACACCGTTGCTCAACTCTGCGCCCTATCCAAGCAACAGATGTCGGCGGTCTGGTTAAGTGATGTGCTGGGCGCAATCTGGTGGCACCAACTCAACGGCCACGATCTGCCGTACCGCCCGACCCATCGGCGCACCGTCGGGCACTCGCACGTGTTGCCGCCGAAGTGGCGCACCGATGCCGGCGCTCGGGCTGTGTCGGTGCGTATGATTCATAAGGCCGCCGCGCGGATGCGCCGCATGCATTATGTCGCCAGCCACCTCACCGCGAGGGTTCGTTACCTGGATGCCCCCAAATGGAAACGCCGGGCACCGCTAGGGCTTTGCGGGGATACGCTGACGATGCTGCGCGTCTTCGCCGAGTTGTGGCGGGACAAACCCCTGGGTTCGCCGTTGCAGGTCGCGGTCCAGCTTGATGGCCTGGTCCCCCTGAACACCGCCCCCATCCCGCTATTCGCTGAGCCAAGACACCTCGCCGACCTGGCCAAAGCGATGGACCGCATCGACCACAAGTTTGGCCACCACAGCATCTACTTCGGGTCCATGTTCGGGGCACAAGACACCGCACCGACAAGGATCAGCTTCACGCAGGTGCCGGGGGAAGAGGAGTTTTAACGACCCTCGTAAGCCGCTTGCGGCTTAGCGGTCCTTGGTAGCCGCGACCCGCCAGCCCGCAGGCCCCGCCGCGTGTAACGCGGCGGCTACGAAAGATTCGTTGACCGCTTGCCCAGGATCAGTCCCGTTCCCACAATCAACACCGTTAGAGATGCCGGTTCGGGAATAGTTGCGACGAAGACACCTTGACTACCGTCAGTGAAATGGAGGCTGAACGCAAGCTGGCCGGCGTCATTGAAAGATGTCCCGCGCCCGTCCTCTCCACCCGAGTTAGTTATCAAATTTACATAGCGGATTGTGCGCAGATCCTCAATCAGTGGGTCATCGTTGATATCAAACAAGTCTCCCGTGCGGACAATCAGGTTGAGCAGACCATTAGGATCTGTTGCCCAAAGTCCAGAATGGAATACTGTGAATGAACCTGGATCGAGGAGGTCTGCTTCAAACGCGATCTGGCCCATTCCATTGAATACCAGGGCGGGGCTAAAAGTACTGAACCTTTCGTCCCGCACGGAGCCTGGTGCATTATCCCCTTCCCGTGCAACCAAGGTTAGAGATCCTTGCCTCTCCAGCCAGAGACCTTCATTGTTCATTTCGTTTACATCCGGGCCTATGAGTTTGGCCGTAAAAGCTACTTTTCCAGCTCCGTTTAGTACCGGGCCGTTTTTGCCAAATGATGTAAACATCACCCCTGGCTCGGTGCCCGGTGCGTCGGCGCCTTCTATTGCGATCAAAGCCAGAGACTCCGAGTCCCCCGACCAGATACCCCGGTCATGTGAGAAATCTAGAACGGCGTGGAAGGCGATCTGTCCGGCATCGTTGAATGCTAAACTGAGAAAATTCGTGAACCGGGTCCTCGTTTCCGGTGCTGAATCGCCACTGCGTACAAGCAGTCTAAGTGAGCCTGATATATCCGACCAGATACCGGTCAGATTCCCACTGTGTATGGTTGGGCCTTGAAGGTATCCTTTAAACGCGGTATGTCCGGCACTGTTGAGCGAGATATATTCAAAAAGAGGAGAGGCGAATTGGGTCTTGAATACCGCCCCAGGTTCCGTGTCCGGTGCTGCGCCGCCTTCTAGCGCGATAGGGGTCAACGGCCCCGTAGTATCAGACCAAACACCTTGTTTCTCTGAATTAATACTCGAACCATTAGCTTTTGCCCTGAAAGCGGCTTGCCCGTTACCATTGAACACGGGCGGCGCTATGTTGTTAAAAATTATCTCGGGATCGGTGCCCGGAGCCGGCCTGCCTTGGTGAGTGATCAAGTTAAGTGAACCGGAGTTTTCTGCCCATATGCCGTATGTATTTCCAAAGAAGGGGGCACCCAGCCGATGAAACGGGGCTTTGAATATGGTTTCTCCTGCCTCATTTATGATTGGTGAGATAAAACTTACGTTGCCGACACCGCCAAACACAGTTCCCGACGAGGTGTCCGGCGCGGGATCGCCCGTCTTGGCGATCAGGCCAAGCGAACCCGATCCTTCTGACCAGACGCTTGGGCCGGTATCTTGTAATTCCTGATTTATAAGACGGCTCACAAATGCTGTTTGCCCAAGTCTGTTTATTGACGGTGGGCTAAACGTACTGAAGGTATTATCCGCTTCGGTACCCGGAGTGGCGTCGCCGGTCTTCGCTACCGTTCGGAATGTCACCGCCGCATGCACATCCAAAGCCATCAAAGTAGGCATCCCTATCACAGCCGCACCGATCGCGCACATCTTGGACATCTTCCCGGTCATAGTTGGTTCTCTTTCAAAAATTACGGCTCGGTCTAGTTGTGTAGCGGTCCCAGCTTTCTCCCGCTCCCCCCGGCCCCCGGATGCCCCCGGTATTCCCCGGCTTCCCGGATAACTAGCCTAGCTCAAGATAGGCGATGCCCAATTGTCGCATGGGCTTGTTGGAAGTCAACGGTTTTTTCTGAGGTATTCGGAACGGTATCTGGCTATCTTGCCTAGCTTTACAGTTGGGTTGGTTGTTGAAGATGCCCACCCCTTCGCTTTGCTCAGGCGCGGCGTTGGAGGGCGGGGAATGGGTTTTTTACTGGGTTTGCATCCAATCGTCGGCTCGGATACGCTATGTGGCTCGACTGGACCCCCGGCCCCCGGATATTTGTGCGGGACGGCTGAAGAATTAGATAACCCCCCGAACCGCGTTTAGAACGCAAAAAAGGGCGATTGCCATGCCACGAGTTTGCATATTTACCGGCCGACGGACCTCTGCGGGCAGAACCTACACCCACCGGGGCAAGGCGAAGCGTCTTGGGGGCGTGGGTATCAAGATCACCGGCAAGACCAATCGGACCTTCCGCCCGAACATCCAGACTGTTACCGCCCTGATTGACGGCGTCCCTCAGCGGATCAAGGTCTCGACCAAGGCGATCCGTAGTGGGCTGGTGATTAAGCCCTTGAAGCGTAAATACGCCTACAAGCCGGACGCGGCGGCGGACGCGAGCTGACTCTCGAAAAACTTCCGTTATTTTCTGACGGACAGCCGAGATTTCCTTGACCAGGACGACCAGCCCGGCAATCCTATGGGAGGCTGGGCAAGTATTCGGGGGAAAACTATCTTGGGAAATAATCCGGGGGGGGGGGGCAGTTCATGCGAGGACGACAATCGATGAGGCCAACGCACCACATGCCGGCCCGATTGCGACCAGATTCCCCGCCGCTTAGACCGATACGCTAACCACACCGCTACTCACCGTCGGCGTCAAACTTAAGACGCCACGCCGGGCCTATGCGTATGGCTATTCGAGAAGACATCAAAGACCGCGTCCAGCAGGCGACCGACATCGTACGTCTGATAGGCGAGCAGGTGGCTCTACGCCCCAAGGGCAAGGAGTTCGCGGGGCTGTGCCCGTTTCACGATGATAAGAACCCTTCGATGCAGGTTTCGCCGGCGAAGCAGATTTATAAGTGTTTTAGCTGCGGGGCAGGTGGCGATGCGTACAGCTTCGTGATGAACTATCACAAGATGAACTTCCCCGAGGCGATCAAGCATCTGGCGGAGCGTGCGGGGATCGAGGTGGAAGAGCAGGACAGGCGATCAGGCCCGGGCGACAGCGAGCGGGTCAGCGAGCGCAAGCAGATCGCCGGTGCGAACGCCCAGGCGATGGAGTTTTTCCGGGCTTTATTGAAGCATCAAGAGCACGGCCAGATCGCACGCGATTACATCGAACGCCGGGGCATCAGCCCGCAGATGGTCGCTGAGTTTCAGATCGGCTACGCCCCGGATGGCTGGGACGGGCTGGTGCAGATGATCGAGCACAAGAGCTGGGAGCAGGCGGGGTTCGAGTTTGCTGGGCTGGTCAGTCAGCGTGACTCGGGGGGGTACTACGATCGTTTACGTCACCGGCTGATCTTCCCGATCTTCGATGCGATCGGTCGACCCATCGCGTTTGGCGGGCGGAAGATCCGTGAGGAAGATGAACCAAAGTATCTGAACAGCCCGGAGACGAAACTGTTCAACAAGTCAGCAACGCTCTACGGCCTGCACCTGGCGAAGAAACCGATCATCGACAGCAAGACCGCGGTGATCGTCGAGGGGTATACCGATGTGATCGCCTGCCATCAGGGCGGTGCGAGGAACGTGGTTGCGACGCTGGGCACGTCTTTGACCAGTGAGCATGTGCGAGAGCTTCGCCGATATGCTGAGAAGGTTGTGCTGATCTTTGATGCGGATGTCGCGGGGCAGAAGGCGGCGGACCGTGCGGTGGAGTTGTTCCTGACCGGGGACATGGACGTCGCGATCGCGGTGCTGCCTGACGGGCAAGACCCAGCCGATCTGATGTCACAAGCCGACGGCCCGAAGCGTTGGAGTGAGGCGGTCGAATCGGCACAGGACGCGATGACGTATCAGTTTTCTCGCCTAAGCGAGCAGATGGACAGCACGACGACGCTGACCGGCCAACAGAAACTGGCGGATGCTTACCTGACCCGCTTGGCGCAGCTTGGCTTGGCGCGGATGGGGGCGATCCGAAGAGCGTTGGTCGTCCAGCGTTTGGCGGGGATTCTGCATATGGGTGAGCAGGCGGTTAGCGACCTGTTGAGCCGTAAATCCGCAGCGGTGAGGCAGGCCCCCCGGACATCTCCCAAGCCGGTTTATACGGATATAACGTCCAGTGAAGATGGGCAAGATGGGGTTCCTCCAGAGTATGAGGAATATGTTCCCGATGAGGTTGCCTCAGCCGATTCTCGACGTAGACTTAAAGCGTTGGAGCAGGCGGAGCGGCAGGTGATAGGCTGCCTGATCCGTGATAATCAACGATTTGGTCAGGCTCTCAGTGATGGGCGAACCTTCGACGAGGCGGTAACCTCGGCGGATTTTATTACGCCCGATCACCGTCGGCTGTTCGAGCGTGTTTTTAACAGGCTCAGTGCCGGGCAATCGGTCACGCTTGCGGGGCTGTTGGGCGATCTTGCGAGCGATGAAGAGCAAGGCTTGTCGGATATTTTGACACAGGCGGATGCGGACGTGGATGCGGCAACTCGCGGTCGGTTCGACGAGGTTGGGCCGTTGCTTGGGCTTGCCGCCCAGGCCTTGCTGAACCACCATCGTGAGGTGCAGTATCGAGAGCATAAGCAGGCACTCGCCGCAGGCGGGGCCGAAGGAAGAACCGGGGGAGCCGGGGGAGCCGGGGATACCGGAGGGGCTGGGAAAAGCGATGCTGATGGGCTGGACAGTGCCCAACTGCTTCGCCGGATGATCGAGCACCGCAGGGACAACCCCTCGCCGGTGCGTATCGCACGCATCGGGAAGTGACAGGTTTGACGCAGTAGTTTGGCTAAAGATAAAGATCGACGTTTGTTTTACTTGAAACAGGCGAAGAGATGGCAGAGGGGATTGGGAAGTCGTCAGCCCGGCATGGAAGCCGGAGCAGATCACGACAGGGACGCACGCTGTTGGGTTACGGACCCATCGGCAACATGAGAGGCTGCGGTTGGCGCTTTTACCGACCGCGAACTAAGAGGCAACACCCTTGATTAACGTATTGCACCCAGCGGTTCAGGAACTAATCGGCGGCGGACGCAAGCGGGGCTTCATCACTTTCGATGAACTCAACGCTCTGCTTCCCGATCAGTACGTCGCCCCGTTGAAGGTCGAAGACCTGCTTGTCCGGCTCGCCTTGGAAGGCATCAAGCTGATCGACAACATCTCCGTGCCACACGAGTACCGGGCCAAGCTCATCAGCCACGAAGATGATCCTGAAAAAGATCAGGAAGAAGCTGCCGGGATCGACGACGAAGGGGAAGCGCTGCTTACCGCTGAGCAGGCCAAGGCCGAGTTCGCGCAAGCACTGCAGGACGCGGTCAGCAAACGCATCGACGACCCCGTCCGCATGTATCTCACGCAGATGGGCGAGATCAGCCTGCTGACCCGTGAGGAAGAAATCCGGCTTGCCAAGAAGATTGAGACGACCCGGATGATCTTCCGCCGCCGTGTTTTGGAAAACGACTACTGCATCAAGAGTTCCGTCGAGGTGCTTGAGCAGGTGCATGAAGGCGACCTGCCGTTCGACCGGACGATGAAGATTTCAACCGCAGAGGAAGACGCCAAGGGCAAGATCGCCGCACGGATCCCCGTGAACCTCAAGACGGTCAAGCGTCTGCTGGACCTCAACCGCATGGGCTGGGACGAGCTGGACGCACCGGGGCGGATCGCCAAGACCCGCGCCCAGGATATCGATGAAAAGCTGGCCACCCGCCGACGCAAGATGACCACCCTGATCGAAGAGCTGAGCCTGCGTACCAGCAAGGTCCAGCCTCTACTGAAGAAGCTACGCTCCATCGCCAACAAGATGACCGAGCTGCGCACGACGGTTGCCAAGTCCCAGGACTTCCCCGACCGCTACGACCCCGAAGACATCATGGTCATGCGTGAGGAGCTTGCCGGGATGCGGAGCCTCGTGCTTTGCGAACCCGATGAACTGATCCGGCGTGTCAAGAACATCACCATGGTCTTCGACGAATACGAGCAGGCCAAACGCGACCTCTCCGGCGGCAACCTTCGGCTTGTCGTGTCGATCGCCAAGAAATACCGCAACCGCGGCCTGTCGTTCCTGGACATCATCCAGGAGGGCAACACCGGGCTGATGCGGGCCGTCGATAAGTACGAATACAAACGCGGCTACAAGTTTTCGACCTACGCCACCTGGTGGATCCGTCAGGCCATCACCCGTGCGATCGCCGACCACGCCCGGACGATCCGCATCCCGGTGCACATGATCGAGACGATGAGCAAGCTGCGTAACATCGCCAAGAACCTGCTGCAGGACCTTGGGCGTGAGCCTACCATCGAGGAGATCGCCGAGGCCGCCGAGATGCCTGTCAGTGAGGCACGCCGTGTCATGAAGATCAGCCGACACCCGATCAGCCTCGATCGCCCGGTTGGTGAAAGTGAAGACTCCTACTTCGGCGACTTCATCGAAGACCAGTCCGCAGACAATCCCTCCGAGACCGCGACCAGCGACATGCTCCGCAGCCGGATCGAGCAGGTCCTCAAGACGCTCACCTACCGCGAACGCGAGATCATCAAGCTCCGCTACGGCATCGGTGACGGCTACACCTACACGCTCGAAGAGGTCGGCCGGATATTCAAGGTCACCCGCGAACGTGTCCGACAGGTCGAAGCCAAAGCCATACGAAAACTCCAGCACCCCGTCCGCGCACGCAAGCTCCAGGGCTTCGTCGATGGCACGCTGGAAGAAGAAGAGATGATGCGGTCGTAAGCAGGATTAGTCGCAACGAATCGAGACGCACACAATAGCCCCACCCGGAAGGGTGGGGCTTTTTAATGGCGGCGTACATTTACGTTTTGTATGCCGTCGTAGATCGTCTCGGAATCACGAACCGAGTTTCTGTGTCAGTTGTGCGAGTTGTTCGGGCGGCACCACGTCTGGATTCTGGCAGACAAGTTCTATGTTTTCGTGTTGGTATCGCAGCCAGGGATTCTGGAAGTGTGGGCTGTTGCAGTCGAAGAACTCTGGCGGCATGGATTTTCGGAAGTTTTTATTGAGCATGTTGTCCTCTTGCTTCGTGACAACGACACCGATCAGCAAACGTTCGCATAGATCGTGAACAGCTTCGGGTGTCGGATCTTTGAGTTTGAGGAGAGTTTCAATCACGATACCCTTGGGCACCGCGTGTTCGTGGATCAACTTCACCTCCATGCTGGCTCCTTGAGCCAAGGTCGCCAGCTTTGACCAATAGGGGCAGCCTTTGGTCTTGCCGTGAAACTCGGTCCATACCCAAGTCGCCTCTGCAAGCACAGCGTGCTTGGTTCCGTGTGTAAGGGGGGAATCAAGTATGAAAGCCACATCCGTGGCGATCTGCTTCTTGGTTCGGAATCGAGGATTTTTTTCTGAGATACGCGCCATGGTCGTACACCTTTTAAGTCTATAGCTCTTACGCCCTCATTCCGCGAACATCGCATCCACGAACTTCGCCGGGTCGAACGGCTCAACATCGTCCGGCGTCTCACCCACGCCGATGAACTTCACCGGCAGGTTCAATTCTTCACGGATCGCGATCACGATCCCGCCGCGGGCTGTGCCGTCGAGTTTGGATAGGAATATCCCGGTGACATCGGTGGCTTCGGTGAAGACCTTGGCCTGGTTGATCCCGTTCTGCCCGGTAGTCGCGTCGATCACGAGGATCACCTCGTGCGGTGCGCCGGGGATTTGTTTAGCGACCACGGATCGTATCTTCGTCAACTGGCGCATCAGGTGGTCCTGGGTGTGCAGTCGCCCGGCGGTATCCAGAATCAGCACATCCACATCACGCGCGACCGCCGCCTGAGCCGCATCGAACGCGACCGCCGCAGGGTCGCCGCCCTGTTGGCCCTTGATGACCTGCACGCCTAAGCGTTCCGACCAGACTTCCAACTGCTCCACCGCCGCAGCCCGGAACGTGTCGCAGGCCGCCAATAGCACGGTCTTGCCCTCGTCACGCATGCTCTTGGTGATTTTGGCGATGCTCGTGGTCTTGCCCGCACCATTAATCCCCGCAACCAGAATCACCGTCGGCCCCTCCCCGGGTGCAGCAAAATGCAAACCCCGGTCAGCCTCGGGGTAATACGCACGCAACTGGTCTTTGAGAAACTCAAGTGCCTCGTCGCCGGAGGTGATCTCACTTCGTTCGTAGGCCGCTTGGATATCTTTTCTGATTTCGACAGCCGTGCGCACCCCGATATCCGCCTGGATCATCGCACGTTCGAGGTCTTTGAGTAGCTCCGGGCTTAGCCGTTTGCCGGTGAGGATGGTGCGCACCGTGGCCGCTGACCCGGATCGCGTTCGGGCCAGGCCTTGCTTGAGTTTGTTCAGTGCGGACTTAAAGAGGCTCATGGGGGAGGGGGTCTGGGGGCTGGGGTCTGGGCTAAAGGCTAGCGGCTAATAGCTACTGGCTCTCTTCACTTTTTGCATCATCGAGCCACGCCTTCTCTCCGGCATCGGCGGAGCCTGATTCAGCAGGCGTTGCTCCCGGATTTTCCCCCGATTCATCTTCCGCCGCTTCCCCCTGTTTCACCATCTTCGCCAGCTTATCCAACACACCGTTGATGAACGCGGGGCTTTGCTCGCTGGCGTAGTGCTTGGCGAGTTCGATCGCCTCGTTGATCGCGACCTTGACCGGGGCGTGGCCGGTGACGATTTCGTGGTACGCCAATCGGAGGATCGCCCGATCGACCGGCGGCTGGCGATGCGTCGGCCACTCCGGCGCAAGCTCAGCGATCTGGCCGTCCGCCTCGACGTGATTCGCCCACGCGCCCAGCGCCAGGTCCGTGCCTTGTTCGCGCACCATGGGGTTGTCAAAAACATCGTCCAGCCCGTCGATGATCGCCTGACGATCGCGCACGCCGGTCACGTCCATCTGGTACAGCACCTGCATCGCAAGACGGCGCACATCCCGGCGGTTGCCGCCCCCGGATTTGGCGTTATCAGGTGCTTTTCCGATATCAGTCATTGCATGTTCCATATTCATCACACAAACCAGAGATTACAAACCTGGACGATTCACCACTAAAGAGTACAGAGAACGCGGAGCTTCAGACAGAGCAGAAGAATATTAACAGGGATGAACGCTGATGAAGGGGATAGGAACGATACTTGCCCCATCCTATTTTATCAGCGTTCATCAGCGTTCATCCCTGTTTCAATTGCTTTCTCTGCGATCTGGTCGCCCTCAATGGTAAGTGTTACTAAATCTTCTTCATCAAATCCGCCATCTCGATCCCCGCCATCATCGCGCTGCGCCCGGCGTTGCCCATCTTTGACCCCGCCCGGCTCACCGCCTGCTCCAAGGTATCACACGTCAGCACCCCAAAGATGCAAGGCACCCCGGTCATCACACCCACATCCTTGATCCCCTTGGCTGTCTGCTCGACGACGTGGTCGTAGTGGTCGGTCTCGCCACGGATCACACACCCCATGCAGATCACCGCTTTGTATTTGCCCGACTCCGCCAGCTTCTTTGCTGTCACCGGCAGCTCAAAGCTCCCCGGCACCCAAACCACCGTCAACGCCTCCACCTCCCCGCCCAGCCGGGACCAGGTGTCCAGTGCGCCGTCCAGCAGGTGCTTGGTAATGAACTCATTAAACCGAGCCACGATGACCGCGATCTTCACGTTGTTATCAGCGATCAGGTTGCCTTGGATAGCATCAGGTGTGGGTTGTGACACGGGGATTCCTTGGGCCGGTGACCAGCGAAACGGTGATTGTAGCACCCGGCATGAGACGCGGCTAACTTCGATAAACCGCCAAGACGCGGAGGACGCCAAGAAGTGGTATCCGCTGGTGACACAGATTTCACAGATTCAATGCACATCAAGTTCGTCCGTTATTCCTAATTCTGCGTCATCGGTGTAACCGAAGGTCCACGAAATGAAATCTGCGGATACTTCCGGTTCTGCGTCCTCGGCGTCTTAGCGGTTCAAACGTTTCCCCGGCTTGAACCCCGCCCGGGGATGGCTATGATGGTGGCCCCCGGATATCGGACTCATTCACCCTAATAGCTAAGGACGTAAGGATCATGCCCAAGCGCGCGAAAATCTCAGTCATCGGCGGCGGCAACGTCGGCGCCAGTTGTGCCCTGTGGGCCGCCAGCCAGGAGCTTGGCGACATCGTCGTGCTGGATATCCCGCCCGCTGAGGGCATGGTCAAGGGCAAGATGCTGGACCTGGCGCAGTGTGGGCCGATGGGGCGGTTTGATTGCAAGATCACCGGGACCGTGGATTACAAAGACATCGCTGGGTCGGACGTGGTGGTGGTGACGGCTGGGATCCCCCGTAAGCCGGGCATGAGCCGGGACGACCTGATCGCGACCAACGTGAAGATCGTCAAGGACGTCAGCGAAAACATCAAGAAGCACGCACCGGAAGCGATCGTGATTCTGGTCAGCAACCCGCTGGACGCGATGGTGTACACCGCCTGGAAGACGACCGGGTTCCCGACCAACCAGATCGTGGGCCAGGCGGGCTGTCTGGACGTCGCACGGTTCAAGACCTTCATCGCCATGGAGACCGGCTTTAGCGTCGAGGACATTAACGCACTACTGCTGGGCGGTCACGGCGACACGATGGTCCCGCTCCCACGCTTCACCAACATCGCTGGCATCCCCATCACGCAATTCATCAGTGAAGAACGCCTCAACGAGATCGTCGATCGTGCCAAGGCCGGCGGCGGCGAGATCGTCAAGCTCATGGGCACCAGCGCCTACTACGCACCGGCGCTCGGCGTCATCGACATGGTCGAAGCCATCATCAAGGACAAAAAACGAATCCTCCCCTGTGCCGCCTATTGCGAAAAGGAGTTCGGCGTCGGCGCCCCCGGAGCAGGCTACTTCGTCGGCGTCCCGGTCGTGCTGGGTGCGGGTGGTGTCGAGAAGATCGTCGAGCTTGACCTCAATGCTGATGAGCAGAAGCTGATGGACGCCTCCACCGAACACGTCAAGAGCCTGGTCGAGGTCGTCTGCAAGGCGTTCCCCGAACTGGCGTGATGTGACGGGCGGGGAGGGGAGTTATCCGCAGATTACGCAGATTGCGCAGATGAATACAGAGAAGATCAGTTGGGGTAACTCATTGTCTTCTTTGAAATCTGCGTCATCTGCGGACACATCTTTCCCCAAATAAGAAACGCCCGTCCATAGCTATGGGCGGGCGTTTTATGATGTCGGTAAAGTGAGCCTTGGCTCGATCAGCAGCCTAGCACAGCGCCGCGAACGTCAGCATCGCGAGGATGATGATTTTACGCCGTTTGGCGATCTGGTCGTGGTTCATGATGAAGACGGCAGTAATCATAGGTATCTCCTTGTCAGGACGCTAAGATACCACACAACCGGCGTGCCAAGAGCCGAATTGTGGCCAGAAAAAGATATAACTCAAGTAACGGCATATAGATGAAAAAACATCAACCAGTTTATCAGATAGCTAAAAGCGTATGGATGGGGCTTTGGGGCAACACCCATAATCGGACTTTGTGGCTGAAAAACCACCTATGGGCGGGGTGGGCCTTGGGCGTGGTGCTGGGGGTTGTGATGGTTGTGCCGACCGCGCTGGCCCAGGTGCCGGGGGAATTGTCCATCAATGCACCGCTGCTGGATGCCAGCCACGGGCTGCGGGCTTACCGCCAGGTGGAAACATGGCTGAGCGATCCGTCGGTAGCGAGGCAGGGGGGGGAGCCGGGGGAACCGGGGGGAGCGGGGGAACCGGGGGCGGGGGTTAAGCCTATCCGGGTCACGGGGTTGATCGGGGTGCGACTGGTCTTTCGTACTGAGGGGATCGTGGTCGGCGAGGGGCGGGCCTATCGCGAGGATATGTTGGCTGCGCTTGACGGCCCGGGTGAAGCGGTGGACCTGATCCCGCTTTTATTGTTGGCCATCGAGCGTGCGGAGGTGGGTGTGCGTGAGAGCCTGGCGGACGCGCGGCTGCGTGCGGTGCTGGCTGGGCGGTCGCTGCCGGATGACAAGAAGCTGACGGTCGCGGATGTCAGTGCCAACATGAATGTCGAGTTGGAGTTGGGCTACGGCCTGCGCACGGTGACGGTCCCAGCGGATGCGAAGCCCGATGAGGTATACGCACGTTTCGCGCCGTGTTATCACGGATTGGCGTTTGTGGATGGCAAGCGGGGGGCGTGGTCGTGGGTCTGGCCGGGCGATGCGATATCACGGAACATCTCGCCACCGAGCCAGTTGATGCTGGGTCTTAAGGGATTGGGGATGGGCCGTGAAGCGGTCAAAGACCTGGCCCGGCCTGGGGGTGCGGGGTTGGCACGGTTTACGACGATCCACATCGTCAGGCCTTACACCGGGGCACCGCCCACCGTGCTGGTGCGGTCCAGTGGCAAGCAACCCCGATACGCCGTCAGCGAGCGGGAACTGGTGAGCATGGGCGACCGGCTGATTGAGCATCTGTTCAGCCGAATCACATCGGGCGATCAGGTACGCGGGACATACCACCCGACCAGCGGGCGCTACGACCCACCGGTCGCGCCAGATGACCAAGCGGCGTTGGCGTGCTACGCGATGGTGCATCACAGCCGATACCTCTTGGATGCCAGGCCCGCAGACCAAAGCCCCATGGTATATGCCCAGCGGGCCACCCGGTTAGCCTCGCAGATGGCGACGCGGCTCTTAGAAACACAAGAGCAGGTGGAGCCTAAGGTGTTGGCGCTGGTGCTGTTGACACTGCTGGAAACCCCCACGCTCGAATCCGATCAGGGGCTGCGCGACCGTTTAGGCGAGCAGTTGCTCAAGCAGGTGTCGCTCGACGGCGCGGACGGCGGCACCCGTATGAATGTGGGCGCAGCCGCTTTGTCGTCAGCGGCGCTGGCATCGCTCTATGAGCGGACACGAGATGAAGCGCTGGGCGAAGCGGTCTGGGCGTTGATGGATCGGCTGTGGGTTAAGCAAGGCAAAGCCCCGAACCTGGTGGCGTTGCCCTGGCTTGCGATGGCGCAGGAGCGGGCCGGCGGCTTACTGGCGGACGCCGACGCAAGCGGTGACAGGCGGGCCGAGCTGGACCGACGGCGGATTATCTTGTCGAGGGTCATTGACCTTCTGTGCAGGCATCAGGTGATCGAAAGACCCACCCTTGGGCCGGACGATGTGCTTGGCGGATTTGTCCTGTCCCCAGGCCCAGCGGGAAGCCCCCCGAACCCCGACTGGCGAAACGCCCAGCCGTTGATGTTTATTTCCATCATGCTGCGCGATGATCTGGCAACCAAGGGCCGTGACAAGCTCGGCTGGCTCCTGTCCGCAGGTTACTCTGCCCGATTTGTCGGCCAATTGATGATGGACGACTCCAGTTGCTACTACGTCCGCGACCGGGTGGGTGCCCGAGGCGGTGTGCGGATGGCCCCTTGGGATAACCGTTTGGCGTTGGCGCCCACTGCGATGAGCTTGCTCGCTATCACGGAGTTACAAACGTCCCTGGCGACTTTCAGGCCGACCCCGCCGAAGCCTGCAACCCAGCCGCCGGCGGACCCGGGGGTTGAGCTAAACGAAGTAGAATCTCAGGATGTTGATTTAGAAAGCGCGCCGCCGCAGAGTGCGCAGCCAACAGAGCCGCAGCCAACACAGACGCAGCCGCAGCCGCAGCCTGTGTCCCCTTAACCACGGACACGCATTTTTAGTCAGGTCAGCGGGCGGCTTCGATCGCGTTGACTTTTTCGAGCCGCCGTGCGTGACGCTCTTCTGCGGTGAATTTGGCATTGACGAAGGCCTTGACCAGTTCAACCGCGACCGCTTCGCCGACGATCCGAGCACCCAGGCAAAGCACATTCATATCGTCGTGTTCGACGCCCTGCCCAGCGGAGTAGGTGTCGTGGCAGACCGCCGCACGCACGCCGTCCTGTTTGCTGGCGGCGATGCTCGCACCCACACCCGACCCACACAGCAGCACACCGCGCTCGGCTTGGCCGTGTTGGATCGCCTGACCGACATAACGGGCAAAATCAGGATAATCGTCTTGAGCATCCAACTCATGCGCACCTAAGTCCAGCACCTCATGGCCCAGGCCCCGCATCAACTCGATCAGTGGGCTTTTCAGGGGGTATCCCCCGTGGTCACAGGCGATGGCGATTTTCATGGTCTTAGCTCCCGTGCGGGTTGGTGGTGCGGTCGGCGGGCATTATCGCGGGTCTATCGTCCAACGCAATATCGGGGCAGAGAGATAGCGTCCGATATCTCCAGGAGTCTGCTTGATGTGTCCAAGCTCTCTGTGAGGCTGGATTATGGCCTTGGGGTTCAGCTTGATGTCCCCATGAACAAAAGAGTTAGCTTCGCATCGCGGGGAGCCTTCAGGCTAATCCTAGGATAGCCGAATCACAGTGCAGGGCGGTGCATCATATATAGGTGACATCGCAGAGGGGGGCAGGTTGGCGAAGAGTCCACGCGCGGCGTGGTCGTCTTCCTGAGGGGCTGGGGATTGTAGTACCTAATTTGACAAGGACGCGCTGGGACATGGATCAGCAGTTACTTGACCGCATCCTGAAGTGTGAACGCCTGCCGAGCTTCCCAGCGATCGCGGCGCGTGTGATCGAGATGTGCAGCGACGAGAACGTCAGTGTCCGCGAACTGGGCGAGGTACTCTCTCACGACACCGCCATCTCGACGAAGATCCTGCGCACCATTAACAGCAGCTTCTACGGCCTACGCCACCGCGTCACCACGGTCGAGCGCGCCACCACCATGCTGGGCATCAATTCAGTCAAGATGCTGGCGCTGGGTTTCAGCCTGGTCCCCCAGCTCAAGGGCCTGGGCGGCGAAGACTTCGACCCGACGATTATCTGGAAACGCAGCCTGTTCGCCGCGGTGGGTGCCCACACGATCGCCCGCGAGGTTAAGTTCGACCACTTCGAAGAAGCCTTCATCGCTGGCCTGCTCCAGGACCTGGGCGTGATCGTGTTGCTTCAGTCACTGCGAACGGATTACGTCAAGGTGCTTGAGCAGGCGGTCGATGCCCACGGCAAGCTGAGGATGCTGGAGCAACAAGAACTGGACATCGATCACACACAGGTCGGCCAAGCCCTCGCGGAAAAGTGGAACCTGCCCCCGATCCTGACCGCAGCGATCAAAGGCCACGAGGACCCCGACGAAACAGTCCCCGAGTTTCAGCAACTGGTCCGCTCGGTGGCATTAGGCGCCAAGGCCGCGGATTGCTTCCTCAGCAACGAAGAGCAGCAGGCCGGCCGGGTCAAGAGCTATCTACGCCACGCCAGCCAGTGGTTCGATCTGAACAACGCGCAGGCCGGTGCCTTTCTTGAGAGCATCGAAGAAGGCACCAAGGAACTGGGCAAGCTCTTCGAGATCCAAAGCAACGCCGAGCAGTCCGCCAGCGATCTGATGGCCATGGCCAACGAAACACTTGTTGACCTTTCGGTCAAGGCGATCCAGGAGGCCAACCGGCTTGAGATTGAAAACCAGCAACTCGCCGATCAGGCTCAATTCGACCCGCTGACCAGCACACTCAATCGCGGCGGGCTGGACCAGATGCTCGCAGAGCAGTTCGAGGTATCCAGTCAGACGGGCAAGCCGATGTCGGTCATCTTCTTCGACGCCGACAAGTTCAAGCCCATCAATGACACCCACGGCCACCACGTCGGCGACCGGGTGCTACAACTGATCGCCGCCTCGATGAAAGAGTGTGTGCCGGCCAGTGGGTATGTCGGACGCTACGGGGGCGACGAGTTCACGATGATCCTCCCCGGCATGGATGGTCCGCAGGCCGCCACCATCGCCGAGAAAATCCGCCAGCATATCGAGCGGGTATCCATCGACCACGACGCGGGCCAGAAGCTCTCCGTTACGGTCAGCGTGGGGCTTTCGAGCTACAACGGCACCGACCCCTCATCATTCAAGGCCGAGCAACTCGTCGTCGCCGCAGACCGCGCCATGTACGCCGCCAAGTCCGCCGGTGGCAACCGTGTCTATCAACTCCCACCGATCGATCAGCTCCAGCAGAAAGCCGGCTGACCGCAGCACTATTTTAGATCACCTGGATCACTGCTTGGTATGTACCGGCATTGAGACTGCGCTTACAGCTTCTTGAGCATCGTCCTGTGCGCCCCGGTGTACGGCACAGCAAACTCCTCCGATACCGCGACCCATCCAAACTTTTCATAGAACTGAATCGAAGAAACAGGCGCGTTGCACCAGACATATTGATAGGTGTCGATCTGCCTCAGCCGGGTCTCCGCGAAAGACAACAGCGACCGCCCGATCCCACCGCCCTGGTACAGCGGGTCTACAGCCATCGCGTTGAGTTGCCACGCCGGCTCCTTGCTGAAAGGCCGATCCAGGATCGTCAGGCAACCCACCGCGTGCTTGCCGATCACCGCCCCGATGTGCATCGTCGTCGACTCGACATCACCCTCAAAGTGCGCGTGCTTGCGGTGCCTCCCCCGACACAACACCGCGTGACGCAGATCGATGATGCGATCGACATGGACCAAACGAATTTCCATTCCCATTTAACGCGCCCGTTATATTTTGACGGTTGAAACGAAGCCGCAGTGCTATCTTTAGGTAAAGTCTACACCATCAGTCAAGCCCCGCGGAGCCACCGTGTATGATGCTGGTGACCTGAATAGGGTAACAACCAATCCTGATATTTCCCGGAGCCTCAGCATGTTCAACCCAAGACCCCTGGCCGCATCATTGATCGTTTTGTTCCTCGCCCACACAGCCCACGCTCAGATCGTCCCCGACGGCGTCACCGTCGAGCAGGTCGCCACCGGCTATCAGTTCACCGAAGGCCCCGCCGCCGGCCCCGATGGCGCGATCTACTTCACCGACATCCCCGCCATGCTCATCCTCCGCTTCGACCCTGAAACCGGCGAAACCGCCACCTTCCGCGAAAACTCCGGTCGAGCCAACGGCCTGATGTTCGATCACCAAGGCCGACTGCTCGCCTGTGAAGGTGCTAACGACGGCGGCAACAGACGACTCTCACGCACCGAACCCGACGCCAGCATCACCAACCTCACAGACCAATGGCAGAACCGAAAACTCAACAGCCCAAACGACCTGGTCATCGATCAACAAGGCGGCATCTACTTCACCGACCCACGCTACGGCAAACGCGCCGACATGCAGATGGATATCGAAGCCGTCTTCTACCTCGCGCCCGACGGCACACTCACCCGCATCATCCACGACCTTCAACGCCCCAACGGCATCATCCTCTCACCCGACGAAAAAACCCTCTACGTCGCCGACAACGCCGCGAAAAAAATCATCGCCTACGATCTGACCGCACCCGATCAACCCAATAACCCACGACAATTCAGCGGCATGGGGGCCGACCTCGGCGGCGGCTGCGACGGCATGACCGTCGATCAGCAAGGCCGACTCTACGCCACCGGCGACGAAGGTATCTACATCTTCAACCCCGACGGCACCCAGGCCGCACTCATCCCCACACCCCAACGCCCAAGCAACTGCACCTTCGCCAATGACAGCCAAACCCTCTACATCACCGCGAGGACCAGCCTGTATCGGATTACGTTGAACACGTCTGTGCAAACCCAGGAAGATTGACGCCGCCGGTCTCGGGTCGAAGTAAAATCTATCGGTGCTAATTACCCGAACTCACGCCGTTACCGTTGAACAGCTTCGCCACCAACGCCGCCCGGCTGATCACGCCCACGATGTCGTACAACTCCTTGGTGTAGCTGCGGACCGTCTGGTAAGAGAGATTCAGATGCAGGGCGATCTGCGGCTGGCTCCTGCCGGTGCGGAGCTGATGCGCGACCTGTAAGAGACGTCGGGGCAGGTCGATTAATAGATTGCTCGGCTCAAGCACGCCCTGTTGGTACAACTTGTGCAGTTCCGAAATGAACAGGTCTGCTAACGCGAGTTGCCGAGGCTCGAAGTCTTTTTGAGTCGCCTTGCGTTGGAACGCATACTGGCGAACAGTATTACTCTGCGGGTAACGGAAGAACGTGAGGATCACATCACTTCCCCCCGCAGGCTCAACCATCTCCTCAAAAATCCGGTAAGGAACCATGTCTTGATATGACATGACCGCTGATCGGCTGATGGTATATGCCGGGCCTCTTTTGTCTCGAGTAATATGGGACATCGGGTCATCGTCGAAGTCCGAGTTCCTGCCCCATTCAGTGAGGTACTTTGTGACGCCTCGATCCTGAATCGAGCCGGGCACAAATCTCTTGATGCAGGTGGGCGCGCCGGGTCGGAAATTATCCACCTGCATCGCGTGACCAAAGCAGGCACCCAGCAAGTCCGTCATCGCATCGACGATCACCCTCTCTTGTTGTGGCTGGTCGTAGCGAAGCTCGCGCGCGTCGCTCAGGACACGGAATACGCTCCGGAAGTCTGAGGTATCCAACTGCTGCGACCTTCTCATACGTCTGTACCATCGTGGATAGGGGTTCTTCCCGCTGGGCCAAGGCCCATCAGAGATACTCAACTATCACACATACCCCCGTATTTGTCAATGAAAATACCCACAATTGCGGGTAGTTACCCCCACAATATACAGGTAAGATGCTATCTCAAAATGGATTGCGCCTTCCGAGGGAGCAATCCGATATCGGGCGTGAGCTTGCCGTATGTGCCAATCTGGCTGATGTGCGTGACCGGGGGGTGTTGTTATAAATCTACCCGCACCGACTTATGCGTCGCACCCTCATGTTCTGATTCTGAGGGCTTCTACACTTTTCTCACTGCCCGATCTCATCAAGCAATACATCCGTAGCGGCCTGCTCGAATCGTTTTTCCACAAACCGTTCGCGGATCTTTCGCAAGGCCCGATGCTGCTGGCGTCTCGCGTCGCCGTCTTTTAGTAGTGGTGTGATCGCCCGGATCAGCGCGTTGGGGTCGCCGAAGTGGGGCATCAACTCCGGCACCACCCGCCCCAGTCCCATCGACTCGCCGATCAGATTAGGCAGCGACATCGTCTCGGTGTTGATCAACCACCGTCCGATCAGGTGCCACTGATACCGCTTGATGTTGTAGAAGACAGCCATCGGCGTCCCGTGCGCCGCAGCATGCAGCGTCGCCGTCCCCGACACCACCAACGCCGCGTCCGCCCAGTTCAACACCGCATCCGCATCACCCACAATCATCTGCATCCCTCGTGGCAGCACACCCAACGGCGACATCAACTCCACCTGATGCGCACGGGCCTTGTCGGTCGCAGCGACCACTGCCGAGAGCCTGTGGTGGGACGCATGCAATCTGCGGTACGCCGCCAGCATCGTCGGCCAGTTGTGTTTGATCTCACTCTCCCGCGACCCCGGCAGCAACGCGAGCTTCGGCCCACTGACTTGCGGCAGTTCATCTCCAGGCGGCGTCTTCTCCGCAGGAATCTGGTCATACAACGGATGCCCCACGAAGCTGGCTTTCACACCCCGCGCCCCGAACCACGCCGGCTCGAATGGGAACAAACACATCACATGATCGGTCAGACGTCGCAGCTTGCGGATACGCCACGGTGCCCACGCCCAGAGCTGTGGCCCAACCAGATGCACGACCCTGGCATCGGGCTGATGTTTGCGAACCATCGAGCAGACCGACCAGTTCGCCGCCGGGCTGTCCGTGGGGATCAATGCCGCGATCGGATGGTCCGCCAGCCAAGCCTTTAGCCGACCTAGCCGTTGCAGGTGCGTCCGGACCTGAGACGCGGCCCCCAGAAGCATCGCCGCATGGTCCGTAGTGCCCTCGATCAACTCCGCACCCGCCTTCTTCATCGCTGGCCCACCCAGCGCATAGATCGGCCGACCCGGTTCACGCCGTTTTAACTCGGTAATCAGGGCCGCAGCGATATGATCGCCGCTAGGCTCGAACGCGGTGAATAGCAGGGCCTGCGTCTCTGGCATCCCGATAGTCTAAGTCGGCACAGCCGAGCGTGCATGGTAAAGTGGCCCCTTGGGTGTTTGCCGATCGCCGGTGCCGCCTTTTAATTTAGTGTCACCACCCGACAACCTCGACCCAGCCACCGAAAGCCCTCGTATCAGCATGATTATCCCTAAGCCGTTGGTCGAGCAGGCACAAGACGGAGATTTCTCCTTTGCCGATGAGTTGTCCGTGTACCTGGCCTTCCAGAAAGACCCCGGGTACAGCTTCTTTGTCGCTGACGAACTGAGCCAACGACTTCGCGTGGCGACCGGATGCTTTGTCACCATCCGAGACGGTGATCCAGGCGACGCCCACGGCGTGATAGTACTGACCGATAGCGACACGCCGGACGACTTAGGCGAAGAAGGCTACACAATCACGGTCACGCCCGACCGCATCACGCTCTCCGCCTCGCACAACGCGGGCCTGTTTTATGCCGGCCAGTCATTCGATCAATTGTTGCATCACCAACGCAGCACGCAAAACACCACCGCCGGGCGCAACGGCGAATCAACCATCCCCAGCCTGCCCTGCGTCACGATTCAAGACAAGCCCCGCTTTGGCTGGCGCGGCTTCATGCTCGACTCCGCCCGACACTTTCAGTCTACCGAGTTGATCGTCCAGCTTATCGATCAGCTTGCCGCACTCAAACTCAACCGCCTGCACTGGCACCTGACAGACGACCAGGGCTGGCGCCTGGAAATCCTCGGGTATCCAAAACTCACAAGCGTCGGTGCTTGGCGCAGCAACGGGCAGAGTAATCCGGAGGACGGGACAGGGCGGGCAACCCGGGAGCAGGGGGGACGGGACCGGGGGCGCTACGGCGGGTACTACACGCAGGAACAGGTCCGGGAAATCGTGGCATACGCCAAACATCGCCAGGTCACGATCATCCCCGAGATTGATATCCCCAGCCACAACCTCGCCGCACTCGCCGCCTACCCGCAGCTTGCCTGCCACGACGGCCCATTCGAGGTCGCCAGCGAATGGGGCCTGCTCGACGGCGTCTACTGTGCTGGCCAGGACAAAACTTTTACCTTCCTCCAGAATGTATTGACTGAGGTTGCGAGGCTGTTCCCCGATGCACCGATTCACCTCGGCGGAGACGAACGCAAGCCCGGCACATGGGATAGCTGCCCACGCTGCAACGCCTTGCGCGAGCGGCAAGGCCTGTCCGATGAGCCAGCGCTACAGAAATGGTTTATGGACCAGGTGGCCGGCCACATCCACACGACCCTCGGCAGACGCTCGATCACATGGGGCGACAACATCGACGCCGGCGGGATCGATGGCACCCCCGGTTCCCCCGGTTCCCCCGGGATGATCATCCAGGGCTGGGTCGATGGCCAGGCGGGCAAGTCAGCTCAACAAGGCCTGGACACCATCAACTCGACCAACGATTGGGTTTACTTTGACTACCCCCAGACGCCGAAGGAACACGAAGCAAGTTACCCCGATTGGATGAAGACACTATCCACGGAAAAGGTCTATCAGTTCGACCCGATCCCCCAAGGCCTGGACCCGCAATTCCACCACCACATCCTCGGCAGCGAAGCCCACCTCTGGACCGAATTCGTCCCCGATGAAGCCCAACTCTATCACCAGATCATGCCCCGCCTGTTCGCGTTCAGCGAGGCCCTCTGGTCCCCCATAGCGCATCGTGATTACGAAGATTTTACCAGACGCCTTAGTATCCAGCAGCCGCTGGTGCATCCTAAGAGTCCGGCATAGACGGGGTTTTCGGGGCACCTGAATTGTCTGTGTTTGCGGTGGTGTTGGTGGACGCGGTGGGGGGCCTTAGCAGCCAGACACCCAGCAGCAGGGCCATGACCAGCGCGATGAACATGGTCGTGAGTGTGTGTGTCAGGAAGTGCGCGCCCTTGGCCATCTGGTAAACGCCCATGCCCCACCCAACCGTCAACGCCCCGGCGAGCAACCCCCATCGGGTGGTCCGCCCGCGCGGCAGCAGGCTGAAAGCCACCAGTGCGAACCCCGCGCTGGCGTGACCGCCTGGGAAGCAGTGGCCGACCTCCGCGCCGGGGGGTCGTGACTGGAACAGCATGCGTAAAGCCTGCTTGCCGCCGTAGCGTGTCAGCTCCGCCGGGCAAAATACACCCGAGTACCGCTTGATAATCGCGACGGCCAGGGGGATGAAGATCAGGCACAGCAGCAAGAAAAAACGCTGTCGGCTGGCGAAAGTCTCCGCCCGACCGTGGACTCGGTCCAGGATCAGCGAAACAACCAGTACAACACCAAGCCCCGCCACCGTGTACTTCGGCAGGTTGTAGAAAAACAGCCTCGGCAGCGGCGCGTTCTTATCGACGACCCACTGATCCCGCTGCGCATCGTAAAGCCGATCCTGGACGAACATATCCAGCGAGGTCGTTTCGTGGATCGTGATGCTGGCGATCAGGCCCACCAGGCTCACCAGCATCAGGCAGGCGAACGCTTTTGACCCCATGAACGGCGGCGGGGGTCGCAGTCCATGCTGCAGTGGGTTGGTGTGGATCGGGTTCAGTGTTCGGACGCCTCTGCTACCCGGGGGGTTTGCGGCGCGGCACTTGGGAAGTAGGCGTCGTTGTAATAAAGGTAGTTGGCCAACTGGAAAAAACTGATCGCGTCGTCACGACGGTCCGGGTCCACGGTGCCTTGGTCCATCACGAACGTCTTGGGATCGACTTTGTACTGCACCGGCTCATCGGACAGGCGGAGCATGGTCACCGTGTTGTCGTTTTCCAGCAAAGCCAGGTCGTGGTTGTGCTGCATCAGGGCGTAGCCTTGTTCAGCCGGGAGGTTCAGGGCGTCTCGGCCAAAGAACACCGATTCATACGCCCCGCCAAGCAGGCCCATGATTGTCGGGGCGATGTCAAGCGTACTGGCGAGTGTCGAACAACGTGTCCCCGCCGCTTCCCCGCCGGGCAGGATCATCAACACCGGCACACGGTAGGACTTCAGCGGGAACATCTGCGCCCCGTAGACCCGCGCCCCGTGATCGCCCAGCACCACGAAGACCGTGTTGTCGTAAAACGCATGGCTCTGGGCCTGGTCCAGGAAACGACCCAGCGCGTAGTCCGCATACTTCACCGCGTTGTCCCGCCGGCGTTCCTGGGGGTCCAGGTCGATCCGGCCCTCGGGATAGGTGTAGGGCTGATGGTTCGAGACAGTCAGGACCGTGGCGAAAAACGGCTTGCCCCCGTCATGCAGCTTGTCGAACTCGATCAGCGCCCGGTCGAAGATGGCCTCGTCGCTGACGCCCCACGCGGTGGTGAACTCGGGGTTGTCAAAGTCGCTCTGCTCGACAAAGTGCTCGAACCCGTTGTTGAGCATAAACGACCGCATCCCGTCGAACAGCCCCCGCCCACCGTAGACGAACAGCCTGCGGTAGTCCCGGTCGGCAAGGATTCTGGCCAGGCTGGTGACACGCTCGGAGTGGTCACGTTTGAGGATCGATTCGGTGGGTATCGGCGGTAGCGCCGTGAGTGTCGCCTCCAGCGCGCGGGCGGTGCGGTTGCCGGTGGCGAAGAAGCGGTCGAACAGGATGCCGCGTTGTGATACGCGGTCGAAGTTGGGGCTTAATCCCCGGCCGTCCCCCAGCACGCCGATGAAGTCCGAACCCAGACTCTCCTCCAGCACTAGCACGACGTTGTAATCTTTGCGGGGCCTCGGCGACGTGACCACCCGGTTCAACCCCTCGCCTGTGGGCTTATCCGTCGCGGCAAACACACGCTCTTTCACCCGCTGTAACGCCTCGGCGGGGTCGATCGTCGGGTAGTAGTTCTCGTAGTCGAATCGGCTGGTCCAGGCGTTTTCGACAAAGGTCCAAAGCCCGTTGTACGCCACCTGATTGACCACCCGGTTGTTGGTGATCTCTACGCTCTTGCGCCCGGTGGTCATCCACAGACCGCCGATCGCCACCAGGGTCAAGCCAAGCATCGCGTACCGCCGACGCCACGGCAAAGGGGCCGGCAGCGACCTTCGGGTGAGTTTTCGCAACGCCAGGTACAACAGCAGCGACGCCACACTGATCCCCCCAAGCACCGGCCAAAGCGGGTAGGACTGCTGGATATTCGCCGCGACCTCGGTGGGGTAAACAAGATACTCAAACGCGATGTAGTTGAACCGGCTGTCGAACTCCTCGAAGAAAAAATACTCCGATACGCTGATAAACAGCGCGAACGCAAACGTCAGGAAAAGCCCGACGTGTACCTGAATCCGGCTCATCCGCCCGGCGATCCGTGCGTTCCCCGTCGTCGTCATATGAAGCACCTGAGGCAGTTGAAATACCAACGCCACAAGCAGGTCAAACCGAAGCCCCACCCAAAACACCTCGGCCAACTGCATCACGGATAGCCCGCTTGGGTCCGCGAAGATCAGCAGCAGTGTGATACGCAGCAGCGTCGAGATGGCTACCAGGATGCCTGTCGTCCACAGCACGACCTGATACCGCCCAAGCCAACGCCGAACCGGCCCACCACCCTCCAGCGTTGTCCCCTCCTCCCGTGTCCCACCTGTGCCCCTGGTCCTGCTGCTATCCGCGGGTGAACTCGCCGGCTTATTCTGGTCACTCATCGTGTGATTCCTTCGCCCCGAATCCACTATAGAGATTATAAAGTTCTGTTCGTGTTACTCACTACAAGTATACTTCTTCATTGCGTACGAAATACTCAACAACTCATTCAGCCTCGTATCTGTTTCACCGCCTGCCCGACAGCTTTCCCATCGACACTTGCGCCCGATGATTTCAAGTACTTCATCGCCGCACCCATCGCCTGCCCGTCATTCCCCGCCGCCTTCACCGCATCGGCGACCGGCTCAAGCGCCTGAACAATCTGCTCCACACTCAGCGTCTGCGGCAGCAAAGTTTCCAGCACCACGATCTCAGCCTTCATCTTCTCGACGACCTCAGGCTTGGGGCTTAGTTCCGCCATCTCCTGATTCGACTTGACCATCTTGCGGATCAACCGCTGGGCCTCAGCGTCCGGCAGGGCTTCACTCAAGCGGGCAGCAGCAGTCTGCAACTCACCCAGCACAACCTTCAGCAGGTCTCGCCTCTCGGTATCCCTGGCTCGCATGGCCTGGATGACCTGTTCTTTCACGTCGTCGATCAGCATAAGGGGCCTTTCCTCTGTGGTATTCCCAGCCATGATACGGCCATTCCGCCGCCCCGGGCCAGCACGCCGAAAATCCTCATCCGGTCCCTGGCCCAACCCGCAGGCCGGGCCATCGGGACGCCGCATCTGATATGCTTAGGCGCTGAGCCGGGCAGGCATCCCGATGCCGCCGCTTGGCCGACCCGTATTATTCCCACAGCGAGATAACCCCAAAGAGGCTACCCATGCAGATCAACGACGCGCTGAACCTGATCCGTGAAAAATTCGCCGCTGAGTCCAAGGGCTTGTCCACCGGCGAGGCGGCCGAGAAATACCAGGACGCCTTCGGCGACTACCCCGTGACGATGGAAGTCGCCACCCACATCCTGGCCGTACAACTCATCCAGCAAAATATGGCCCAGCAGATGCAGGCCCAGCAGCAGGCCGCCGGCCAAGGTGACGGCCAAGCCCAACCCGCGCCCGACCCCACGCAAAGCTGATCCGTTCAGCCTGACTAGTGACACCACAACAAAGGGCGGACGCCATGAAACGATGGATAACAGCGTCCCTGTTCCCCGCGGTGATAGCGATCATGTGCGGCGGCAGTGCGCTCGCACAGGATACCGCCATGACCATCAGTGACGACGCAGATTCGATCCTCCAGATCACCACCGACACCCCCGGCGATCTGGACATGACCATGGCCCTGGCCCGGCTGGATACGCAACTCCGCCGCGAGTTTGAGATCGAAGCCGAGCAAACCGCCGTCGGCCTCCTGGACATGAACACCGGCCGCCTCGCCATGCTCCGCGCAGACACCATGCTCTACGCCGCCAGCATCCCCAAGATCACCATCTTGCTGACTTACTTCCAGGCACACCCGCAAGACACGCAACCCATCGACGATGCTACCCGCCACGAACTCGGCCTGATGATCAAACGCTCGGACAACGCACTCGCCGCGAAATACAGCCAAGCCCTGGGATTCCAGGCCATCGCCGACGTCCTGACCTCCCCGCAATACCAGCTCTACGATCCGCTTCGAGGCGGCGGCTTATGGATGGGTAAACACTACGCCAAAGGCGGCGATCGCAACCGCGACCCACTCGCCGGCGAATCTCACGCCGCCACCGTCCGCCAACTCCTCCGCTACTACCTCATGCTCGAGCAGGGAAAACTCGTTAACCCACCAACTTCCAAAATCATGCGCGAGATTTTCGAGAGTCCGGATATCCAACACCTCAACTCCAAGATCGTCCTGGGCCTTGCCGGTCGGGACGTGCAGATCATCCGCAAGAGCGGCACATGGAGCGACTGGTACGGCGACTCCGCCGTCATCACCGGCAACGACGGCAGGCACTACATCCTCGCCGTACTCACCCACACACCCGCCCCTCCCCGGAATGACCCGGACCAAGATACACCAAGCGCCATCGGCAACGAATACATCGTCGCCCTCTCCCAACGCATCGACGACTGGGCGATCAACGGATTCAAGGGCGAAGCCCCGCCGCCAACCCCTGCTACTCAACCGGAGGCCAACTGATGCCAGACAACATCCCCGACCAAGACTACCGCAGGATCGAAGCACTGATCGCCAGCGACGCCAGCCCCGTCGGGATCGACGCCAAAAAAACCCACGTCCTGATCCTGCACAAACTCAACGAGATCGAACGCCGCCTCGATGCGATTGAACAAAAACAGAAGTAAATCGATTTAATCCACCAGGTACACAAAGACACATGACGCCTTAAAAAACCCGGCCCAAAGCCCACTGATGCACCGCCCCGGTGCTTCGGTGGGGTATCCGGGTATCCGGCAAACCTTTTACAGGCCTCGCAACACCAAGGAAAAGCAAAGATGAAGTTACTCAAAAACACACCCCGATTCGGTTGGATGACGTTGATGTTGATCGCCACCCTGTCCATCGCAACCGTGGCCTTGGCGGAAGAGCAACCTGCAGACACACAACCAGCCGAGACTCAACCTGCGGAAACGCAGCCAGCCGACACTCAGCCCGATCAGGACGAAGCCCCCGCCTCACCGCCCGACGACGCCGATACCCATGACGACCAGGCCGAGGCTGACGCGGATGACCACGGCCCCAACATGCAAGCCCTGCTTGACCCCACCCACCAAAGCTGGAGCCGACAAGCCCCCGACGTCTTCAAGGTGAAGTTCACCACAACCAAAGGCGACGTCGTTATTCAGGTAACTCGCCAATGGGCACCGATCGGCGCCGACCGGTTCTACAACCTCGTCGACAACGGCTTCTACGACGGCGTGAAATTCTTCCGCATCATCGACGGGTTCATGGCCCAGTTCGGCGTCAACGGCAACCCGCAAGTCTCCGACGTCTGGCGCGAACAACCCATCAAAGACGACCCCAACACCCTCAGCAACGCACGCGGCCGCATCACCTTCGCCATGAGTGGCAAGGACTCCCGCACCAGCCAGCTCTTCATCAGCTACGCCGACAACAGCTTCCTCGATAACCAGGGCTTCTCACCCTTCGGCGAAGTCATCGAAGGCATGGACGTGATCGACAACCTCTACGCAGACTACGGCGAAGGCGCACCCCGTGGCCGTGGCCCCGACCAGGGACGCATCCAACAAGAAGGCAACCCCTACCTCAACGCCGACTTCCCCAAACTAGACAGCATCATCACCGCCCGCGTGATGGATTGATCCCACCTTCACGCAAATCGTCCATTGCGATATCCGCCCCCTCAGCCCCCGGCTCTGCCGGGGGATCGGCACAACTAAACCGCCACTGCGATCCTTATCCATGCTCATGAACCAAACCGACTTCCTGAAAACCAAGTTCAACCAAGGCCTGACCTACGCCGACTTCGTCGCGCTAGGCGATGCCGAAGGCCACCGCATGCCCTGGGACCAACGATACAGCCAACTCGCACTGGATACGGAGCAGGCAACACTGGTAGGGGGGTTCACGCGCAAAATCCATGTCCTGTGCCTGACCGGAACCTGGTGCGGAGACTGCGCACTACAAGGCTCAGCCATGCAGCGCATCGCCGAAGCAAACCCCGACACAATCGACCTGCGGTATTTGTTGCGCAGCGATGAACATGCGGACCTGGTGGTTAAGAGCCAGATCAACGCGGGCTTCCGTGTCCCGGTGACGTGGTTCCTGGCAGAAGACTTCGAGCCGGTGAGTTTCTTCGGCGACCGGACGCTCAGCCGATACCGGGCCATGGCACTCAAAGCGATCGGCCCAGAGGTCCAGGCAACCCTGCCCCCGCCCTCCGCCGACCCGGTGCGCGAGGTCTTGCAGGAAGTGCTCGACGAGTTCGAGCGCGTACATCTGCTACTAAGACTCAGCGGTCGGCTCCGCGAAAAACACGGGGACTGAACAAGAGGATTTGCCACAGAGACACAGAGGCACAGAGAAATCAAGAAAAAGATATCCACAGATTGCGCAGATTGCGCAGATAAAGATTATGTGCAAGCCCCATCCCTTCTGAATCTGCGTCATCTGCGTAATCTGCGGATACCTCCCGCCTCTTTCTTGTTCTTTTTCGTATGCTTCACAGTAAACACGGATAGCAACACACCTTCATTCGGAGCCAATCATGCGTTCTATTTTCTGTCTCGTCATAGCATGTTTATTACTGCTATCCACCCACAGCACCGCCCAGCCGCTCGAAGCCGAACCTGACCAGGCCCAGCCCGTCCAACCGTCAACCGACTACGACGCGCTGGACCGATTCATCCGTGAGTTCACCGATGAAGTCGAAGGCGGAAACGGCCGATGGGCGTTTGCTGTTCAAGGCGTAACCATCATGGTCCTGGCAGACCGCGCCGCCAACCGCATGCGAATCATGACGCCCGTTGCCGAGGTCGTGAACTTCGAGGACGGCGAGTATCAACGCCTCATGGAAGCAAACTACGACCGCGCCCTGGACGCCCGTTACGCAATCAGCGGCGGCGTGTTGTGGTCAGCTTTCATCCACCCGATGTCCACCCTCACCCACGAACAGTTCGACGACGGCCTTAACCAGGTCGTCCGTCTCGCCGCCAACTTCGGCACATCCTATGCCAGCACCGACATGCGCTTCGCCCCAGGCGGTCAACAACCCGACGCCGGCCAGGCACCTCAACAACAGGAAAAACCCGTCACCCCTAAACGACACGGCGCTCCCCCAGCCCCCATATCCTGATCCTTAAAATCCGCGTAATCTACAGAAAACCCCCTTCTTCTCCGCGTCTCCGTGTCTCCGCGCCCTTCGTGATATCCCCGGTTCATTGATACAACAACACACCGGCCCGCGCCTTGGCAAAATCCTTGAACCCTTGCGACTCACGCCACCGTTTAACGATCTCCTCCACCGGCTCACGCGCCTTCAGTGCATCAAGCACCCACTGCGCCCCAACCAGCTTGCGCAGTTTATCGACGCTGTAACGCTCGGGGTGAACCTTCAATAACGCATCGAGCATGTGCATACCCGCCTCAACAGGACGCACCGCCCGGCGATCAGTGACAACAAACCTTACACCCTGACACACCTCATCAATAAATTGATACGGGTAATTCTCCCGCCCTGTGATATCCGTCCCCGATGGGATGAAAGTCGTGCGCATCACCCAGATCCCCGGCAAGTCGCGCGACCGCAGCTCCGCAGCAAGCGCATCCCCATCAACCCGCGGCGCACCGAGATACTCGAACGGCCGATCCGTCCCCCGACCGACCGACAAGTCCTTGTTCGCCTCGGTCAACGCGACCATCGTGTAAATAATCTCCTCGGTCACCGACCGCATGTTCGGCGAAGGGTTGACCCAAGGCAGCCCCGTCTCATCAAACATCATCCCACGCACCCACCCCTCACACTGGATGACTTCCAACTCACAGCCGATCCCGTATTCGCCGTTGAACAACAAAGCGATCTCGCCGACCGTCATCCCGTGCGTCGTGGGCATCGGCATAAAGGCGGTGAAGTTCCCAACAAGGTCATCATCCTGGATCGGCCCATCGAAATCAGTCCCGCCAAGCGGGTTAGGCCGATCCAGCACATACACCTTGATCCCGCGCTCACTAGCGGCTTTCATGCACTCGCCGAGGGTTCCGATGTAAGTGTAAAACCGTGCGCCGATATCCTGGATGTCGAAGACCAGCGTGTCGATACCTTGCAGCATCTCGTCGGTGGGCTTGCGTGTCTTGCCGTAGAGGCTGTGGATCGTCAGCCCGGTCGTTTCATCAATGCCCGAATCGATCCCACGGTCAGCCTCACCGCGTATCCCGTGCTCGGGCGTGAAGATGGCGACCAACTCCACGTTCGGCGAAGCATGCATCAAATCCAGGATGTGCTCGCCCTTGGCATTGATCCCCGAGTGATTAGTAATCAACCCAACCTTTCGGCCCTTCAACACCTCAAAGCCGTCACGTTGCATCACATCCAACCCGGTAGAAACTTTAGGCTTCGCCTGCGCGGGCGCAGCCAACGCCGTCAGCACCAGACAGGCGATCATGAGGGACAAAGTTAAGTATTTACTCGCAGGGTTCAGCATTTTATGACCTTTACTTGAGGGGATATTTTCGGGGCGGGGGATAATTCCGGGGGTGGGGCGGGTTACTGATCGTTTGGTTCGCGCCGTTCGGATTTTAATTTGGCGCGGTGACGTTTGCTATCCAGCCGACGCTGGATCGATCCCCGGCTGGGCTTGGTCGGCCGACGTCGCTTGGGTCGGTTCATCGCCTCGACCACCATCATCCGCAGTTTAGCAACGCACGCCTGTTTGTTGGCCTGCTGACTCCGGCTGGACGAGTCGGTGATGATGATCCGCTCACCATCACCCGCCAATCGGCTACCCGCGTGGATCAACAAACGCTTTAGTGCCCACATCGGCAGCACCGTAGCTAAGTCTTCGATCTGCACCGTCAGCGTCGCCTTGGTGCTCAGCTTGTTAACGTTCTGCCCCCCAGGCCCACCGCTGCGCGAAAACGTAAACCGCAACGACGCTTCCCCCAGCAACACCCCCGGCGCGATCGGGATTCGGTTGTCGGGGGAGTGATCGTCCATGATGGGATTGTCGGTTGAATCTACAAGCCTGTCGAACGGGGAGTATCACGAAGAGCGCGGAGACACGGAGACACGGAGAAGAAGCAGAAGTATCCGCAGATTTCGCAGATTTCGCAGATTACACAGATTACAAGGCATGTCTTGATAAACCTGCGTCATCTGCGCAATCTGCGGATACCTCCGTTTGTCTTCCTCCGTGTCTCCGTGCCTCTGTGCGCTCCGTGTCAACCTCCTCATCCCAGCGCGTCATAAAGCAACCGCTTCCACTTCGGAATATCCAACGCCCACACCACCCGACACAGCGGTGCATCACCAACCACCCGCCAGGTATCGGCATTGCGATCATCCCCAGCCACATTCAAACGATCAACCACCGTCATCCCCCGCGTCAACTCGTCAGCACAGGCGATCTGCACCCGATGGTCGCTGACCTTCACCGCAATACCCGGGTCCAACGCCACCGCCATCGCCGTCGGGTCCGGCAGGCTGATACCCACATCCCCCGTCTGCGTCTTGTTCGCGACCATGACATGAGCGTTGCAGTCGATCGCAAAGTGCGCCAACGCCGTATCCAGCCCGCGCACATGAGAAATATCGGCCTCCGACAGATTCGCCTCACCGACACTCAGTTGCCACCCGACCATCTCGATCTTCATCCCCGAGCCGAACACGATCTTCGCCGCCTCGGGATCACACCAGATGTTGTATTCCGCCGCCGGCGTGACGTTGCCTTCGCAACAAGGGTTGCCACCCATCACAACGCATCGGCTAACTCGCTGAACCAACCCGCCGTCCCGTTCCAATGCCCTGGCGATATTCGTCAACGGCCCAAGCGTGACAAGGGTTAGCCCCGGGTGGTCGTGAGTCGCTTGCAAAAACGCATCAACCGCATGCGTGGATTCGGCGGCACGTTTGGGCGCAGGGTAATTCTGATTGCCCATCCCATCTTCCCCATGAAACCACTGTGCGTGTGCAGGCTTTCGCAGTAGTGGGCGAGATCCTCCGCGGTAGATCGGCACATCAGACCCGCAAAGCTCCGCCGTATACAGGGCATTGCGTGTGCCTTGTTCCAAAGGCATATTCCCGCTGACCATGGAGATACCCGCCACATCAACACCGGGTGTGCGCAACGCCATCACCAACGCGACCGCGTCATCCGAAGCGGTATCCGTATCGATCCAGAAAGTGCGTGTCATGGTTTTAGTGTAGCGAATCGATGTTCCGATAACGAACCTGTTCAACGCCTCACCGTTTCAGGCCGATCTATACCTTTGTATGCAAGTTTCCGGTTTTCAATCCGCCACATCGTCACCCCCGGAAGCTCGGCAAGCCCAGTCGGTCGGTTCAGGAGCCGGGGGCACGGCATCCGCCGACCGCGCCAGCTCTACACAAGTCCGAGGCCAGGATGGCCACGCACACGACCACGACGCCGACGTCGTGAGTATCTCGCCCGCCGCAATCGCCGCTGCAAACAAGTCACACGAAACTTCATCGCATACGCCTGACAAGCAGGACGAAGCGGACGATAGCAACCCCACCCAACCCGGCGAAGACGCCGAAGCCAGCAGCGCGGACGTCGATCGCAAAGCCAATGGCGAAGCCTTAACCAAAGACGAGCAGAAGCAGGTACAGGAACTCAAAGACCGCGACCGTGAAACCCGCACCCACGAGCAGGCCCACAAGAGCGCAGCCGGCTCGTATGCCCAGGGCGGCCCGGTCTTCGAGTATCAACAAGGCCCCGACGGCCAACGCTACGCGGTAGGCGGAAACGTCAGCATCGACTCGTCCGCCATCCCCGGCGACTCACAAGCCACGATCCAGAAGATGCAGGTCATCCGTCGCGCCGCACTGGCGCCAAGCAACCCCTCTGATCAGGACCGCAAGGTCGCCGCCCAGGCTTCGCAGGCCGAGCAGCAAGCCCGCACCGAATTGCGCCAAAGCAATGAGGATGAAACCACCTCGGCCGAGGATACAGACGCCCACAACAGGCAAGGTTTGTTCGTAGACGTTTCGGCCTAGCCCCCGTTCCAAAGGTCAACAAAACTCAGATATGACGACTCAGGCGGACAGCCGTTTGGGAAGCTGGCTGTTGAGGATGTACTCGCTCGCATCCTTAGCATTCAACGGCTTGGAAAAATAGTAACCCTGGGCGGTGTCGCACTCCAATGCCTGCAACTGGGCAACCTGCTCAGCCGTCTCAAGCCCCTCAGCGACCACACTGATGTTCAGCGTGTGTGCCAGCGTGATGATCGCCTGGATCACAGCGGTATACTCGATCCGCTGCTCCATGTTCATGATGAACTCCCGATCGATCTTCAAAACATCAATCGGGAAACGGTGCAAGCAGCTCAGCGACGAGTGCCCCGTGCCGAAGTCGTCCATTGCGAGCTGCACGCCAAGCGAACGGATATCATCCAACACGGGTGTGATCCCGTGCCGATCGTCCATGATGACGCTCTCGGTGATTTCGATCTTGACATCACAAGGGTCGATCCCCGTGTCCTTGAATACCCGCGAAAGCTTCTTGACAACGTCCGGCTGAGCGACCTGACGCTTGGATACATTGATATTCATAAACAGGTTGTCAGCACAACTGTATTCTTTCTTCCATCTAACGAGCTGTCGACAGGCCTGTTCAAGTACCCAGTCACCGATCGCGACGATCTCGCCGGTCTCCTCTGCGATGACGATGAACTGATCCGGACCGACCGGCCCAAGCTCCGGGTGGTCCCAACGCAGCAACGCCTCGAACCCCCGCAGCGTGCCATCTTCAAGGTCCACGATAGGCTGATACGCAAGCCACATCTGCCCAAGCGAGATGGCCTTACGCATGTCTTTTTCGAGGTTCAGCCGGTACAGCGCCTTGGCGTGCATCTGCTCGTCGAACACCACATACCTCGCCTTGCCCGCGGCCTTCGCCTGATACATGGCGTTGTCCGCGTCACGGATCAACTCATCGGGCCTGTGGTACTCCCCCTCACTGGTGACGATCCCGATGCTCGCCGTGGAAATCACCTCGTGGCCGCGGAGGTTGTGAGGCTTGGAGAACTCCGCAAGCAGCCGATTGGCGGCATCGATCGCGCCGTGGATCCCGTCGATCCCGTCAAGCAGAACGACGAACTCGTCCCCGCCCAGCCGTGCTGCGGTATCGACCGTCCTTAGCTGCACCCGCAGTTGTTGGGCGATATTGATCAGCAGCATGTCGCCGAACTCATGCCCCAGGCTGTCGTTGATCACCTTGAACCGATCGAAGTCCAGGAACAGCACCGCGAACTTGTAGCTCTCATTTCGCTTGGATCGCGCCAACGCGGTCCGGACGACTTCAATGAACAGTGATCGGTTAGGCAGCCCCGTGAGCTTGTCGTGCTGAGCCTGCTGAAGCAACTCCGCTTCCGATTGTTTCTGGCGGGTGATGTCGGTCAATGATCCAGCAATACGCACAGCCTCGTCCCGGTGATCCCGCACCGCCACACCCCGGCACAGCACCCACCGCTGCTCGCCGCTCTTGGTGGTGATCCTGTGTTCGTTGTGGAACTGTTCGGTCTGCCCCGCGAGATGGAAAGCGAGGTCCGCGTTAAACTGCGTCACGTCAGACGTGTCGATCAGGTCGGTCCATGCCTCAGGGGTATGCCCGATCTCGTGCTCTTCGTACCCCAGAATCGACTTCCAACGCGGCGAATAGTACACCGAGTTGGTCAGCAAATCCCAGTCCCACAGCCCATCGTTCGACCCCTTCGACGCAAGGGCATACCGCTCCTCGCTGTGTGCCAGGTCCCGCTCCGCACGCTTGCGCAGGTCGATGTCTCTGGCTACCACCGAAGCCGCGATAACCTGCCCGTCCGATCCACGGATCGGCGAAAGGTTCATCGACACGTTTACCGTGGTGCCATCTTTACGCTGATGCACCGCCTCGACCGCCGACGTGCGCTCGCCCCGCTTAACCTTCTGCATCACCGGCTCGACAAAATGATCTTCACCCTCGGGATACAATAAATCCGTCGGCTCCCCGATGACCTCCTCCGCGCTGTACCCGTAGAGAATCTCCGCCGAACGGTTCCACGTCGTGACCACCCGATCCAGCGTCTCGGTGAAAATCGCGTCGTCGCTGTTCTCCACGATCGACGCGACCTGACGTATCTCCTGCTCACTCTCCAGATGCAGCTTCCGCTCGATGAGCGCCGCCACAATCAGCATCAGGATGCCAAGCTCCTCGTCACAGATATGCTCAATCGGCAAGGCATTGGGCTTCTGGCGAAAAAAACAAATCGTCCCAATCGCCTGCCCAGCGATCCGCACCGTGATCCCAACGTAATGCTGAAATGGGATCGGCACATTCGAGTACGAGGCCATGTCGTCTTTTTCCGCATCGATATAGATAGGGCCGTCACTCTGGACGACTTCAGCGCATGCGGTATTGTGGAGGTCATATTCCTTGCCCGCTTGGAAGATGTCTCCTTCACGCTCGTGCGAAGCAATCACACGGAATCGGTCTGTACTTATACGGGTCACGACCCCGACATCCATGCCGAAGCGTTCGCAGCCGAGCTTCAATAGCGCCTCTAACTGCTGCTCAAACCCCGCACCACGCTCGCAAGCCGTGTGGTAGACCGAGTTCAGAAATGTTTGACGTTCGCTCAAAGACCCAATCCCTTACCCCGAGGCTGATCCATAACACCCAGATCCTCACGACCCCTTGCCGTGCTGGGTTTAATGCCGCCCGGGTACTAACCAGGGCCGTTAAACCGTTAAGATGTCGTAATTATTGTCGGTGTAAGGGCATGGCCACTTTATGACGATTACGCAGGCCAGCTACGTTACCGGACACCGCCGGATATCGCCTATAATGCGTGCCACGGTTGGCTGATCCGGGCCGGGTTGAAACCCATGAAAATCAACGCAGGACTATTTCTACTGGCTTGTCTTGTCTGCGGCTCGGCGGTTGCGCAACTCACCCTCCCCGGACAGGCTCCGGATTTTGAACCCAAGGTCGGCATCGACCTCCGGAACCTGATCGTCCTGACCAACCCCAGCTTCACCGACACCCTCTACCCCGTCAACGTCAATAACTGGTGGGGATACATGAACCAACGCGGCAACCTCGTCGTCTTCCCCCGATACGACTGGGTCGATGATTTCTACGACAGCCTGGCACGCGCCGTTCTTGATGGGAAAACAGGCTACATAAAAGGCAACGGCGACTGGATACTCGATCCGATCTATCCCTACGCCGACCGCTTTCAAGAGGGCAGAGCCATCGTCGGCGACGGCGAACACTTCGGCTTCATCGAACAATCCGGCAAGCTGCTCGTCCCCGTCCGCTTAGACGGCGCGCTGCGGTTCAAGGATGGATTAGCCGCCGTGATGAAGGACGGACTCTGCGGCTTCATCAATGTGGCCGGCGATCTTGAAATCCCGCTGCGGTATACCTCCGCGCGCTCCTTCCACGAGGGCTTCGCCGCCGTCAGTTGGCCCGGCCCCGAAGGCACGCCCGACCGCCTCGGCTACATCAACCGGCGTGGAAGAATTGCCTTTTCAGATACCACTGGGTCCGTCTTGGAATTGGGCGACTTCCACGACGGCCTGGCACGCGTACGCGGCGGCGAGAAGTGGGGCTACCTCGGTCGAAACTGGAAACTAAGTATCAACGCACGTTTCGATGACGCTCGAGATTTTACCAACGGCATCGCCGCCGTACGCATCGACAAACGGTGGGGATTCATCGACAAGAGAGGCCGACTGGTCATACAACCCATCTACGACCACGCCGACGACCTGGACGACATACTCGTCATGGTCACGCTCGACGGCAAAATCGGCTACACCAACCGAATCGCCAAATATGGCATCACGCCACAATTCGATACCGCCAGACCCTTCTTCAACAACTATGCAAGGGTCGGCGTCGAGCCGGCATTCGCTTATATCACCTCCAACGGCAAACCCGTCTGGGACCCCCGACAAGCGATTAAAGGTTTTATCAATAAGCGATCAACCGAACGTGCAGCTATCAGACAATCCAACAGAATCACGCACAACCGTGTCGTCGATCCCCCCGCCTACCGCGAGCCGACTCCCGTTCCCTACCCCCCTGACCACCTCTACGAAGAAATCCTCCCCACGCCGAAAAAGTAATTTCAACGACTATTCTTTTTGTGATTGAGTCGTCGCGCGAGGTTAATGGGTTAAATGATTCGTAGGTTAAACGCGAGGCGTATGCCATACTTGTATGGACAGGTAGACAAGTTGCATTCACGACTTCTTGATTGATTTTTCACCTATCTCTATCGCTTTTTGTTTTTTGGCGCGTATCATAGGATGTAAGAAAACAACGAAAGGAGTGATGCCATGTTCAACTCCGATTCTAATCAGACCCCGGACAAAGACCCCGACTACGATCCACAGGATGACCCATCGAACGACCCGTGGAGTGATCCGCAGGCCGACGGGGAAAAGCTTGAAATACCCGACTATTTCCCTGATGAATTGCCCTTATTCATGCCCGGCATACTCGTTCGGCACCGACGATACGGGTACCGCGGCGTCGTCGTGGACTTCGACATGAGCTGCCACGCCGACGACACCTGGTACCGCGCCAACCCCTCGCACCCCGAACGTGACCAGCCCTGGTACCACGTCCTTGTGCATGGCTCAACGATCAACACCTACGCCGCACAGGAAAACCTCATCGTCGATGCCACCGGCGGCCAAATCGACCACCCCCTGGTCCAGCACTTCTTCGAAGGGATCGACGCATTGGGCTACCAGCGAAACGCAGAACCCTGGCCCACATTCGAGAGCTGACACAGTAATTATTCATCCATTTATCTTTCTATCACATCGGCGGACCTTGTTATTCAAGTAGAAGCCCGACACCCAGGGCATGCGACTCACACCCGGCATGTGAGAGGGGTTGTCGTTTAAAGCGGTTTAATCTTAACCGTAGCGATTGAGGTTTAACCGTCGCGGCCACGCGATGCCTTCAGACCATTAACTAGACACTCACACCGTTAATGCAACGCTACAAACAAGGTGAACTTGCTCTAGCGTCACATCAGTCCGTGCCTTGAAGATCCGCGCGGCGCGCCATTGGAGGGGTGGCGCGTCCGCGTTTATAAATTTCTTCAAGCAACACTCCACCAAAGCCCACTGATGCACCGTCCTCGGTGCTTCGGTGGGGTATCCGTGTGGGGAAAATCCGGGTGGTCCCGGCAATTGATTCGAGGTGCTCTGCTACCTCTTTTCACCCGCATACCGCCTGACCACGTCCATGATGTACCGATTAACGGTCTGTGTGTGCGAGAAATGAATGAGGTGTCTGCCATCAGGGATGACATGGTCGGGATCGCCGTGGTGTAGCGGGATAATCGCGTCGTGTCGCCCGTGGATCTGATGGATCGGCGGAAACCCCGGAAACCCCGGAAACCCCGGAACTTTGCCTGGGTCGAACGTCCAATCAGCACACGCATGGCCAGACCAACGTACAAGCTTAGGATCAGAATCCGCCGCCATCTTCATCATCAGCGAGCGATGCCCGTCATCCAGCCCATCCAGCACCGAAACCCACAATGCCCCGGCTGCAAGCATCCGTCGGCCAAGCATCCAGTCAGGAATCATATCACCCACCCGCTTAGCAACACGCCACCTTGCCGGCTTGGCGTGACGCGATCGACAGCTCCCGAGGAGGATCACCGCCGCAGGGTTAAGGTGCCGTGCCATCTGCATCGCAACCATCCCGCCAAACGATACCCCACCCAGGAACAACACCCGATCATCCCCAGCCCCCGGTTTAACCCCCGGCTTAACCCCCGACTTAATCTCCCGCGCCCATCGGCCTACATAATCATCAAACGCCTCGCCCGCAACCGGCATCAGCCAACCCGGGCACTCAAGATCGTCTCCGAACACCGCCTTCTGCGCCGCAAACATCCGCGGGTCCGCACCCAGTCCCGGGAACAGCACGATCCGCGCGGGGATATAGCGTTTCACCATCGCCTCCCGTTTATCACTGACTGACCAGCGCCCCCGGGTTCACCAACATCGACCCATCATCCGTAGGAAAAAATGATACGAAGCGCCGCGACTTGTCGCGACATTCCCCCAGCAAAGCCGGAGGCTGAGGGTCACATGACCGCCTATAGATTTAGTGGAATCCATATTACTTGATCTCAACCAAATCGATCTCAAATATCAAGACTTCGTTCGGGCCGATCTTGCCATCGGGTGTGCCCGCCTCGCCGTAGGCAAGCGCCACAGGGACGACCAGTTCCCATTTGTCGCCGACCTTCATTAATTGCAACGCTTCGATCCAGCCTGGGATCACACGCGCCACGGGGAACGGCACCGCCTCGTCACCCGGGGAGCTGTCGAATTCCGTCCCATCAATGAACGTGCCCCGGTATCGTGCCGCGACCATGTCATCGAGCGTCGGCGTAGCACCTTCGCCCGACTCGATCACCCGGTACTGCAGCCCGCTCTCGGTAACAGTCACGCCCTCTTGCTCGGCGTTCTGCTCCAGATACGCGATCCCACGATCCAAGTTCTCTTGAGCCTTGGCGATGAATTTCTGCTGCATCTGCATCTGGAAGCTGTACATGGACATCGCAATCTGCTCGGGCGTGAGCCTCGCTTCATCCAGCCCCAGGCCCGCACGGATACCCGATGCAAACTCGTCGGCATCAAGATCAATCTCGACACCCCCCTTGGCCATGTCGGTCCCGATCTTATAACCGAGCGAAAAACTGACATCCTCTTTGCTGGCAACAGGGAGGGCGGGCATCTCACCCGTTGTTGTGATCTCGGGGTTGTCTGCCTGGTTAGCGGTGTCTGGCTGAGTCGTAGCGTCTTGATCCTGTGCGCTTGTTGAGGCAGGCAGTACAAGGATAGACAGACACAGCAAGGCGGTACGCAGGGGGGTTACAAGGTTCATCAGGCGATTCCATATTGAAGTTTGAGGGGGCCGGGGGAAACCAGGGGGAGACCGGGGGAAGACCGGGGGAAGCCGAGGGATTCAGATGGGATACATCCGAAGTCCACCGATGGCATATCTGGACCATGATAGCGGATGCCGTTGACGTTGTCGTTGCGGTCAGTCTCCGCACACCCCGACAGGACCGGGTAAGATACACCGGTCGTTGTGCGGCAGCCGGTGAGGTTTACCGGTTCATTCAGGCCAGCACAGAAACAAGACGCGCAGGCTTCACGGGTCACGCCGTCCAGGGGAGGTGGGTTCTGTGCGGGGCGCGGCAGCGGATTGAGGATGCAGATGGTTACGTCCCGCCCCAGTCACTGCAACAAGCGTGCGTACGACTGCCTGGCAGAACAGCTCCCGGCACTGAGTACGACCTCGGGGCTGCTGCGTTGTGCGGTGGCGGTTTCGATGCACGAACTCAAGCGTGCCGACCCCGACACCGTCGAATCTCAGATCAACGAGCTGACCGCTAAAATCGATCGCCGTATCAAGAGATCTCACCCCAGCGCGATCATGGCTCACGCCCACGACATCCTCTTCGAGGAACGCGGCTTCAAGGGCAACCGCGCCGACTATCACAACCCACGCAACAGCTACCTCCCGATCGTCTTACGCACCGGCAGAGGACTGCCCATCACCCTGTCACTGATCTACAAATGCGTCGTCGATCCCCTCGGCGTCCCGGTTCACGGGATCAACGCACCCGGGCACTTCATGGTCGGCGTAGATGGCTCGATGGCCGACCACCCGGTGAATACCGTCACCATCATCGACCCCTTCGACGCCGGACGGATGCTCTCCGCCGACGAGGCCATCGGTGTCTGCCGCCAGATCATCGGCGACGCACCCATGCCAGACGATCCATTAGGACCGGCGACCCATCACCAGTGGCTCCTACGCATCATCAAAAACCTCATGAACACCTTCGACCGCCTCGGCCAACAAAACGATTTCGCCGCGATGTTGGAAATGCGGGAATTAGTCCTGGACTACGGCCCAGACGCCTGACCCCGTCCTGCCACCAGACCCAACCCCGCCCCCGGACCCGACACCGCCCCCGATGTCCCATTGACCATGCGGGATATCTGAATAACCCCGGCGGAGGCTGCTTTAGCAGCCGTGACGGCACGGAATCACACTCGCAGAAAGGTTGTTCAGAGACACCATGCTTCTATGGAGCATGCGTCTATAAAGCCAAGCCCGCTCGATACGCGCATAAAAGAGGTCCGCAGAGGGTGGGGGTTTCCTCATGCGGACCTGAGGGGGGTGGCAGGTCAGTGAGCCAAGGGATAAATTAACGCCCTGGCTCATGGCATAATCCGCGTACCCCCGCAGTTATTCCAATACTCATCCAACCCGTGTAATAATTTTCTTGAGGGTGATGACAGGTGCGTCTCAATTTTCAATATCTCTTTAAGTGGAAAGCAAATATGACGAATCAAGAATCAGCAGGCTTGGGACAGCAAGATAACCGGACACCGATCGCTAAGGTGGTCTTGGTCGGCCACTGCGGCTTTGACCAAGGCTCGATCTCCCGCGCAGTCGCCGCAGCACTCCCGGGTGTGGCGATCGAATCGACCTACAACACCGCCGGCCTCACCCAGCACACCCGCCCCGACTCGCTCCTGCTCATCAACCGTGTACTCGACGGCCGATTCGTCACCGCCTCAGGCATCGACCTCATCGCCGAACTTGCCAACGCCGACTCACCACCCCTGATGATGCTCATCTCCAACTTCCCCGAATCACAGGCCCAGGCCGTCCAGGCCGGCGCACTGCAGGGCTTTGGTAAGAGCGAACTGGGCCACCCGCAGACAGTGAAAAAACTCCAAGCCCTGACCTGATACACCTCCCCAAACGCGATCTCATACCAATCCCAAAAAAGACTCGTGCGTGTATGAACCCCCGTTCTTGGAACAGGTCCACAATACACGTCACACCCAGGCTTGCCGTTTAGCGGCGGATCGCAGATCCGCGCGTTGGCCCCCATGTGCCTGCACGCCTCACCATCCTCGAATATGATTATCCCGACACGGCAGGCACGTCTTTTCGCCGTGGATCGTGACCGCACCGAGGATCGGGATCGCGTGGATGCCCAAAAAAACCAAAACCAAACCAACAGCTCGGCGTCTTTCTCATCTCAAGGATGAGTCCCTGCTCGATCTACGCCTCTGTGACCTGGGCCTGTCGATCGATCGCGCCCCCTTAAAGCGGCGGGTCCAGCGTTTGTACGACGAATTGCAACGCAAGAACATCGACTTCCGCCCCCACGTCTGGCTCTCCAGCGAATGGTTCAGCCCCGACGGCATCCCAGGAATCGCGCTACCGTTTTATCTAGCAAACCCCAGGCTCGCCAAGCTCGAAAAATCCCGCATGCTCGAGGTCGAAGGCGGCAGCGAAACCCAGTGCGCACGCATCCTACGCCACGAGGCAGGCCACTGCCTGGACACCGCCTACCGCCTGCACCGACGCAAAAAATGGCGGCAGTTGTTCGGCTCATTCTCCGAACCCTACCCCCAGGTCTACAACCCAAAGCCCGGCAGCCACAGCTTCGTCCTCCACCTGGACTGGTGGTATGCCCAGGCACACCCCGCCGAAGATTTCGCCGAAACTTTCGCCGTCTGGCTCACCCCCAATTCGCGCTGGCGCACCCGATACCAAGGTTGGCCCGCACTCCGCAAGCTCGAATATGTCGATGAGTTAATGAAAGAAATCGCCGGCACACCCGCACCCGTCCGCAGCCGACGCAAGATCGAACCCGTCTCCCAACTCCGTACCACACTACGCGAACACTACCGAAAAAAACGCCTCTACTACGCAAACGAATGGCCCGACTTCTACGACACCGACCTGCGCAAACTCTTCTCCGACGACTCCCGCTTCGCCAACCGACCCACCGCAGCAGCCTTCCTCCGCAGCGTCCGACCCCACGTCCGCGAGGTCGTCGCACGATGGACAGGCACACACACCTACACCGTCGACCAGGTCCTCCGCGACATGATCGACCGCTGCAAAGAACTCAAGCTCCGCCTCGCCGTCCCAGAGCGACGCGCCAAGAGCGAAGCAGTCATGATGGTCACGGTTCAGACCATGAACTTCCTGCATACCGGGCAACGGAGGGTCGCCCTGTGAGTAAACCGCGCAAGATGAGAATCGTGGTGCTGATGCACGAGGACCTGGTCCCACCGGACTCCATCGAGGGGCTTTCCGAGGAGCAGGTCGTGCCCTTCAAGACCGAGTTTGATGTCGTGGTCACCTTAAAGGAGATGGGACACGAGGTACACCCCCTGGGCGTCTGCGACGACCTGGGTGTCATCCGTCGAGCGATCGAGCAGATCAAGCCGCACGTCTGCTTCAACCTCCTCGAAGAGTTCCACGGCCTGGGGGTCTACGACTCGCACGTCGTCAGCTACCTGGAACTGATGAAGCAGCCCTACACCGGCTGCAACCCCCGCGGGCTGATGGTGGCGCACAACAAAGCCATGTCCAAAATGATCTGCCGATACCACCGCATCCCCGTCCCCAGGTTCGCCGTCTTCCCGATCGGGCGCAAGGTCAAACGCTCCACAAAGCTGCCGTTCCCACTACTGGTTAAGTCACTCACCGAAGAAGGCTCCGTCGGCATCAGCCAGGCCTCCGTGGTCTACGATGATGCCAAACTCGCCGAGCGGGTCGAGTTCATCCACCGCACCGTCAACACCGACGCCATCGCAGAGCAGTACATCGAGGGCCGTGAATTGTATGTGGGCGTGATGGGCAACGACCGCCTGCAAGTCCTGCCCATCTGGGAGATGGTGTTCCCCAAGCTACGCGACGACGCACCGAATATCGCAACAGACAAGATCAAGTGGGACCTGAAATACCAGAAAAAAATCGGCCTGGATACCCGTTTAGCGCGTGACATCGATGAAGGGTTGCAACGTCAAATCACCCACCTGTGCAAACGCATCTACCGCGTGCTGGGCCTCTCAGGCTACGCACGCATGGACCTCCGCCTCACCCCCGACGGCCGAGCCTACCTCATCGAAGCAAACCCCAACCCAAACCTCTCCTACGGCGAAGACTTCGCCGAGTCCGCCGAAACCGAGGGCATCGAATACGACCAACTCCTCCACAAACTCATCAACCTGGGCATCGGCTACCGTCTACGCGGCCAGGCCTAAGACAGCAGTGGGGGGGGGGCGTTCACAAACGCCTCGAAAAAGTCCTAGCTAAAGCGGTTTAATCTTAACCGTAGCGAGTGAGGTTTAGCCGTCGCGGCCACGCGATGTCTTCAGGCCATTAACTAAACATTTGCACCGTTAACACGACGCTACAAACAAGGCGAACTTACTGATGCACCGTCCCCGGCACTCCGATGGGGTCTCCGTGGAGGGGGGCACATGCGGCCCCCACGAAGCGCCGCGACTTGTCGCGTCGGCGTGTGCAAACCACCATACCACCCTGAAAAAAGGCTTGCCGTTTAGCGGCGGATCGCAGATCCGCGTGTTGGCCCATAGGCCAAGTCCTTGAAGGTGGGATGTTGGAAATGTCACAAAAAAAGAAGGCGACCCGTTTGGGCCGCCTTCTTTATAAATGGAGCTCCGAGGCGCTTTTTTCGATGTTCTGGGTTCCAAATCCGCCATCTTTCGGAGCGGCGGACTAGGTTCCCCTGATCAGTGGCCGCGATACTCTCGCGGCCGTGAATCACCCGAGGGCTACTTTCACTTCTTCTTCTTGGCGGCCTTACGCTTAGTTTTGCGCTTAGCCTTCTTCTTGGTGGCCTTCTTC
>JAJRRS010000200.1 GCA_024279275.1 Planctomycetota bacterium | reverse complement strand
CCTAAGCAACCGTATCTTCGCTGATCAGGACGAACTGTGGGACGCATGTGTGGTGGCCTGGAACCACCTGGGTCCCCAACGCCTGGCCAGCATCTGCCACACCGATTGGGTCGCGCTGGAATTAAGATGAAGGCGTATTAGTGCACGCGCCGGACCTGGTTCAGCGTTTGTTCGCCGAAGATTTGCCCCGCCCAGAGGCCAGGCATGTCGCCGAACTGAGCAAGAGAATGACCAATGAAGCAGGCTCGGGTACGGCAACGCTCGGGGGCGCTTCGGTAAATTCCCAATTCCCCAGCAGGATGCTCAGGTCCCCAAAGCCCACATAACCATCAAAGTTAAAATCGCCCTCGGCCAATCCACCCGACACGTCCATGTTCCAATAGGTCAGAAGGATCGACAGGTCGCCGACACTGACTACCCCGTCCAGATTCGCGTCACCCGGCGACCACTCGCGCAGCCTCATCAGAGGGTCGCCTATGACTGTGTTGACAAACGAAAGCTGAGGCGTCGCGGACCAGGCTGCCTCGGCTAACGTGAAGCCTTGCAAAAGCATGTCAAAAAATATGTCTTCGTTCGCCACCGTGGCGGCACTGGCACCCGGTTCCTCAACATGGCCCAGGGCAGCGGTCCCGCCGGCCGCGATCCACTCGCCCACCAGGCCTTGTCCGAATTTGTTGTTGCCATCCTGGAAGCTGTAGGCGTTGAAGCTCTCCCATGTGTGCAAGACCGCACCGTTGGCGATATCGAACTGGAGGTTATCGATGGAATTCGATCCGGCTCCTGTTGCGTGTGAGCCGTGGCTGACGTATCCGATGACCGGCCAAGGCGAATCGACGATATTCGCGGTCGTGTCGTCGTAAACAAACGCCTGTCCCAGTGGCTCCAACACGTTAAAGGCTAACTCTTGTATCCGGTCCACGCCCGCTGCCGGGGCATTGGGATCGTTGTCAGCAATCACGATCTGCTGGGAGGGTAGGTTGAACGCGAGTTGTGCCCGATCGATCATGCCTTTGACATCGTCCACGGTGAAGCCATCAAGCCTGGATGTCAGTCTCATCCCCTCGGTCCCAGAGTCCTTACGTTCGAATACCAAGGGGGTGTTGAAGTAGGGGTTCGCCGCGTGATGCTTGGTGTCATAGGGGAAAGAAGGCGGCGACATAAAATCGGCCTGATCGCCCATCATGGCCGCTGAATCAATCAGATCGACCCGCGTCAACTCGCTCTCTAAGCTGGAATAAGGCTCCCACCAGTCATCCAGGATCGGGATGCCAAACGGCTCGCCCCGCCAACCCGGGTAGGTTCCGGGATTGGGTGCGGTGTTCTCGATTCGTAGCGGTAAGCCTTTGGTCGTAACGATGACCGCGGTTGTCTGGCTTATACCCGCCAATACCTGTGGCCGGATTACATTCAGGTAGTGATCCTGCGACACCTGCTCCGCGGTGCTGACGCCTTGCAGGCCCAAGAGTTGGACCTCAGGGTAGACTTGGGCGTAATAGTTGGCGATCTCGATGCCGTCGGGGCTGTCCTCGTTGTAGAGAACCACGACATCAGAAGGGTTTAAGGCTTGTGCCGGCGTGATAAAAAACAACGCAACTGCGGAAGCGAGCATGAATGCGATCGCGGTCCGGTTGCGTTTTTGTATTAACCAATCCAAACTTAAGCGAAACAACCCTGTCTCCCTCCATACGCCGAACGTCTAAATGTAGACGATCAACCAATAGCCCGCACCGGATCGTTAAAATTGATGATGAAGTCACACAGGACCTTCACCCGTACGGTGCGGCGGGGAGGAATCTGGGAGAGTGATTCACACCCGACGGCGTTTACCCACACACATGATGCCTGTCCCTATAGCCAGAAGACTCAGGGTAGCAGGTTCAGGTAGTGGGCTAGGTAGGTCATGGGAGTTTGACCAATCCGCGGCAATTGTGGAGCTATGTAGTTCGGGAGCCTGGGCGCTGGTGAAGAACAGCAGCGAGCTGCTTAGACCCGTACCCAAAGCGGTAAAGTCCCATGCAGCCGAGGTCGGCCCCGCACCCACATACAAGGCGGCACTTGGAGGCACCGCACCAATATCAGGGATCGAACCGATTGAACCCAGTGTCTCGTCACCGTCTAAACCGACGGTAAACTTGGTGATGTTGGTGTCCAGGTTATCGATTTGGTAGGCGTAGACATAGTCCGACCCACTGCTTGGATCCTGGCCCGGGAACGCAGCGCCAAAGGCACCGGGGGCAAAGACCGCGTAATCGACATTAGACGAAACGGTAAAACCGAAGAAGTTATCGTCAAAGAACTGGGTGCCAGTAAAGCCCGGCAACGCCCCACCGCTGTTGGCCGCAAGTAGCCCCGCTTGCGCGACACTTCCTCCGACAAATACGGCGGACACCGCTAATCCTAAGATGCCTATCCGTGACATGTGACTAATCATCCCTATATCTCCCTGATTCAATGAGCTTACTCACTGAGAATCCAAACTATACTTCACATCTCCTCAAACAACTTGCCTCTCGGTACGACCCAGTCTCCAGGCACACTCACTTGAGACTCTCAAACGCCCTTGAGGCACTCGTAGGAAAGGGAACACTCATACACATGAGTCTTTACCTATTATCCACCAACGAGTCAAGGCATTCGAAGCAGGCCTGATTGATCTCAGCTGCGGCGACGCAGCATCATCAGGCCACCGGCACCCAGCAGCGCCAAAGACGCAGGCTCGGGAATATCAACGGATCCTGGCACTGGCAGGGGAATCGCCACAGCGAACGAGCCGCCGTTGACAACCACACCGAAGAGCGAGGATGGGGTCTTGATCGAAGAGAACGCCAGACCGGTGCTGTTTTCACCCGCATCCAAGCCTAAGAAGTTCCACTCGGCCTGGGTACCCAAAGCAACTGAGATTGGGGCTTCACCCGCAAGATCAGCGAATGAGCCGATGTTGTCGGCCGCACCGTTGGGGTCGTTCAGTGTTAGTGAGTGGATCGCGCTAGTTCCGGTCGAGAAGACCTGGAAAGCGTAGGTCAATTCACCAGCGGTTGGCGCGTAACCCGCGAACGGGAAGTCGCCTGGGCCGAAGACGGACCATTCAACCGTGCCGCTAAGACCAACCCCATTATCAAACGCGGTTGTAGCTGTCCAGGCACCGGCACTAGGGCCATTGCCATCATTGAAAGATGCGGCGTGACCACTGAGAACACCGGCACTGGCCGACGCACCCATTGATACCGCCCCAACAAGGCCCAACGCAAGCGCACCAGTTCTTATGGCTCGCGTTAACTTACATACTGCACCCATTGTCTTTCTCCTCTCCTTAAGACCTTAGAATTCTACGACGTTTGTGAAATGGTGTCGTTTCCAGGTCGGTTTCGTGACTTTCTCCGCCCACGCCCTTCGGTCCGCCATGATTGCCTAACCGGCCTATCAGTAACGATCCTTAGAATCCGCAAGCAATACCTTTTTACCGGCCAGCACACGCTGCGTCAAGACTTTTAACTGGCATTTTCACAATTTTATCCTCATTTAATCGAGCATTCACGCCCATTTTACCTATAACACCGGGTAATTAAAGGCTTTAATTGTTCTATAAATACAAGCTGTCTCCAGGCGCTTTTTCGCCTCAAATCATGATCTGGAAGCTTATTTCCCTAAGCCTGTGGACAAAAAGCCACATACTGATCTCACAAGCATTTACATCTGAATCGCCCTAAGAAAGGCTTTGACGCGGGCCGGATCGATGGGTTGATCCAGTTGACCGCCTGCCTTGAAGTAGCTGCCCACGATAAAGCCGTCCGCGTGGGGCAAGAGGGCTTTGAGCGTTTCCGGCGTTGCGCCACTGCCTATGAACACCGGGGTATCCGGGGCCTGCTCCTTGACCTGCCTGACAAGCTGGGGGTCGGTGGGGTGGCCGGTCCCGATACCTGAGACGATCACGCCCTCGGCTGCGGCACGCTGAACCAACTCATCAACCTCTTCATTGAGCGGTCGATCCGCCAGAGGTGCTGCATGCTTCACACGGACATCGGCCAACACCTTGATGTGATCCGCTCCGATCTGCTGGCGGTATCGCATCAGTTCAGCGGCTTTGCCGGTGATCACGCCCTGGTCGGTCAGGCAGGCACCGGACAGCACGTTGACGCGGATATACTCAGCCCCGACCGCGTGCGCCACCGCCAGGGCGGACATCCCATCATTCCGCAGCACGTTGATCCCAAGCGGCAGATCGATCTCGTCCTTGACCGCTTTCGCCAGGGCTGTCATGTGCGTGACGGTATGCGTCGGGACCGAATCAGCGAAAAATGGCACGTCCCCGAAGTTTTCGAGCATCAGCCCGTGGACCCCGCCATCACGCAAAGCTCTTGCATCGGTCAGGATGTGCTCGCGGATCGATGTGATGTCGCCACGATAGCCGGGCGCTCCGGGCAGGGCTGGCAGGTGGATCATGCCGATCACGGGCTTGGGGACGTTCGCCCATGCGGGGCACAGGGGGCTGGTCATGGTGTGGCCTTGGGTTTGGTTAAAAGGTTGATATTGAATTGAACTATCTGGTCGATCTACGGATTGGTTTGACCGGGGATACAGGTGCTGCAATACTAATCATCAGCTAACATGGCACACCGGACAGACACCCCAGGCAACCGCCAAAAAAGTGTTTTCAGGCCCGTGTAAAGCATTCGTGAGATTGTAACCGAACCGTGTGGATGGGTGAGAGCCTATCCGACCGATTTTCTGGGCGGCCAGTGACACCTTTGTCAGCGGCGCCATAAGCGTGAAACCTTGCCGGACTCAAGTCACGGTGGAGCCGACCATGATCCCTAACCCACCGCCGCGCCGACCCCAACTCGGCTTCCTCTACGTCCATCCTTACCGGATTCAAGGCATCTCCATTGCTGGCGAGGAGACCTTTGTGCAGATCCCCGAACTGGGCGTCTGCTTCGACATCGGGCGGGCACCCCGCGCGTCGCTGACCAGCGACTTCGTGGCGCTGAGCCACGGCCACATGGACCACTCCGCAGGCCTGGCGTACTACTTTTCCCAACGTAATTTCCAGGGCATCGGCACCGGCACGGTCATCTGCCACCCCAGGCTCGAAGGCCCGATACACGGCGTCATGAAGGCCTGGATCGATTTGGAGAATCAACGCACCCCCCACAACATCGTCCCCCTGGAACCCGACCAGGAACACACGATCAAGAACAACATCGTGCTGCGGGCTTTTGCGACCCGGCACACCGTGCCATCGCTTGGCTACATCGCCATCGAGAAACGCAGCAAGCTCCGCGAGGAGTTCGTCGGCCTGCCCCAGCCCAAGCTCGTCGAATTGAAAAAACAAGGCGTCGAGATCACTCAGGTCCACGACATTCCCCTGGTCTGCTTCACCGGCGACACCATGTGGGGCGAGCATTTCGACCGCCCGGACGTGCTGAATGCCAAGATCCTGATCACCGAGTGCACGTTCCTGGAACCCGAGCACCGCGATCGGGCTGACGTAGGCAAACACCTGCACCTGGAACACATCGCACAGCTAATGGAGAAGTCCCAGGCAGACGCGGTGATCCTCACACACCTGTCTCGACGGACCCACATCTCCGAAGCCAAGCAGATGATCGCCGACGCCATTCCCCGCAAGCACCACGACCGCCTGCTGATTCTGATGGATAACAAGTCCAACCGCCTGCGGTACGAGCAGCAGGTCGCCGAGGTCGAGGCCCAAGGTCAATCTCAAGATCAACCTCAGGCCCAATAATTACTCTCGCGGAACATGATGTATCTTCTGTCATGGTCGATCCCCCTGTTACACCGCCGAATCTGTGCGTCATCATCCGATCCGGGATCATCTCACGGATCAATGCTGGGCATGCCTGCGCCAAAGAACTGGGCGTGCCTGTCCATGAATTGGAAACCCTGCCGGCGAATATTGAGACGGCGTTGGTGATCGTGGACCTGCGGCTGGAATTGCGTGTGCTGCGTAGCGACAAATCCCTGATCGGGGGTCACGGCGTGGCGAGCGAACTGGCAACCCTGGACACCAAATCAGGGCCCGGGCGGAGTCTGAGCCAACCAATCCTCAAAGCCATCGGCATCAAGCGACGCAACCCGTACCGCCCCAGTGTGCTGGATGCGACCGCAGGGCTGGGCGAAGATGCCTGGGTCATGGCGTCCGTGGGGTGTGTGGTGTCGGCGTGTGAACGGAACCCCGTGACCTACGCCTTGCTGGCCGACGGGCTTCGCCGAGCAAACGAATCGGACCCCCAAATAGCAGAACGCATAGACATCATCCGGGGCGACGGCGTAGCGATATTGCTTGAAAAGGCCAAGGCGGATCGCGCGGATCGGCCGGACGTGGTGTATCTGGACCCGATGTTCCCGCTGGGTAGAAAGGCCGCCGAGCGCAAGGCCATGCGTGTGCTGCGGATGATCAGTGGAGACGATCTCGACGCCGACAAGTTGCTTGAAGCTGCGCTAAAGACTGCGACCAACCGGGTGGTGGTTAAACGCCCACGGCTCGCCCCACCCCTGCAAGGCCCCGCCCCGGCGGTGGTCCACAAGGGCAAGAGCCTGCGGTTTGATATGTACCCGGTGGGTGCGAAACAATAACCCCTATCAAGGCAATTGCCCGCATATTCATCCACGACAAGAAACCCCCGGTGGTCGATGGCCGGAGGTAAAGGGTAAAAAAAAATCCCACGGACAGGGTCCATGGGATTCGTTTCAAGTTTATACACGCCGCATCAATGCTGACGACGACTTTACTTTTCGGTAACAGCCGGGGCATTCCCGCCGGATAACGTGCCTGGGGTATCTTTTTGAACCTGGCGTGCGCCGCCAAGCATCAGCACCGGGCTGGCGATAGCGACCGAGCTGTACGTCCCGACCAGCACGCCGATGAACATGGCAAAGGCAAACCCGTGGATGCCCGGCCCGCCGAAGACGTAGAGCATCCCGACCGCCAGCAAGGTCGTGCCGGAGGTCAGCACGGTCCGGCTGATCGTCTGGTTGATCGAGTCGTTGATCACCGACGGGGTCGCGTAGGACAGCCGACCACGGTTCTCACGGATGCGGTCAAAGACCACGATCGTATCGTTCAGTGAGTAGCCGACGATCGTCAGGAACGCAGCCACCATCGCCAAGTCGATCTTGAACGGCTCGATCATCATGACCCCGCCCACCTCGTGGTAGACCCACGAACTCACCGCTACCAGCCCCAACGCGATCACCACGTCGTGGACCAAGGCGACAATCGCGGCGAACCCGTAGGTGAAGCTGCCGAATCTAAACCAGATATACACAATCACCGCCAGCAGGGACAGCGTCATCGCAACGATGGCCTGGCGCTGCATCGTGCCGGAGACCTGGCTGGAGAAGTTAGAGACGCTGCCGAGGCTGGTGTCGCGCTGGCAGGCATCCCGTGCAAGATTCCACTCGGTGTCGGCAAGCCCGCCGAAGTCGGAGAATGTTTCGGGCGATTCGACGTAATTGGTTTCGGCATCGTGTGTGACGACCACCGCCGAGCGGTACAGAGCCTCGCCCGTCTCCGTCGTGCCGACCGCATCCAACCCAATCACGGTCGATGTGCGGTGGCCAAGATTTTCATATTTCGGGAGCCTCCGCATCCGCTCAATACGCTGGCTGAGGTCCGCCTGAGTTACCGCCGGGGCTATCTCATCAAGCACCACCGCCACGCCGCCGACCGCATCCGCAACGTCCGTCCTCACGTCCACCGGCCTGTTGATGCTGTCACCAAGAATACCACTACGGATCGGATACACCGGGGCGTTGTTGACCTCGTCGATATGGATCGAGGCGAACTGGATCGGCCGGGTGGTATCAAGCACGTCCGCAAATGCAGCCTTGACCACCGCGCTGACCGCCTGAGCGTCTTCGATCAGTGTCGAGATACCAAAACCCTCGGTCGATTTCGTGTCGGTACTCGCATCTTCGGGTCGGCCCTCGGTCACGATCCCGCGTTCCGCCGCATTGATAAACAGCGAAAAATCAACCTTTTTCGGCTCCTGGAGCGGGCGGACATTCGGGTCATCCGCCGCCTCTTTCACCCGGGCTATCGCGTCATCGTAACGCAGGTTCGCCGCTTCAATGATGGGCTTGAGTGTCTCGTATGCGTCAGCCATATCCCCGGCCCCCCCGGGCGCGGGCTTGCCATCCTGGATCAATTTCCCTGCCTCGCCGAAGGCTCTTAGGCGGGTGCGGGCCTCCGGTAGATCAAGGCTCTTGCCCTGGGCAAACTCAAAGCTCACCTTCGTACCCGACCGAAACTCGATGTCCAGCAGGTCTTCGCCGCGTTCGTAGACCATCGCCAGCCCGCCGAGCATCGCCACCAGGCTGATCGCAAAGAAGCCGTACCGCAGGCCGATCCAGTTGATCTTGGGATGCAATAGCCTGCCGATCGCGGGGACCAGGGTGGGCAGCATCGCCAGCCGCTTGGCCTTGCCGGATGCCAGGTAGAGTTCCAGGAACACCCGCGTGCAAAATAGTGCGGTGAACAACGTCGCCAGGATCCCGATCCCAAGCGTGACCGCGAAGCCCTTGATCTCGACCGTGGCCGTGTAGCCCAGGACGATACAGGTAATCAGCGTGGTGATATTAGCGTCCAGGATCGTACTCAGCGCCTTCTCATAGCCCAGCCGGATGCTCGTCGCCAGGTCGGCACCGCGCTCGGATTCTTCACGGATGCGCTCGAAGATCAACACGTTGGCATCGACCGCCATACCGATGGTCAGGACGATGCCAGCTATACCCGGGAGCGTGAACGTCGAACGCAGTGTCGCCATCACGCCCAGGATCAACACCATGTTCGCAACCAACGCGAAGTTGGCGACCAGCCCGGAAAAAAAGTAATAGCACATCATGAAGATCGCCACGATGATCAGCGCATCCTTGGCCGCCTCGTAGCCACTGTTGATGTTGTCCTTGCCTAAGTTAGGGCCAATCGACTTCTGGCTGATCGGGCGTTTGCTCAACTCGCCTTCCAGTGAGCCGGCCTTAAGCGTGTTCACCAGGTAGCTCTGCTCCTCGGCGGAGAACCCGCCCGCCCCGCCGGTGATCTCGCCGCTCCCAGCGATCTTGCCCTGCAGGTTCGGGGCCGAGATAGTCTTGCCGTCCAGCAGGATCGCCATCTGCTTCTGAAGATTAGGCCCGGTGAGCTGGCTCATCCGCTCGGCACCCAGCGAATTCAAGGAAAAGCTTATAGATGGGTATCCGAACTGATCCGTCGACTTCATCGCGGATCGCAACGCCCAATCCTGGTCCTGGGTCATCGCCAGGCTCGGGACGTTGCCCAGCAGGATGTAGTATTTATCCGCGTAACGCTCCACGATCTGCGGGCTGCGCAGCGAGGCGAAGTATCCCGCCGCGTCTTCCTCAACCAACGGCAGGTTCTTTCGGCCATCGATGAACTCAACAATGTCGTCGATCTCGGACCATATCCAGGCCTTGCCCCGACCGGCACGCGGGCCTTGCTCCTTCAACTGCTCGCGGTACGACGCCACATCCAGCCCCGGATCATTAGGCACCGGGACGATACGGAACTCCAACACACCCGAGCCTTGCAACAATGTGATCAGGTCGTCCGGGTCGTCCAGTTGGCCCTTCTTGGATTCGTAAGCACCGTACGCCTCGTACCAGGCGTTGACCGCGTCCGCCTTACGCGGGCGCTTAGCGATCAGCGCATCCGCCGCCTCACGACGCAGGTTCTGGATACCCGGCCCCTCGACCTCGGGCACCGGCAGGTCTTCGATACGATCAAGCTCGATCACGGTGATATTTGCATCCAGCACCAACCGCTTGGCCACATCAAAAGCATCCCGGGCGTCCAGGTAAATCAGAGCCTTGTCCTGAAGATCTTTACGCAGGTCGTCCGCGGTCGCGCGGGCCTTGGCGGCCTCGTCTTCGCTGGCCGTCGCCGGCAGTTCCTTGATAGCCGCCTCAGCCTGATCGTATGCGTCCTGTGCCGCCTGATTCGCTTGCGAAGCAGTCGTCAGCGCATCGTACGCCTCAGCCAACGCCGTCAGGGATGCCTGCAAACCCGGGTCTTCACCCGCCAAAACCCTGAAACTTTTCGCACGTTCCTCGGCCCCCAGCCGCAGCTTCGAGTCCAACTCGTGCTCCGCGATATTCCCACGCAGGACATCATTCCGGGCGATCTCATACGCCTTGCGACGCCGACCCGTTTCCGGGTCCGGCAGCGGCATCTGCACCTCTAACCGATTGCCCGCCACCTGACGCCATACCAGGTTTCGCGTACCCGTTGGATCGACACGCTTGGACAAAATCGAGATCGTGTCATCGATCACGGTCTTCGCGTCCCGCCCCTTGGGAACCTTCACGTCATAGACCAGCATCGTCCCGCCCGCGAGGTCCAGCCCGGGGATCAGCCGATCTTTGGGGCCGTAGCCATCCTCGCCGGGGAACCACAGCGCAAGGCCGAACGCCGAAAGCACCAACGCGATCAGCGTGGACTTCCATAACGGGCTTTCCTTGACCGCAAAATACAGGGTCAGACCGAACAGCACAGCAAAGTAAACGAGTACAAGAACAATGGTCGTATTCATGGGAAGTAGTTGGGTCTGGGGTATAGGGTCTAGGGTATGGGGAGAAGCTCGTGACTTTTTTAAGCTCCGGGTGGAAACCCGGGGCTACGTTCAAGACTTCCCGCGGCCAGCTTCCGGGGGGACTATTAATCTGCGTTCTTGGATTCCAGAATCGACTGGATCGCGGTGCGTGCGAATCTCAGGCGTGTGTTGGCGTTTTCATCGACCTTCACGATAATCTCATCGTCACGAACCTCGACGATCGTGCCGAGGATCCCGCCGACGGTCTGGACCTTATCGCCCTTGGTCATCGCGGCCATCATCGCCGCACGCTTTTTCTTTTCCTTTCGACCGCCCATCGACATCATGATGAATACCAGCGCCAAGGGCAGCAGCAGGTACAACATGCCGAACCCCTCACTCCGCGCCGGCGGTGCCCCGTCACCGCCATCCAAAGGCGTCTGGCCGGTGCTTTGAGTTCCAACTGTATCCGAACCGGTCGTGTTATCCGGCGCGCTCGGCCGATCGGGGGCCGCTGCGGTGTCCGCATCTTGAGCGAGGATCAGGGTCAGATTATCCATAGTCATCAGGGGGTATCCTTGGCGTGAATCACACGCAACATCTTCAATTACCGACGCTTAACCGCCACCGGCCAACGCCGCTGGATCAAAGACCAGTCATTTTGAGCGATCGCACGCCTGATGTCCAATAGGTACCTCTGGAAGTGCCGAATATTGTGGGCACTGACCAGGATCGGCCCGAGCATCTCCCCAGCCATAAACAGGTGCCTCAGGTAGCTTCGCGTGAACCCCCCACCGCAAGCCGGGCAGTCGCAATCATCGTCAATCACCGAAGTATCCTCGGTAAAACGCGCGTTCTTGAGCCTGATCTGCCCCGATGGGGTAAACGCATTGCCGTTGCGCCCATTGCGTGTCGGCAGCACACAGTCAAACATATCCACCCCCGCACGCACCGCCATCAGGATATCCCGCTCATACCCCACCCCCATCAAGTACCTCGGCCGATCCTCCGGCAGCAGCGGCGCCGTGTGCTCCACCACCCGCTTGATTTCGTCATACCCCTCACCCACCGCCACCCCACCGATCGCAAAGCCTGGCAAATCGTGCTGCGTCACATGCTCCGCACACCACGAGCGCGCCACCAGGTCCGTCCCCCCCTGCACAATCCCAAATAACCCCTGCTCGTCACAACGATCGTGCGCTTTGACACACCGGTCAAGCCAACGAACCGTCCGCTCGTTGGCGATTTTGACCCGGGCGGGATAATCCTCGACCGCGACAGCGTGGCGGGTCATGAGGGATTGGGGGTTAGGATTTGGGATTTGGGGATCCGGCATCCCGGCTGGTCGTTCTTTCCCATCCCACACGCCCGAATCCTGAATCCCTCCACTGGGCGGACAATCATCAAACGCCATAATGATGTCCGCGCCCAACTCGTTCTGCACCTGCATGGAACGCTCGGGCGTCAGCTCGATCAGCGCACCATCGATGTGGCTGCGGAAAGTCACCCCGTCTTCGCCGATCTTATTGATGTCGGTGAGGCTGAAGACCTGAAACCCCCCCGAGTCGGTGAGGATCGGCTTGTCCCAGCGCATCCACTTGTGCAGCCCGCCCATCTGCTTAACAAGCCCCGACCCCGGCCGCAGCATCAGGTGGTATGTATTAGATAAAAGAATCTGCGCCCCCACGCTATCAACCTGGGCCGGCAGCAACCCCTTCACCGACGCCTGCGTGCCCACCGGCATAAATGCCGGCGTATCAAACATCCCGTGCGGCGTCGTCACCCGCCCAAGCCGAGCGTTGGTTTCCGCGTCCTTCTGTTTTAATTCGTAAGTCACGGCGGGCATAAGCCCGGTAGTGTAGAAGATATGCCCCGATACTGTCACCAACCATCCACGTTTAGCGGGCGATCGCAGATCGCCATGCTTGCCCCCCCCCTAGACCAACACGCGGATCTACGATCCGCCACTAAACAGCAAGCATTAACATAGCCTGATCCACGCCCCCTTCCCCCACATCATAAATCACTCACCCTGCCCGATTCTGCCGTTCCGTCTCTTCGTTAAGGGTATTCTTCTCTTTGCGCGTCAGGCTCGCAAGCCCCTTGTCCCGGACCTTATCCAGAATCCGCCCCACCTCAGCCTGGTCCGCCGCCTTCCTTTTACGCTTCCGCTCAAACCGCCCCTTGTTGACCCCGTCCTGGATCGCGGAAGGCGACAACCGATCCGCCCAGTTCAGCCAGCGTGCGTTTTTGATCAGGATGAAACCGAGCAACGCCCCGCCCAAGTGCGCCGCATCACCGCCGGCATTCGGCGTCCCAGCCATCACAGATAAAAACGCCAGGCCCATAAATAACAGCGCCATCGTCCGCATCGCCATCGGGATCGGCGGAAATAAAAGCATCACACGCTGATGGGGAAACAACACCGCCGCCCCAGCAAGGATCCCAAACAGGCTCCCCGAAGCCCCGACCAGATGTGTCTGCGGCCCGACCATCAACAGCCCCGGCACAAATGACAGCAACGCCATCAGTACCGCACCGCTGATTCCACATAAAAGATAAAACGCCAAAAACCGTCGGCTCCCCCACCACTTCTCAAGCATCGGCCCAAAGAAGTACAACCCGACCATGTTGAACAAGACGTGCATGAACCCGTCGTGTAAAAACTGATACGTCACCCAACGCCAGATCTGCAGGCCGTACAGCCCCTGCTCAAGATTAAAGTTGCCCCAATAAAACGGCGAAATCCCCTGCGATCGCGTCCCACTGGAAAGCACGCCGTTCAGCAGGAACACGATGGCGTTGATCCCCATCAACCACATCACAATCGACGCGCCGCCGAGCCGACCACCGATCCCCCCGCCGCCGCCGCCACGCCCGCCGCCGCTGAAATTGTCCTGGTTGTAATGCCTGTCCTGCCACGCCATCAGATGCCCGTCCTTAGAAACGTCTGGTAATAAAGCAGTGTCGCGATCGTCTTGGCGTCGCGAATACGGTTGTCACGTATCATCTGGATCGACTCTTTCAGGGGTATCGCTGCAGTTGTGATCCGCTCGGTTTCATCAAGATCCTGGCCTTGAAAAGTAAGATTACGGGCCAAAAACGCGGTTAACAGCTCCGTACAGAACCCCGGCGAGGGGTAAAACTCCATCAGCCGGGTAACCTCTGCCGCCGCATACCCGGTCTCTTCAAGCAACTCCCGACCGGCACACAGGGCCAAATCCTCCCCCGCCTCCAACGTCCCAGCCGGCAATTCCCACAGCGTCTGGCCTACCGCGAACCGCTCATTTTGGATCAGCACCACCGTCTGCTCATCCAGCATCGGCAGCACCACCACCGCATTGGCCGGCACCACCACCTCACGCCGTATCGTCCCGCCGGACCTCTGTGACAACTCAACCCCCCGCACCGCGAAACGGGCACCTTGGTACAACACCGGATTATCTGATTGAACGTCGTCCGCCATCGACACATTCTACGCAGGAACATCCAAGAGGTTCATCCCTCTTTTATATAGCGTGGGCTTCCAGCCCGCGCCCCCGCGATTCGTAGAATCGCGGCTATCACACCATCAATAAACTTACGACGCTCCACTTAAACCGACATCAACACCAAACCAACCCGCGCCCCACGACGGTGACGAGGTTCACAATCTCCGTTAATAGCCGCGGGCTGCCAGCCCGCAGGCCTGCAGACTGTACGACCCTCACGATCCCCGTTAATAGCTGCCGGGCTTAGTTCCCGCAGTGCTCGCGATTCGTAGAATCGCGGCTAGAAACTATCCCAATTATTTGCTACACCCAGCCCGACATCACACCACACCCGCTGGCTGCTCATACCCACTACGAACCGCACCCCCTTCAATCGTGCTGCTCTTGATGTCGCAAGGATGCGCCTCATCCCCCAGCCCGTAGTCGTCGGCATAGAGTTTGGCGAGCGTATCCAACACGTCTCGCGACAGGGTCGAACCATCACAGGCCGAGGCGTATTCTTTAAGATCCGCCTCGTTGACGATATTCGGCTCAATCGACACCATCCCGGGCTGACCGGCGAGCCACTTGATCGCAAACTGGCGGATCGACAAACCTAACCCTTGCGCGATCGGGCGGATGATATCGTTCTTCTTCAACCCGTAGACCAGCCAGTTGCGGTCGCGGAACTTGCGATGGTCCCAGTCCGGGAACTTGTGGTCCGCACTCTTAAACTCTTCATCCAGAATCCCCGAGTTCGT
>JAJRRS010000199.1 GCA_024279275.1 Planctomycetota bacterium | reverse complement strand
GGCCGACATCCCCCGAGGCGTACGCAAGAACTACCGCGAACACGGTGCGCTCGCCAAACGCTGGTCGCGCAAGCTCGGGCATACCATACCCCTGATCGGTTATGAGGGCGGCCAGCACTACACCGCTCACGGCGGCAACCCCCCTTACGCCAAGGCATTCCTGGATATGCAGACACACCCCAAGATGTACAAAGCCTACATCGCCAACATGCGCGAGTGGGAAAACGCCGGCGGCAGCCTCTTCACCGCGTTTAATTTCGTGAATAAGCCCGGCAAGTTCGGCTCGTGGGGACACCTCGAATACATGGACCAGTCCATTAACCGCGCACCCAAATACAAGGCCCTGTTGGATTACAAAGCCAGCCGCTAAACCACGCACGGCCACGTCTCAACGGTCAAGGCAGTATTTAATAAACAAGGCCCACGTTCATTGAACGTGGGCCTTGATATTGCGCTATGATGAATATGATGCTGTTACCGCGCAGCGTCCCGTTCGATTCTCACCGCAACAAGTCTCCGCCGACAATCCATGCACAGGCCCAGCCCGATCAGCCCGACCCCCAGGCACGCCAGCGGGTTGCCGTGAAGCACACCCACGCCCGGCCCGACCGCCAAGTACACCAGGGCCGTCAGCACGAACGACCAGAACAACAGGTTAAATACAGGTTTCATTGCCTTCTCTTTCTAGCCGCCTCAGACGGGCACCACGCCCGCTGCAGGATCACACTAAACCAACGATATAACCCGCCCGGACGTCTAACGGCGGATCGAATTTTGGCTATACAACAGGTCAAACCGTTACGTCTGTGACGGCTGGGTTGTATGTAACAAGTGTGACGGCGTCATCATGACGGGGCATGTCCAACGCGCCAAAAAAGCAGCGCTTCCCAAGCATGATTTCCGGTTGACATCAGTTGGCCAAGCCATGAAAATGCGTCTTGCGAATTTCTATTCCTGAAAGGTTGACCATGTTACCCAGGCGTGTGTATGTCATTCTCGGGCTGTGTCTGCTTGTTTCGGGGGCCGTACATGCCGACGATTGGCGTTCCCTCCCGCTGGAATCCACCGTCGACCGGGTCCAGCCCATGACCGGCCTGGTGGTCTGGAACGACAACGAACACGCCGACACCGACGCAATACAGCTCGAGTTTTCTTACATGCTCTTCAATCAGGTCGTGGATGAGCAAGGCGCTTACGACTGGTCACCTGTCGATGAACTGCTTGATAGCATCGCGGCGCGTGGCCATCAGGCCGTGCTCCGATTCCGGTTTATCTACCCCGGATACAAAGAAACAGCGGTTCCCGATTCGATCAAACAGCTTCCGGACTATCACGAGATCACCGCCAAGAGCGAGGGACAGGACACCGCGTTCTGCGACTGGTCCCACCCGGCCCTGCGAGAATTCACGCTCGAGTTTTACTCGGAATTCGCCGAGCGATATGACACCGATCCCCGGCTGGCGTTCGTACAGGTGGGCTTTGGTTTGTGGGCCGAATACCACATCTACGACGGCCCGATGGAGCTTGGGAAAACATTCCCAAGTAAGGATTTCCAGGCCAGGTTTTTTCGGCACCTCGACAAGGTATTTAAGGATACCGCTTGGAGCATATCGATCGACGCCGCCGAAGCCCAACGCACGCCTTTTGCCGACGGTCCCGATCTGCTCAACCTGAACTTCGGCCTGTTCGACGATTCATTCTTGCACGCAAAACACAATGAGTACAACGAATCCTGTTGGGACTTCTTTGGCCGAAACCGCTACAAGACCTCGCCCGCCGGCGGCGAGTTCAGCTACTACAACGCTCACGATCAGCGCAACGCACTGGCTTCCGACGGCCCCAACGGCGAAAGCTTCGAACACGCCGCTAAACGTTTCCACATCTCCTACATGTTTGCCAACAACCAATTTGATTATCAGAAGCCCGACCGTATCCGTCAGGCCGGTATGGCGACCGGCTACCGCTTCCGTGTCACGAAGTTTCTGACCGACGGCGAACAGTCACGCATTACCGTGACCAACACCGGCGTCGCGCCGATCTATTTCAACGCCTACCCCGCCTTGGCAGGCGCGCGGTCGGCCACGTCACTCCGTGGCTTGGCTCCCGGTGAAGAGCGCGACTTTGTAGTTCCCGGCGACGGGGCAGAGGGTCGTGTCACCATCGAATCCGATCGACTTGTCCCCGGGCAGGTGATCCAGTTCGACGCGCACCTCCCGAGAGAATAAGACACCCCGGCACAAGCCCGTGCGTGCCTACAGATGCACGGTTCGGCAAGGCGCTATTGTGGAGGTGCGGCGGGGCTGTCAGTTGCGTCGGCATCGGGTTCTTCGCGGTCATTAACAAGCCCTTCCATCCGCGCCCGCTGAGTCTGCCAAGCCTGCCGGTACGGCTCGTTTAGCGCGACGCTTTTGGTGCCATACACCTCGCTCAACGCCAGACCGTTGCCCAGCCGAAACCGTATCCGCTCCGTCTCACCGTTCCGGAATACCGTTAACCAGATATCCTGACCCGCTTGCCGTGACCGGATCATATTTGGAAACGCTGCGCCCAACATTTTTCCCGGGATAGGTTGTCCATCAAACTCAATGATCACGTCGCCCGGCTCAAGCAAGGCATACGCGGGGAAGCCCGGCAGCGTCAACGCCGCCATCACCCCGGCACGTGGTTCTCCGCCATCCTCATCCGCGGGTAGGTGAACCACCACATGCGACAACCCCATCGAACCCGGGTCCGCCGGCCCGTTGAAACGTTGCGCGATCATCCGCCGCAGCAGATGGTGCCGCGCTACCCGCAATAAACGGTGCCGCTGTTCGAGCGATTCACTCGCCAAAAACAACCGGTCCAGGTCTTCCTGCGTCAGGGTTTCATCGGTCAACAACCGCCGGGTTGCGGCCTGACGCACGAAGTATTCATCATCATCCAGTTGGGCAAGCACACCCGCGTCATCGTTCTCATCATCAACGACAACCTGTGCCGATACACCCGTGAATAAAAACAGGCTTACATACACCACCACGCACACCACCCCGAAAGCCCACAGCCTTTGGCTGTGGGACAACATAAACCGACACGCCAAATGATTTCTGTCGCACTCACGCATCGATCATATCGATCAATTGTTTTTCGTGTTCCTGGATCCAACGGACTTTCCGCAGCACCATCTTCAGAAAATCCGCACCGTTCATCTTGGCAAATAAACCCGTCGCCGCGACAGGGATCACGCTCTCAGCAATCAGCGCCTGGATCATCAGCCAAGGCACCGTCTGCTTTTCGGTCTGCGTCAGCTCGCAGCCCTGCACCGAACTATACCCATGAAAGAACGCCTCGTACCGATCCTCATCAACCTGCTCGGGCCAACGCCCGGTGTCTCCGCCGTGGCCCTGGATAGAAAATTGCAACGCACCGTTGGCGATATCAATCACGCGCGGCAGCAGGCGGGCGGCGTCATAGTCGATCACCGCGACGACCTTGTGCCCATCAAACAGCATGTTCCCCGGGTGCCAATCGCTGTGCCCGACCTGCACAGGTAGATCATTAAGCCCAAGCTCATCGGCGTGGGCAGACGCCTGTCGGTAACAGCGATCCAACTCATCGGCGATCTGCCCGGCTTCATCTGCGTTGACCGTCGGCTCACCACTGGCGGGCTTGAGCAACGCGCCGGGCAAAACGCCCAGTGACGAGATCACCACCGGCGCCGCGTGGTACGTCCCCTTCGGCGGGGTGTAGTGCGGCTGATGATCGGCGAGCAGCGTGTGGAACCTTGCCAACGCCTTCCCCGCATCCTTCGTCGCTTCCATCGATCGGTCGTACCCCGTGCCGCGCATGAACTCGAATAACTCGTACACCTGCCCCAGGTACTGCACCATCGAGTTGTTTTCTCGCCGTGTGCCGATCAGCCTCGGCAGCGGGTACCCGCGCTCAGCGAGCTTTAGCTGGATCCCGTGAGTGAACGCGACCTTGAACGGATCATCCCGCCCGTGGGCGCGGCGCTTCAACAGGAACAGCCCCCGGTCCGATCGGATCACCAGCTTCGGGGCTTTGCGCGACCCTCGATTGAATTGCTTGATGGTGTCGATCAACCCGATACGGTAGTGCGATAACACGATTGCCAACTCGTCGGCGGCGAAGATCGATCGGCCCTCCGCATCGACCTGCATGCTCCCGATCGCTGACAAACCCGACACCGACCCGCCCGCGGGATTCACCGCGTCCGCGCCTGCATGGGTTGCTACTGTCGGTCGCTGATCGGTCATGTCGATCTGCCTGTGTCGGCCACTTGGCCTTGCTTAATTCAAACAAATCGGTCGGAACGAAATTAGCCCAAATGAACGCAAATCAACGCGAATAAAAGGCATGGGCAATGGGCGGTAAACTAACGGATTATCGCTTTGTTCTCTACGATTTGCGTTTACTCGCGTTCATTTGCGGCTAATTCATTTCCCGGACGCTCGGGGGGTCACTCGGCGTTCTGAACCTGCTCTTTTATACGATCGACCGCGGTCTTGGCTTCGATCATCGCCCGGCTGATCTGCGCGTCGTTGCTTTTGCTGCCGATCGTGTTGGCTTCGCGGAGCATCTCCTGGGCCAGGAAATCCAGCGTTCGGCCGACCGGCTCGTTTTCGTTGCCGTTGGCGATGATCTCCTGGAACTGCGCGACGTGCCCAGCCATCCGCGTGACTTCCTCGCTGATGTCGGCACGCTCAGCGAACACCGCGACCTCTCGGATCAACGCCGATTCGTCGGCCTTAAGCTCCGCCTTCGCCAGCAGCTCGTCCATCCGGGCACGCAGACGCAGGTGATATTCTTCGATCACCGACGGCGCACGGTCTCCGATCGTCGTCATGCGGTCCATGATCAGGTTGAGCTGTTTCAGCAGGTCATCGGCGAGGGATTGGCCTTCGGTTACCCGCATTGCGATGAGTTTGTCGAGCGCTTCGCTGAGCAGCTTGGTGACCACGGGTTTGGATTTCGCAAGCAGGGAGGCCTCGTCCTGTGCCGGCTGCAGGACGCCTGGCAGGACCAGAAGCTGTGTCAGATCGATCTGCACCGCGCGGTCCTGGATCTTTGAGTGGATTGTTTCCAGGTGTTCCAGGTAGGTGAGAATCGCGGCGTCGTTGACGCGCGAGACGGCTTGGGCGTCGGTGGTCTTGAACTTCACGGTCATCGTGAATGACCCGCGCGACACACGTTTGCGCAGCTTGGATTCAAGCTCGGCTTCCATGCCCTGAAACTCGTCGGGCAGCCGGACCGAGCACTTAAAATACTTGTTGTTAAGGCTGCGCAGCTCGACGCTGTAGTGAACCCCGTCGGATTGGGTGGATGCGTCGCCGAAGCCGGTCATCGAACGGATCAAAACGTCGCTCCGGTGGGGGAAGGTCCGGTGAGTGGGTCAAGGTTCATATCGACAAGCACCACTTCACCATAATATGCCTTAGCTGTCTAGGGCTGCGAGTCGGTCGTGGGGTTTTGAGTCGGTGCATCGGGTGATGTATCAGCGGGCGCAGCGGGTGTTTCTTCCGTGGCGGTATCTGTTTCGCTGGGTGTTTCAGCCGGGTCTGTTACGGCTTCGGTCGTGGGTTGCGATGCTTCACCTGCGGGCGTGGCTGGTGTTGAGACGGCGGGGATGGTGGGTGCGGTCTTGGGTGTGACATCATCGCGGATGGCGTAGACCAGGCCGATCGCCAGGCCCAGGAAAGCGACAAAGCAGGCGATGGTGATGGTGGTCAAGAGGTCGCCTGTCTTGGCGCCGAAGGCTGCTTGTGCCGAGCCGCCAGCCCCGCCGAACGCGCCGCTGAGGCCGCCGCCTTTGGGTTTTTGGATCAGGATGATCAGCATCATAAAGACGCAGGTCAGGACGAACAGGGTCGCCAGGATCGTGACCGTGACAGTTGCACCGAGGGTTAGCATGGGGAGCATGGGGTTGTCTCGTTGATTCGTTTGTTACGCGGGAACGGGGGCGTTGTCTGCTGCGGCTTGTAGGATAGCGAGGAAGTCTTCGGGCTTGAGTGCGGCGCCGCCGATCAGTCCGCCGTCGATGTCGGTTTGGGCGAGCAGTTCCTGTGCGTTGGACGGCTTGCAGGATCCGCCGTACTGGATGCGGACGGCGTTGGCGATATCGTCGTTGTAGAGGAATCCAAGGGCCTGGCGGATGACTTTGTGTGTGTTCTGCGCGTCCTGTGAGGTCGCTGTTTTGCCGGTGCCGATGGCCCAGACGGGTTCGTAGGCGATGGTGACGCGTGCCATTTGTGCGTCGCTGACGCCGGCGAGGCCGTAGCCCAGTTGTCCGGTATTGATGTGGTCTGTTTTGTCGGCTTCGCGTTGCTCGATTTTTTCACCGATGCAGAGGATGACTTCGAGGCCTGCTTCGAGGGCGGCGAGGACTTTGTCGTTGATGAGTGTGTCGGTTTCGCCGAGGACGTGTCGGCGTTCTGAGTGGCCGACGAGCATGACTGATGCGCCGACGTCTTTGAGCATGTCGAGGCTGACTTCGCCGGTGTAGGCACCGTTGGGTTGGTGGTAGAAGTTCTGGGCGCCGAGTTGGATCGGGCTATTTTTTGCGGCGAAGACCTTGCCGACTTTTTCGAGGTAGGGGAAGGGGGGGAAGACGGAGGCCTGGACCTGATCGCCTGCGGAGAATCCGTCGGCGAGGGCCGAAGCCAGATCCACGGCCTGTTGGCCGTTGAGGTTCATTTTCCAGTTACCGCCGACGTAGGGTTTGCGAGCTGACACCGTGAAGCTCCAAGGTCTAAGGGTTAATCCGGGGGGTTATTCCGGGCCGAGCAGTATACAGGATTCGGCTGGGTTTGACGCGCGGGTAGGGCGGTGAAACGGGACGGGGTGGGGACTAAGTGGGTCTACGAAAAAAGTGAGTATTCGGTATTTGAGGGGGTTTTTAAGCGAATATGGGGGTTTGTAGTCGTCTGGTACGACAAGTCGCGGCGCTTCAACAGGCCATTTTCGTTGCAGATAATCGGTAGAGGTGTCTGGCAGGTTCCCTGCGGGTCAGGCGGGGGACGCGGAGACGCTCTGGGCTGGGTTGGCGGGGGCGTGTGTGCTGGGTGCGGATTGATCGGGTGCTTGCAGGGGGATGATTTCGCAGCCGGCGTCGATGAGCTTTTGTGCTCCGCGTTGTTTGAGGTCTTTGATGGTGCGTTTGACCAAGCGGCGGAGGTCTTTGGTTTTGACCTGTTCGTCGATTTCCAGGCATGTGCTGCCATCACCAGAGAGGACACGGACACGCAGGCGGAACCAGTGTGCGTCGGCGTTTCGTTTGGCGGGTGTGGGGGGTTGTTTGGATTGTTCGGCGAGGACGGCGATGGGGCTGTGGCAATCTCCGCCAAGCCCGGCGACGATCTGGCGTTCGGCGTGGACGGCGGTGGAAGCCTCGGGGTTATTCAGCGGCAGGCAGCGCGTGAGGGTGACGTTGTCGTCGGCTCGGCATTGCACGGCCAAGGCACCCTGGCATGCGGAGGGCATGATCTGATCGAGGGGGATCGCGTGGGTGAGGTGCTGAGTCATGCCCAGTCGGCTGAGGCCCGCGTAGGCGAGGAGTGTGGCGTCGTAACGCTTTACGCCATCGGGGCTGAGCACTTGGTCCAGGCGGGTCTGGACGTTGCCACGGAGCAGGTCGATTTTCAGGTCGGGTCGTAGTTTGAGTAGTTGTGCGGCGCGTCTTGGGCTGGCGGTTCCGACGACAGCGCCTTGTGGGAGGTCGTTGATGGATGTCAGGGCGTTGGGTGTGATCAAGACGTCGCAGGGGTTGGCGCGTCTTGGGATGGCGGCGAGGATGAGGCCGGTGGTATCGGCTGCGGGTAGGTCTTTGAGGCTGTGTATAGCGAGGTCGGCTTCGCCATTGAGTAGGAGTTGTTCGACGTCTTTGGTGAAGAGTCCTTTGCCGCCTTGGTCCGCGAGAGATTGGCCGACGGATTTATCGCCCTGAGATTCGACCCAGCGGTATTGCACCTCGATTTTCGGGTGCAGTTTATTGATCCGCTTGCCGATCAGTTCGGCTTGAATGCGAGCCAGGGGGCTGCGGCGTGCGGCGATTACTATGGGTTTTTGGCTTCTTCGCAAGTTCAGGTGCTCCCACCGGGAGTTACTATAACGTTATTTGGTGGTGTTGTGTGGGGTCATGTCGTGAAAATTACGGCTATAAAATACGGCCTAGGCCGCCACGGTACGGTGGAGGCGGGGGAGGGATTAAAAACAATCGTGCGGGACTTTGCAAGTCGTGATCGTTGTTGGCGGAGTAGTATTTTGTCTTGACTTTTGGGGTGTGATTTGTTAGCGGGAAGAGTCCGCACCGTGGCACGCGCAGAGGAAGGCGCGGGGGAGGTATCCGCAGATTGCGCAGATGACACGGATTAAGAAGGGGACGCGACAAGTCGCGGCGCTTCGTGGTGGTGTGACCTTCTCCGTATCTTGGTGTGTTTTGTGAACTCTGTGTTTAAGTCTTCTTCCTCAAATCATCAATCATCAATCACAAATCATCAATCTAAAGCCTCACGATTCGCCGGCGGTAACGGCAGGCGCGGGATCATTGGGACCAGGTCAAGCCCGCGTCCTGTGTGTCCGTCATCTGGCCGGGGCGATCCGCTACCAAGCCCCCGCCCCCGGAGAAGTTGTACGAATTTACATTCGCAACGTCTCCGTTTGCGGGGAAGCCCTCGAGTCCTGGTCCTTTTAATCTTTGGATACTCAGGGTAGCTGTCGATCGCCGTCGTGAGGTTGTCGGCAGACGCCCCCCGGTTCCCCGGATGTATTTTCAGGGAATAAGTTGCGTCTCCACTCTTGGCGGAATTGTCTGGTTTGTGCGCACGGGGGTGGGATAAAATGGTTGGTTGAGGCGGGTAAGGGTTTGTGTGTGTTTGGTTTGTGTGTTGGGTGGTTGGTTGTCATTTTTGTTTTGAGAATCGTCCGTGTTGTGCGCACGTTGAGGTCGTATTTTTTTGTGGAGTGATTAGATTTGAGGGGGATCTAGCTAATCAATCAATTCAAATTGTGAAATGATGTCGGCGAAAACGATGGGCGTGAGATAATCTTCTGTTGGCTTGATGACAAACTCGTCGGGTGTCCACTTGGGGTTGCATCGCCAGAGGTATTTGGCAATCAGGAACCCGTCGGCATTGCGGTAGGTTGCGCGGCGGCGGGGCCATCTGAAGTAATAGTGGATGGATAAGGCCCGGTCGCCGGTGTCACAGTCATGCCAATGCAGGACGCCAGAGAACCGGGACACGTTGGCGAACACGCCCTTGAAGACGGTCTTGCCGTTGATTTCTATATACCGATCGCTGGTGTATGCCCCGTAATCCAGATGCCAGATTGAGCCGTCGAGCCATCGCCATTCGATGGAATCATGATTTCTAAGCACGTTGAAGTGGGTCATACCAAACGGTGTGATCACCTTGTAGGTTACGCGCGACTTGTACCAGTGGCGGTGGCCGGGGTATGTAATTGTGGCTCGCATGGGGAGGTGTCCGGTGTGAAAGCCGGTGTATTATGGTGGAAATATGGTTGGGGTGTAGGGCGGTGTGCGGTTTTGTGAAGCGGGGCGAAGCCGCAAGCGGCGGGGGGGGGTGGGGGCGTGTGATGATGTGAAGATGGGGCGCTAAACCGCAAGCGTGGGTTGGGGGATGTTTGTTTTGTGTGCATGATTTGGGTTGTCATCGGTTGTGGTGGGGTGATAGACTGGGATGTCTTTGGCCCGATCGGGTTGGGGCGTGGGTTTATTTAGATTGGAAATATCAGGGAAGGGTGTGGCGGGTTTGGCCGTTGTGCCTGGTTACTAAAAAGGAGCGGTGCGATGAGGCAGGGTTTTAATCGGCGGAGTTTGTGCGGGCGTGTTGGCGTGTTGGGTGTGGCGTGGTTATGTATGCAGGTGTTGGCGGGCAGCGCGTATGGTCTTGATAGTCAGCAGGAGGCGGACCTGGGGAAGGCGCAGACGGCGGTGAAGAATGCGGAGGCGGATCTGAAGGCGGCGCGAGGATCGGCGGGTACGGCGGGGAAGCCTGCGAAGGGTAGTCGTGCGAAGCTGACGGTGATGCGTTTGGATTCGGCGCAGAAGCGTTTGGATGAGGCGTCGGTATTGTTGGGGGATTTGCCTGGGGATGATGCTGAGGTGGAGGCATTGCAGACGAAGTATGACGCGGCGGCGGCGGGCGTGGCGGAGGTGCGTGCGATCTTGAATCCTGGTGCGCCTGCGAAGGTTAAGGCACCTGCGGATACGGCGGGGGCATCGGATGGCGGGGGCGGGCAAGCTGAAGCGTCTGCTGCGCCGAAGGCTGCGAGGCTTGATTACAAGCAGGAGAAGCTGCTGAAGGATGCGAAGTGGTATGTGCGTGAGACGGGTAATTACACGGCGAAGGTGTCGGCGGTGGTGGCGCGATTTGATGGTGATGGGCCGAAGCCTGTGCATAGCGAGGTGCGTGGTGCGTTGGAGACGGCGGGGACGGCGTGGAAGAAGCACGAGTTGGCGGCGGAGTATATCGGTCAGTTGCCTGCGGAGCATCCGGATGTTCGGGTGGTGCTAGATGAGGTAAATCAGGGGGGCGCACTGATCGGCGCGCTGGTGTCACGGTTGCAGGCGGTGGATGTGGAGCTTGCGAAGATAACGGGGATGGAGCATTACCCGAACTACGATAAGGATTACGAGTTGCTGCGTGATTTGTCTGGTCGTTATGCGCGGTTTGAGATCACGGTGCAGCAGCCGGAGAAGCTGGCGGGTATTGTCAGTGAGGATGGTCAGGTGCTGGGGGAGATTCAACGGATCGCCAGGACGTATCTGCCTTTGGTCGAGCAGAAGACGGATACGGGTGTGAAGATGGAGCAGGCGTTTGACCATTTCCAGACGTCTCGCAACCAGTTTGCGGCGGCGTTGATTGAATATAAGAACGGATTGCCTGCGGCGTTTGAGGCGGATCTTGCGGAGGCGAATAAGCTGGCGGATCAGGGTGTGTCGGAGGGTAAGCCGATGTATTTTGGTGAGTTTGGGGGTGTTGAGCAGCGATTTGGTTGGGCGGAGCAGAAGCTGATTGTGTTGCGTGCTTTTGGTGAGGACGAGGCGAAGCCTTATGTGGAGCGTTTGGCGGCTGTGCGTGGGCAGATCAGGGAGCGAGCGAAGGCGTTGGAGGCGCAGATTATTGCAGAGAATGCGTTGCCGAACGATGCGTATACGGGGGGCGATCGTGATGAGTTGGTGACGTATGCGAAGGAGGCGTGGGCGAAGGAACAGGCGGGGGCGGAGGTGCTGGCTGTGCGTATTCCGTCGCAGGCGTGGGAGCGTGATACGCGTTGGCAGTGGAGTAACGGTGCGTTTTATAAGATTGATTCGTCGCATGTGCAGGTGCAGTTGATTGTGAAGCATGATGAGACGTTGGCGGTGATTCGGCCGATCAATCTTTATAGGAATCACTTGAAGGGGGATACGGTGACGGCGTCGGTGTTGTGGGGGATTGATGAGGATCTGGGGCCGAGGTCTTATTTGTTGTTGGAGAAGATTCGGTAGGAGTGTTGTCGGTTTATAAATGAAAAGGCCCGCGCTCGGTGAGCGCGGGTTTTTTTGTGTGTGTGGTGTGGGATTGATGTGAGGGTGAATGTCTTGGGGATGATATGGGAGACCCCGGCCAAGGCCCGGGGGGCCATGACCGGGCTTTGAGGGAGGGGGGTTTGATGTGTGATTGCTGAGTGATGAGTTGGGGGAGGGGGGAGGAGAGGCGCTAAACCGCAAGCGTGGTGGGGGGTGAGAAGTCGTGGGGCAGTGAGGAATGGGGGAGACCCGCCCCATCGCGGACTCAGGGGGCGGCGTTGGGGGGGGGGCAATCGGTTGGGGGAGGGAGGGGGTGTTTGATTTTGTTTGTTGATGTGAAGAGGGAGGAGAGGCGCTAAACCGCAAGCGTGGGTTGGGGGCGTGGGGTGTGATGAGAGGGGGGGCTGGCCGCGGGCGGCCAGGCTAAACGGGGGAGGGGGATGGGGATGGGGATTGAAAAACCCCCGGTGGGGCCGGGGGCTTTAGGAGGGGTGTTGTGGTGTGTGGTTGTGTTGTTGGGTTACTTACTTGCCGTAGAGGAAGGTGAGGACCTTGCCGAAACGTTTGGACCAGGCGGCTTCGTTTTTGTCTTCGCCTTGTGCGATGAGTGATTGGAAGTCGTTGCCTTTGGTGAGGCCAGCGGATTCGAGTGTGGCGACGAGGGTTTGGAGGTGTGGTACGGCTTCGCCTGTGGGGTAGTCGTCGGTTTCACCTTCGCCCATATCGATCCAGAAACGTGTGCCTTTCATCCAGTCGTGGTCGGCGGTCCATTGGCTGAGTAGTTTGCCTTCGGCAGACCATAAGGAGGGTGACAGTGCGGCGCAGGCGCCGAAGATGTCGTTGTGTGCGCGTGCGGTGTCCAGTGCGATGAGTCCGCCGAGTGACGAGCCAGCGATGGCGGTGTTATCGCGGTCAGGTAGTGTGCGGTAGGTGTTGTCGATGAATCGTTTGGCTTCGTATGCGACGAACCAGCCGTAGTAGACGCCGCGGGCGACGGGGTCGGATTCGCTGGCCTGCCAGGGCGTGTACTCTTCGGTGCGGTCGGGTGTGTTGTAGATGCCGACGATGATGACGGGTTTGATGGTGCCTGTGTTGATGAGTTTTTCGGCGGTTTCGTCGGCGTTCCATTCGACGCCTGCGAAGGAGGTGGCGGTGTCGAAGAGGTTTTGGCCGTCCTGCATGTAGAGTACGGGGTAGCGTTTGTCGGGGTTTTGGTCGTAGCCGGGTGGTAGGTAGACGGCGAGAGTGCGTTCGTTATTGAGGAGTGTGGAGTGGAAGCCGACGTGCCTGCGGATGTCGCCTGAGGCGGTGGAGGTGCCGGGTTCGGCTTTGCCCTGATCGACCCATGTGGCGACGGTGAGGTTGACGGATTCTGTTTTGGTTGGGTTGAGGGTGCGGTTGTCGATTTCGATGCCGTCGGTGCCGCGTTCGACGGAGTTCCACGAGCCGCGTGTGACTTTGTATTCGACGGGTACGCCGCCTGGGAGTTGGATGGTGGCGTGGTATTTGTTGTCGTCGCCTTTTTTGAGTTCGAGTCCTTCTGCGCGCCAGGTGCCGAGTTCTTTGGCGTCGCCAGCGAGGAAGAGTTTTTGGTATCGGGGAGTTTCGGGTGGGACGGTGACGACGAAGTTGATGGTGACAAATTCGGGTGGTGCGGAGGCGATCTGGCTGGCCTTCCAGTCGTCCATCTTGATGGAGAGGAGATAGCCGCCGAGTACGAGGATGATGATGATCAGGAGGGGGTAGATGAGTTTGCGCAGCATGTTGTTGCCCTTTGCAGAAGATGCGGTCGGTGGGGCGGTAAGCGAGAGGGCATTGTATCCGCGTGCGCTGGTTAGTGGAAGGGGGCGGGGGAACTGGAAATTGAGAAATCGGGAAAGCAGGAAAAAAGAGAGAGGGGCTGTGGTCTTGGGTTGGTGATTTATGGTTAATGTGTGGGGGGCCGAGCCTTCGCGGGGCTTAGGTTGGGCGTGGGTTAACGTTGTTAACTTTGGTGTGTGGTTGATGAATGATGATGTGAAGAGGGGGGAGGCGCTAAACCGCAAGCGTGGGTTGGGGGGGGAGAAGTTGTGGGGTGGTGAGGAATGGGGGAGACCCGCCCCTTCGCGGACTCAGGGGGCGGCGTTGGGGGGGGGCCGGTTGGTGGGTGTGGGGTTGGGAAAGTTTTTAGTGGATGTGGGGGGGGCATGACCGGGTTTTTGGGGTGGGTTGGGTGAAAGAGGTTCGGTGGGTTAGTAGCGGTCGATGCTGGCGCAGGTTTCTTCGCCTTGGACGCTGGAGGTCATGGCGAGGGTTGGGCCTTGGTCGAGTTGGTCGTTGTGTAGGAGTTCTTTGGGTGCGAGGTTGGGGTTGACTTTGGGTGGGCCGATGAGTTCGCAGGATGCTTTGCCTGGGTTGGCGCGGTTGAGTGTGGCGGTGAGGCCGTGGGTGAGGTGTTCGTCGATGCTGACGCGCATGCTTGACGGGAGGCGGAGGGAGACGATTTTATTTTGTTGGTGAAGTTCGAGGATGACTTCGGCGCGTGATTGTCCGCGGTTTGCTGCCATGCGCAGGATTTCGCGGAGTTGAGCGAGTTCGCCGTTGAAGGGTTTGTCGTGGTCAGCGTCGTTGGTGTCGTGGAGGATGATCTTGACGGCGCGGGTGAGTAGTTCGGGGGCGAGTTCGATGGGGATGACTTCATCGACGAGGAGTTGTGGTGTTTCGCGTTTGCGGTCTACTTTGCCTTTGAGGAAGACGATGCGGTCGTTTTCGAGTAGTGGAGCGACGAGGTCGTATGTGCGTGGGAAGACGACGGCGTCGATGGGGCCTGTTTTATCTTCGAGTGTGAGGTGGGCCATCTTTTTGCCGGAGGCTCGTGTGAAGGTTGGTCGGACACGTGTGAGCATGCCGCCGAGGATGACTTGTGTTTCGGCGCGTAGTTGTGCGATGTCTGCGATGGTGCAGGTGGAGTAGCGTTGGAGGGTGTCGCGGTGTTCGTCCATGGGGTGGCTGGAGACGTAGAAGCCTAGGACGGATTTTTCGAGTTTGAGTAGTTCTTGTTTGGACCAGGGTGCGATTTTTGGGAGTGTGATTTCGGGGAGGGGTGCTGGGCCGGTGTCGGGGGTAGGGGATGCGCCGCCGAAGAAGTTCATTTGTCCGGAGTCGCGGTCGGAAGCGGCGCGTTGGCCGGCCTGGATGGCGCCTTCCATGGCGGCGACCATGGCGGCGCGGTTTTCGATGCTGTGGATATCGTCGAAAGCGCCGCACTTGATGAGTGCTTCGATGGTGGCTTTGTTGACGGTGCCCAGGGGTACGCGTTCGCAGAAGTCGTAGAGGCTGGTGAATGGGCCTTTTTTGGATCGTGCTTTGATGATGGCGTTCATGGCTTTTTCGCCGACGCCTTTGACTGCGGAGAGGCCGAAGCGGATGTGGCCTTGGTTTGGGTCGTGTGGTTCGTCGTCTGCGTAGACGACGGTGAAGGCGGTGTCGGAGAGGTTGATGTCGGGCTGGCCGACGGTGATGCCGCGTTTGCCGTTGGGTAGCATGACGCGTTTGCAGACGTCGATGTACTCGACGACTTTTTCGGTGCTGACGGACTCGAAGGTCAGCAGGGCGGCCATGTACTGGATGGGGAAGTAGGTTTTAAGATAGGCGGTGTGGTAGGCGACGATGGAGTAGCCGGTGGCGTGTGACTTGTTGAAGCCGTAGCCGGCGAACTTGAGGATGAGGTCGAAGAGATCGTTGGCTTGTTTTTCGGAGACGTCTTTCTCGGCCGATCCCTTGATGAATTGGGCGCGGTTGGCGTCGATGATCTTGATGTTCTTTTTGCTGATGGCTTTGATCAGCGAGTAGGCGGAACGCAGGGGGATGTCGCCTAATTCGTTGACGACCTGCATGACCTGTTCCTGGTAGACCATGATGCCGTAGGTCTCTTTTGTCAGGCGGTCGACGATTTCGTTGACTTTGGGGACTGTTTCTCTGCCGTGTTTGCGGTCGTTGTAGTTGGGTATGAGTTCCATCGGGCCTGGGCGGTAGAGCGCGTTGGCTGCGATGAGGTCTTCGAGGCGGTCGGGGCGCATGGCCATGAGTAGGTTGCGCATGCCGCCTGACTCGAACTGGAAGACGCCTGCTGTTTCGCCGCGTTGGAAGAGAGCGAGGACGTTTGGGTCGTCGTAGGCGAGGCGGTCGAGGTCAAGAGGGTCTGGGGTCTGGGGTCTGGGGTCTGGGGGATCGGATTCGTTGTCGGGCGATTTGTTTTCGACTAGACCCTGAACCCTAGACCCTAGGCCCGAAGCCACCGCTTTCTTGATCGTTGCGTCGTCGAGGGATTGGCGGATTAGTTTTTTTGCGCGTTCGATGATGGAGAGTGTGCGCAGGCCCAGGAAGTCCATCTTTAGGAGGCCCATTTTTTCGACGGTTGGGCCGTCC
>JAJRRS010000198.1 GCA_024279275.1 Planctomycetota bacterium | reverse complement strand
GTTCCGCCGCGTCGCTGTCTTGATGTAGAGAGATGTCGATCGTCCAGCTCCTTGTAAAAGAACCAGTCTCTCAAACTGAACGCAAGAGCGCAACCTAACATGCGCCTAACGCGCACGAGTTATTATTGGAATTGGTATAATCTCTTGGCAAAGCCGGGGGCTGAGGGGTAAAATGACCGCCTATGGATTTTATGGAATCCGTCCTACGCGGCCCGAGACTTCGCTGCGGCGGCTTCGGCTTTGGCGAGGGTGGCGCTGGCGATTTGCGGTGTGCCCTTGGGCCGTGTGGAGTTTGAGGTGTCTTGGTGAGTAGTGCGGGTGAGTCGGGGGCGTATGCCTCGGCCACGGACCAGTCGTGAGATGCGTCGGCCGGAGTACAGGCGGATCGCCAGGTACATCCCCCATAGCCAACACACAGCGACATAAGCGGCCAGGACGTAGAGCAGAACAGTCATAGAAGTCGCTCCAAATAGATTCCCGAACCCTTGAATCACGCTAAGAGAATAGATCGGTCAGGTTCCGCTGGTTAAGCCAGTTTTCAGCCGGCTCGTGATGTGGGGATTGCGGCGATCGGGGGCCGAATGTCAGCCGGATCCAGCAGGGAATTGGCCCGGATATCGCGCATAAGTATTTGACCAATATGGTCTTCCAATTCGCACGCCGGGATGCCTGTGCCGGGGCGTTTGACGGTCAGATCGCCGGTTTGAAGTTGATGACCGGCTGGGAGATTCCGCACGACGCACACGCTTTGGCGGGAGACTTTGCGGACATCGGCTTCGATGGGCAGGGTTGATTTGTCGGTTGGGCCGAGCATCGCCTGGGCTTGCCGGATGAGGCGGACGTATTCGGCGAACTGCTTGGGGTCGAAACTGGCGGCGTGGTCCGGGCCTGTGGCTTGCTGGTCGTGGGTCAGATGTTTTTCTATGACCACGGCACCCGCGGCGACAGCCAGCGCACCGGCGAGGACATCCTGTGTGTGATCGGAGTAGCCCACCGGCAGGCCGTAGCATTTGTGTATCGCAGCCATCCCGCCGAGCGCCGCGTCGTTGATGGGTGTTGGGTAGCTGGAGACGCATTGCAGCAGGCAACCTCCGGGCGCATGGTCTGACAAGAGCGATGCTGCCGGCGCAAGCTCAGGCAAGTCACATGTCCCCGTCGAGATCAGGATCGGCTTATCAAGTGATGTTACAGCTTCTAATAGCGGCGTATTCACCGCGTCCGGCGAGGCGATCTTGACCGCATCGATATCCAACTCGTTAAGCTCCCGCACATCCCCAAGGCTGAACGGCGTGACGATAAAACGCATCCCCGCACATCGTGTCGCTTCTGCCAAGCGGGCCAGCGCGTCCTGGTTCAGTGCCAGGCCTTCCAACAGAGCCTTCACGCCTTGGGTCGCGTCTTTCTGGTATCCCGCCAGCATCGCCTGATCCGACAGCAGCCGATCGGGATGGAATAGTTGAAACTTGACTGCGTCCGCCCCAGCCTGGGCCGCCACCTGAACCAGTTCAAGGCCACGGCCCAGTTGGCCGTCGTGATTCACACCGATCTCGGCGACCACCAGCACCTCGGCGGGGGACGTTTGGGACGCTTGGCGGAACAGCGGTTGGGGATCACTCATTAGGAAAGTTATCGGCAAAGTTTGACCCGCCACGATAGCGACGATACCGTTTGACGCCACCGCAGCGTTAAGCCCCCGGACATCCCCCGGATTTCCCCCCGGATTTCCCCCCGGATTTCGCGGAGAAGCCCCCGTAGTTCTCTGGGAAACCCTTGGATCGTTCGACGTACCCTGACCGGGTAGCTCAGTTGGTAGAGCATCGGCCTTTTAAGCCGCGGGTCCTGGGTTCAAGTCCCAGCCCGGTCATTCATATAAACACCCTTTACCACTTAGGTTGAGGGTGTTTATATTTCTGGATCGTATGCCCGCCTTGGTCCGATGGTCGTAACTAGCGATTCGCTGATTTCGATTTAACTTCACCACCCCAAGCAGGCACGCTCCAAGCCACGCCGGAGGCATCGAAGAATCCATGCACCCGCCACCTGGACACACATGGCGATCCTGGCTTTACGAAGTCATCTTCGAGGCTGATACGGCCACGGGCAAGGCGTTCGACGTCGTGCTGCTGTGGTCGATCCTGCTGAGCGTGGCGGCGGTGCTGCTGGAAAGCGTGGAAGCGATCCGCACGAATTACGGGCCGTTTCTCTATGCGATGGAGTGGGGCTTTACGATCCTGTTCACCATCGAATATGTCGTGCGGACCATCTGCGTGCGGCGGCCTTGGCTATATACCCGTAGCTTCTACGGCATCGTCGATCTGCTCTCGATCCTGCCGACCTATCTCAGCTTGTTCATCGGCGGGTCACATGCCTTGATCGTCATCCGGGCGCTGCGGCTGCTGCGTGTCTTCCGTGTGTTCAAGCTCGCTCGGTACGTCGGTGAGGCGAGTATATTGATGGATGCGCTGCGTGCAAGCCGGGCGAAGATCACGGTCTTTTTGCTGACGGTGCTGTCGATCGTGCTGATCGTGGGTTCGCTGATGTACCTGATCGAGGGGTCGCATGAAGGCAGCGGTTTCACCAGCATCCCGACCAGCCTGTACTGGACAATCGTCACCATGACCACGGTGGGCTACGGCGACATCACACCGCAGACGGTGGCCGGGAAGGCTCTGGCATCTATGGTGATGATCATCGGCTACGGCATCATCGCTGTCCCCACCGGCATCGTCACCGCAGAATTGTCCGCCGTTTCTCAGCAGCGGCGCATTACTACGCATGTCTGCCCGGACTGCCACCGTGAGGGGCATGAACCGGATGCGAAGTGTTGTAAGTTTTGTGGGGTGGCGTTGCAGGCAAATAATCACGGCGGTGATAAAGGTTCCTGACACCTTATCTGCACCTCAGGTTTGTGCGCACAAAAACGGCATAAAGCCCCTCGGACGTCCCGCGGAAGTTTCCACGGAATCACCCCGGCCAAGGTCCTACGGGCCATGACCGAGCATTGGGGCAGGTGTGCGGGGTCCGGGGTGTTGTGTATGCTTTGTGCCAGGTTTGAAAGTGGTCTGATTCCGGAGAATTGATATGTCGGCGCCGCAAGTTCCTATCGTGGGGATCATGAGCCTGATCCTGTTCGGCTCGGTCATGCTGGCCGGGGTTGTCCTGATCGTTGTCGGCTTCCGCGGGCGGTCGTCATGGTCGAATCCGTACTGCATGAAGTGCAAGTACGACCTTCGCGGACGGGCGCCGGAGGAGACGGCCAGCTGTCCGGAGTGCGGCGCGGACCTGGCGGGCCGAAAGGCGGTGGGGTTTGTCCGGCACGGGCGGCGGTCGAAGCTGATCGTGCTGGGTGTGTGCGTGATACTGTTGCCGTTCGTGCTGGGTGCGGTTTCCTTATTTGCCATGTGGCAATTTTCGTCGACCGGTTCGCACAACCTGTCGGGCCAGGCCAACAGCGCGGTGCTGGCCTATATACAGAACCACATGGATGATTCGAGGGGCTGGGATGAGTTGGCGGACCGGATCCGCAACGGGACGCTGAGCGCGGCGGAGGCTGAGCGGGCGTTACGTGACCTCACGCAGAACATGGTGGCGCAGCGGCCCAACGGCTGGAACGAGTATCTTTACTGGCTGGATGAGTTCCTGGAAGCGGGTTACAACGCGGGGTTGTTCAGCGACGCGGCGGTGATCGACTTTATCGACGCCTATCTCGGTAAGGCGCCGCGCATCGAGCCGTTGGGCCGGGTCCTAATCGGCCGGCGTAAGCTCGACGTCGAGGTGTACTTCGGCTCTTTGGGGGGGATGCAATCTGACATCAACCTGCCGTTGGAGATGCTCTGGGTGATCGACCGGGTCACGATTGGCGGTGAGCCTGTAGAACTCCAATATAATGACGGGGCAGAAAATGGATACGGGTATGCCACTGTCGTCTTGCCGGAGCTGTCACCGGGCGACTATGAGTTGGAGGTCACGCTGGACGTGGCGATCGTCGAGTCGCGGTACCTGGTTGGCTTCGACAAGGGGAAGGCCTCTCCGGACGACTGGCCGGCGGCGATAGGGCGCGGGCCCGTGTCGGCCAAGACAAAGCTGACCGTACGGGGTATGGCGGATGAGCCGGTGTCGCTGTCGATCGATCCGTCGCTTGACCCGGGGGCCGACGGGTTGCGTGTGAAGCACCTGGTGGTGCAGCCGGAGCGGGGCAAGCACCGGGTCACGCTGGAACTGGAGGTCAAGGACGGGTTGCAGACGGTGTTGAGCTACGACGTCGCGATCGAACTGGGTGGGCAGCGCCACGGCCTGAAGTCGATGTACTACCACGGCCGACAGAACCGGCAGCGGAGCTACAGAGGCCTGGAGCAGACGCTCCTGCTGGATGAACTGGATGAGTCAGTGACCACGGCCGACGTCATCCTCACGCCGAACCCACATCACGTGTTCGACCGGTCCGAGATCGACGCGGTTTGGGGCGAGCCGATCGTGCTGGAGGGCGTGCCGATGAAGCGGTACGACGTGCAAGGGAACGATAACGAGTAGGGGAGAAAAAGGTGTCAGGGGGAGAAAAGGTGTCAGGAACCTATAACAACCTAACCGGCGGGCCGGCGTTGATTCAGCGTTTGTGAATACTGATATATCGATCATAGCCATCGCGTAGGTTTGCCAGATAGGGTTCGATCGTGTCGGGGGTGAGGCGGGTGCCGAAGTCGGATTTCGATTGATGATCCAGCCCGAAAGTGCGTTGTAGCACCACGTCGCCGAGTTCTTTGGTGAAGTGGCCGGGGTCCCAGAAGTATTTCAGGCGGGTGATGCTGTTGGAGTCCCAGGGTGTGATGGAAGCGAGAACGATGTTCGTGGGGGCTTGGGTCTTTGGCGAACACCATGAGGCCGGGTTGCGTTACAATTGTGGTTAAGTGGTGGGGGACGCGCAGCTGTAGGGTTGGGCAGAGCAGGGAGGCCGATGCAGGGTTCTGATGACACATCAACGGTTGCCAAGACGGGTGATCTGTCGGATCAGGCGGACTGGGAGACGGAGCTTGTTTCGTCGATGGAGCCGGCCCCGCCTGAGGATGCGTTGACGACTTATTTGCCGTGGGCGGTATCAATATTGATGCATGTTGGGCTGGTGCTGCTGGCGTTGTTCGTGGTGTGGTCCACGGTGATGGCGAATCAGCAGGAGCAGATCATTATTCCGACCGCCCGGCTGAGCGCGACGCCCGGTGCGCCATTACAGATCAAGCAGATGCCCCGGCTCAAGGCGGACCCGATCGCTCGGCGGACGGTTTCGCCCTTGCGTGATAAGAGTCCGGTGCAGTTGCTGTCCCGGCCACAGAGTGACGCGGCGCTGGTCGGCGTGCTCGGCTCGTCCGGCGATGCGAATCCTTTTGAGGCGACGATCTCCGGTGGGGGCGAGGTGCGGGCACAATTCCTTGGTTCCGGCGGGAACGCGAGGCGGATCGCGTTTGTGATCGATGCGTCGGGGTCACTGATTGATACGTTCCCCTTTGTCATCCGCGAGTTGAAGCGGTCGATCAGCCAACTCAGCCCCCGCCAGCAGTTCACGGTGATTTTTTATCAGGGTGATGACGTGATCGAGGTGAAGCCGTTTGGTATCGATGCCAAGCGTGCGACCTCGGAGATCAAGCAGCAGGTGATCGCGCAGTTGGCTGAGGACAAGTACCTTGTGTCTCCCAGGGGTTCGAGCAACCCGGTCAAGGCGTTGCGCAAAGCGTTTGGGTATCGGCCGCAATTGGTATTTTTGCTTTCCGATGCGATCACGGGGCAGGGGCAGTATGAGATGGATCAGCGTCGTCTGCTGGAAGAGATCGAGCGTGTGAATCGGTCAGGGACGAAGATTAATACGTTACAATTCATCCATGAAGACCCGTTGGTCAAGTTTGGCCTGCAGCCGACGATGAAGCTGATCGCTGAGCAGAGCGGCGGGGTGCCCAGGTTTGTGACCGAGGCAGACCTGAACATTGATTAGTGGATGTTCAAGCAAGGGCAAAACCGATCAGGACAGCGTGTGCGGAACCTACCGATGACAAGAGCCAATAAGATGCAAAAGGCGTTGCCTGTCAGTGTATTTGTGTTGGCGGTATTCGTGGTAGCGGTGTCGATGGTTGCTGGGCAGGACGGTGTGAAGCTGTCGGGGATGTGGGTTGAGCCGGTGAAGGTTCATTCGATTGCGGCGGGGCAGGTGCGTTACCAGATCGCGTCGGGGCGGGAGCTGGTTCGCGCTGCGGAAAGCCTGGAAGGTCTGAGGCTGGGGCGATACCCCGGGCTGGCCCAGGCGCAGCAGGCTATTGATGAGGGGGATGACAAGACGGCGGTCGAGCTGTTGCAGGGGGTGATGGATCAGGCTGAGGAGCCTTGGGTTAAGTGGTGTGTCGGCATGAAGCTCGTGGGGGCGCACGCCCGGCTAGACGACGCGGAGGCGGCGGTTGATGTCTATATAGATATGGTGGTGTCGGGCGCGGGGTTGTATTTTGTCGCCGATCCGCCGGTGGATGTGGTCGCGCAGGCCGACGTCGCGGTGCGGGCGCGTGTGTTGGAACTGGTGAACGCGGTGGTGGGGGCGGTTGGGCAAGAGCGTGCTGCGTTGCTGGAACAAATCGTCACGGCGGCTGGGAATCCTGCGATGCCCCTGCTCACGGAAACTGCGTTGCCCCCGGGTAGGGATCCGAGCGATACGGGGTTGACCCACGAAACAAATCGCACAGGCGAGCACACTTCCCCCATCGTGTTGTCTGCCAGTGTGCCCCCGGGGACGGTGGCCAATCTATATCGCCGGGGCCGGTACGGGCAGGCGCTTGAGGTGGTGGAAGAAGCGTTGTCGCAGCCGGGGAAGACCGCGTCGAAGCTGTATCTTAAGGGGATGGCGCAGTTGGCGTTGGCGGAGCGCGGCGACGATCAGGATATGTACAAGTCGGCGGGGTTGAGTTTCATGCGCGTGGTCGTGTATTTTCCACGCAGCGCGGTGGCTGGGCCTGCCATGCTCGAGGCGGGGTATGTCCATGAGCGCATCGGGCGGGCCGACATTGCGGTGAGGTTATATCAGAGGGCGAGGCCGCTGATTAATAAGGGGGAAGACCCGGTGTATTATCAGAGATTAATGAAGCGGATCGATTCCGTCATCGATGCCCCGACAGGTGAATAAATGAACAAGATTAATCGTGTTGTGATAAGCCCATCGTCTCTGTTGCTGCCCGCGTTGGTGGTGTTGCTTGCTGTGACGCCGGCCTGGGCGCAGGGTGAAGATGAGACGACCAGTGTGGCGAAGATGTTTTTGCTGCCGGGCGATTTTTTGGGGATGTTGATCACCTGGCTGCTGGTATTTTTGTCGGCGTTGAGTATCGGGTACGCATTGAGTCTGGTGCTGCGTTACCGCCGATCGGTGTTGTTGCCTGAGACGACGCGGAAGAAGGTTACGGACCTGCTTTTAGGCAGGCGGTTTCACGAGGCGGTCGAGTTTGCGGCAAAAGATGGGAGCTTCCTTGGGCGTGTTATCAGCGCCGCGTTGAGCGAGGCGGGGCACGGGTACGGCGCGATGGAACGAGCCATAGAAGAAGCGGGTGACAGTCAGACGACGCGCGTGCTTAGGCCGATCGAGTACCTGAATGTTCTTGGGAATATCGCGCCGATGATCGGGCTGTTCGGCACGGTGTATGGGATGATCGTTGCGTTCGACAAGCTCCAGTCAAGTGGCGGCCGACCCGACCCCGCGGCGCTGGCCGGGGGTATTTCCACGGCAATGATCACGACATTCTGGGGGCTGGTGGTGGCGATCCCGGCGTTGGCTTCGTATGCACTGATCCGCAACAAGATCGATGCGTTGACCAGTGAGGGGATGCTGATCGCCGAGCAGGTTATCGCACCGTTCAAGCCCACCGGCCCAACACCCCAGCCCAAGCCTGCAGCAAAACAAACCCCGCCGTCCAAGAATCCTCCCCCGACCCCAGACCCTAAACCCTAGACCCCACTCACCATGCCTTCCCAGATTTTTCATCGCGGTCCGACGACGCCTCAGATGAATATCACGCCGTTGATCGACGTGGTGTTTCTGCTGATTATATTTTTCATGCTCGTGAATAACATTATTTCCGAGCAGAGCGTGCAGATGATCGTGCCGCAGCTAGATGAGCCGACGACGCGCGAGCTGCTTGATGACAGCGGTCGGATCATTGTGAATATCGCCCCGGCGGAGTACGCGCACAGCGAGCGGCAGGGCAACCCGCTTTTGTTTGATGGGGAGGCACGCTTTATCCGTGTGGGGTTGCAGACGTTCGCGGCCGACGACCTGGATGGGGTTACGGCGGCGCTGGTGGAGGCTAAAGAGGCGTTCCCCGATGCGGAGGTGGTTCTGCGCAGCGACGGTGCGTTGTACTACGGGGTGGTGCAGCCGGTGATGGGTGCGATCACCCGTGCGGGGATCGACACGATTAACCTGGTCGCCTTCATGCCCGAGCGCGGCGCGGCGACGATACAGATAGGCGAGTGATTCCACGGTTATGAGTACAGGGCAAACCCAACCCGATTCGGGGACACAGAACCAGCCGTCGCGGTCAGACCAGACGGTCCACCACCGCTCCGCGCGCAAGCGTCACGGCCGACCCAGGCCGAGCATGCAGCCGAACCTCTCGGCGATGATCGATGTCATCTTCCTGCTGCTGATCTACTTTGTGACGACCGCCAACTTCACGCCCGACGAGGGGGCGCTCACCGTGAAGCTGCCGCAAGGGACGGGCAAGACGACGCAGGACCTGACCCTGCCGCAGCGGCCTCTGAATATCGTGTTGTCGCCTGCGGGTGAGGTTGAGTGTCGGATCAGGATAGAGGGGTATCCCCAGGCACCGGCTGGGTTCGCTGAGTTGGCGACGTTGCTGGTCCAGCTTCAGTACGACCCGGAGCGCGGGCGGAGCAGTGGTGCGTTCAAGCCCGACAGCCCGGTGGTCATTCGGCCGAAGGCGGGCGTTCGTTGGCAGCATGTGGCCAATGCGTTCAACGCCGCGGTCCGCGCCCGATACACGAACATCAACTTTGCGCAGGTTTCCAAATAAACCTGTGGTCGGCAGGACTGATTGGCCACGAAGACACGACGTGTCAGAAGAAGATGGAACAGGGATGAACGCAGATGAACGCTGATAAAGCAGGGATTAAGACAATCCGATTCGCGTTTATTTGCGTTTATTCGCGGCTAATCCTTGCTGCGGTAATAGTGGCTACCTTGGCGGCTACACCCGGCAGAGTCGTTGGGCAGGTGCAGGCGTTGGACCCCGCGACACTGATCGAGGGGCTTGCCAAAGAGGGGATGGGGGAGTTGTTGTTGCATCTGGTGGAGACGGAGAAACCCAGCGATCCGGTGGTGGCCAGGCAGGTCGAGCTGGCGGGGCTTCGGCTGGCGTATCAGCGTGCATCGGCTCTCGCCCGAGGTTCCGCAACGCGGCAGCCCGAGAAGGTTAAGGAACTGCGGGCGCAGGCGTTGGAGGGCTTTGATCGTTTGGTCCAGGCGTCGCGCAGCTTGATTGCGGACTATTACGACAACGATCGGCGACCGATCTGGCAGACCGATCTGGCGCAGGACTTGTTGCTTGAGTATCTGCAGGGGTTGCACCAGAGTGCGCCGCTGTTCGCTGAGTTTGGGGTCACGACCCCGCAGCAGCAGGCGGCGTTGGCGGATGCAGGCCCGGCGGCGTTGGCGTTGTTGGCGGATGCGAAGCTGAGGTTGTTTAAGCTGCGCGGTGAGGTTGGGCGTGATCCGGCGCGTTCGCAGGCGTTGCAGGGTAGTGGGCTGTTTTTCCGGTTGTTTGATGAGTATGACCGTCGGCGGACGCCGTATTTTTTGGCGCAGGCGGCGTACCTGGTGGCGGGGCTGGCGGATGATTCGTCTTACTTTGCAAACCTTGGTTCTGATACAGGCTCACGCCTCCCAGATCAGCAAGACACGCCTGAAAAAGAGCGGGCCAGGTTGTTGAGCCTTGCGGATAAGGCGTTGGCGAAGTTCACGGGGGACATGGGCGATCTGTCCGGCGTGCGTGATGCGTCGGTGTCGCTGCGTGCCCGGGTGTTGCTGGCGCGGGGGCGGGCACAGGATGCGATGGGGCTGGTCGATGAATTGATTGACGGGGAGGATCGCGGGATCGCCTGGCTGACGGCCCGGCTGGCGCGGGCTGGCGCGTTGCAGAAGATGGGTCGGATCGAGTCGGCGATCGATGAATTGAATCAACTTCGAGCTGACCCGGCGGTGATTGGTGATCTTCGTTATGGGTTGCTGGTGACGGATATGACCCATCGGGTGATGCTCGCGTATGCGGACCTGCTGCCGCCGAACAAGCGTGACGCCGCAGTGGCACAGAGCTATGAGCCTTACACGGAATTGTTGTCCGGCCCGATCCCCGGCGAGCAGGTCAAGGGGTTACGCGATTTTATCTATCGGCGATGGGAATCCACACTCGACACCTCCGTGCAGTCAGACTCGCCGCCCCCGGTCTTGCCCCCGGTCTTGCCTCCGGTGGTGCGTCTTGCGGTCAGCCAGGTGTTGCGTCAGCAGGGCCAGCAGATAATCGAGCAACTGGATGATGTTGAAGATCGTGAGGCTGGCACGGACGGGGGTGAAGATCAAAAGGCGAAGCGTCGTGAGGCTGAGCAGATGTTTGAGCGAGCGATCTCGCTTGCCAAGACACTGACCGGGCCGGGGACTGATCCGGCGATCCGTTCTGAGGCGATGTTTAATCTGGCGATGGCGATGCACTGGTTATCGCCGAAGGATGCGCGGAATCGGCTTGCGTTGACGGCGATCCTGACCGATCTGGCTGACCAGATGCCCGCGCAGCCGGTGGCGGAGGATGCGATCACGGCATCGGTGCTGTTGCTGCGTGAGTTGCACCGGGTTTTGCCGACGCCGGTGGAGGTTGCGGAGGCGTATGAGCGTGCGGTGGGGGTGTTGTTCAGCAAATTTCCTGTCAGTGCTGCGGCGGACGGGGAGCGGTTGTATTACGGCTATTCGGTCTTGCAGTCGGCGGGGCGATATCGCGAGGCGATCGCGGTTTATCAGCGTGTTCCCTTTGATCACGATGAGTATTTCGAGGCGCAGCGTCAGGCGTTGATTTGTTGGAGCGAGGTGTACCGGCAGGCGGAGCCGACGGATCGGCCTCGTGCTAGGCGTGGATTGGATACGGCGATGAAGCGCACGCTGACGGAGGCTAAGCAGATACAGGATAGCCGGGTCAACCCGGACCGTGCCCGTGCTGCGCGTCGGGCGGCGGCGACGGTGAGGTTGATCCGTGCCGAGCTGGCGCTGGGTGAGCAGGATTATGACGTGGTGCTTAAAGAGTTGGATGGTTTTGAGAAGGCTTATTGGGGTGAGGACGATCTGATATCGCAGGCACTGGAGTATCGGATCATCGCGTTGACCGATGCGGGGCGACACGAGGCGTTGGCGGTCGAGGCGAAGCGGATGCTTGAGGATTACCCCGACCAGGCGGCGTCGGTGATCGACGGAGTTCTTAGTGAAACAGACCTGCGGATCGAGCGGCTCCAGGCACAGGCGGCGACTTCGGACGGCATCACCCAAGAGTCGCTTGAGAAGCAAGCCAAGGCTCAGGCGCAGGCGGGGGCGGTGTTGTCGGGGTTTTTGCTTGAATGGGCGCAGGGGCAGTCGCTGGATGCGCAGGCGTTGATGCCGTTTGAGGTGATCCGCGCCAAGACGTTGCGGTTGTCGGGGAAGGTTGAGCCTGCGGCGGCGTTGCTTGGGCGACTGATTAACGACTTCCCGGACGATGCACAGGTGATGCTCGAATACGCACAGACGCTTTACGATCGCGGGGACGACGACTCACTGATCGAGGCGGTGCGGTATTACGATCGGCTGATCACGGGGTTGGGGCAGCCGTTCCCGCGTGCGTGGTGGGTTGCGTGGATGCGTCGATTGCAGATCAACGATCGGCTTAACGAGGGCACCGAGGAGATCCCCCTGCGAGTCCGCCAGCTACGGATGACCGATCCGCAATTAGGCGGCCCGGTCACGAAGCAGGAGCTTGAGCGGCTGGAGTTTAAGTATTCGAGGTAGGGGGGGATAGGGTATGGGGTCTTGGGTCTGGGGGTTGGTCGGAATCGAGGCCGGACGCCTGCGGGGAGATATCACGCTATTATTTGTGTAAGTAACGAGGGATGTCTCGATCTGTTTCTTTCCAGACCCCAGACCCTGAACCCTGAACCCTGAACCCCATACCCCAGACCCAACCTATGCAACAACGAACCATCCCCGGAACGGACATCTCGCTTAGCCTGCTGGCTTTCGGCAACTTTATCTTCGGCACCAACTGGTGGGGTGAGTTTACCGACGAAGAGGGTGTCGCGCTGCAGAACAAGGCCTATGACCTGGGCGTTACTTTTTTTGACACCGCGCCGGCCTACGGCAACGGGCGGTCCGAGAAACTTATGGCTGAAACCATTAAGTACGCTGGCCGCGACAACCTAGTTATCTCCACCAAGTTCGGCTACGACTTTTACTCCGATCCCGGCGAAGAGGGTGGGCACCGCGAACGCAAGCAGGACTTCACCGGCAAGTTCATCCGTTTCGAGTTGGAAACCTCACTGAAAACTATGGGCATCGACTGCGTTGACCTCTACCAGGCCCACAACCTCAAGCTGCCGCAGTTCAGTGATGATATGTTTCAGACGCTCGAAGCGCTTAAGGCCGAGGGCAAGATCAGGGCGTGGGGCGTCGCGTTAGGGCCGGCGATCGGTTGGCGTGAGGAAGGTTATCAATCATTCCTCGACCACGATGCCGCGACGGTGCAGACGGTTTACAACCTCTATGAGCAGGCACCGGGTCGGGAGTTTTGCGAGATCGCTGCGCAGCGTGGCACCGGCGGGATCATCGCCCGGGTGCCGACGAACTCGGGGATTCTGGATGAAGAGTTTAAGAGTGCGGACCACAAGTTCCCGGACTGGGACCATCGCAAGTTCCGCGACCGCAACTGGCTGGTCTACGGGTTGAAGAAGAACGAT
>JAJRRS010000197.1 GCA_024279275.1 Planctomycetota bacterium | reverse complement strand
GTTGTCGTTGGTGTTGGCGCGTTCGTGTGGGAGCAGGCCGTCCTCGACGCCGATCATGGCGACGGTGGGGTATTCCAGGCCTTTGGCGGCGTGGAGGGTCATCATGGTGACGGCACCCTGGTCGGGATCGACGGCATCGACATCGCTGACCAGGCTGATACGTTCGAGGAAGGCTAAGAGTTTCTCGGCAAGGCTTGGGGTGTGGTCGCTACCATCCAGTTCCAGCTCCAGCTCGAAGTCATGTTCAAACTGTTGGGCGCTGCTGACGAGTTCGCCGAGGTTGGCCAAGCGCTCGTGGTCGGGGTCTGACTTGTCGTTTCGGCATGCGTCTTCGAGGCCGGACTGGCGGAGGAGGTCTTCGACGAAGACGCGCAGGGATGTGGCGGTGATGGGTTCATCGACGAGGGTCGGTTCGTCGTTGCCGAAGCCTGCGGCGTGACGCCAGTCGTCGAGAGTCTTGCCGAACTTTGTCAGACTGGTTTGTGCGCGGGTGTTGATGGCGGTGAGGTTTAGGGGGTTTTCCAGGAGGGAGTCGACGGTTACGTTGTTCGCGAGTGCGTAGGCCTGCATGGTTTTGACGGTTTTGTCGCTGATGCCGCGTGTGGGTGTGTTGATGATGCGGAGGAGGCTGACCTCGTCAGCGGGGTTGACGACGCAGCGGAGGTAGGCGACGGCGTTCTTGATTTCGAGCCGTTCGTAGAAGGCGGTGCCGCGTGCGATCTGGTAGGGGATGCCGGCATCGCGGAATGCGTCTTCCATCACGCGGCTCAGGCTGTTGATGCGGTAGAACACGGCCATCTGGCCCCAGGCGGCGTCGTGTTCGTCGTGGAGTTTGCGGAAGGCTTCGACGACCCAGTTGGCTTCGTGGCGTTCGTCGCGGGTGGTGACGATCTGGACGGGGTCGCCTTGGGGGTTGTCGGTCCAGAGGTCTTTGTGTTTGCGTTTAGAGTTGTTGCGGATGAGGCTGTCGGCGGCGGCGAGGATATTTTTGGTCGAGCGGTAGTTTTGTTCGAGGCGGACGACTTTGGCGTCGGGGTAGTGGGTCTCGAAGTCGAGGATATTTTTGATGTTCGCGCCGCGCCAGCCGTAGATGGACTGGTCGGGGTCGCCGGTGGCGCAGAAGTTCTTGTGGCGGGCGGCGAGCGCGTTGGCGATCATGAACTGGGCGTGGTTGGTGTCCTGGTACTCGTCGATCATGACGTACTGGTAGCGGTCCTGTAACTCCTTGAGAACGTCGGGGTGTTCGCGGAGGAGTTGGACGACTTTCAGGAGGAGGTCGTCGAAGTCGAGCGCGTGGTTTTTGGTGAGGATTTTGGTGTACTTGGTGTATATCTTGGCGACGGTTCGGGAGTAGAAGTCGCCGGCGAGTTGGGCGTAGGCTTCGGCGTCGATCAGTTCGTTTTTGGATTTGCTGATGGAGCTTAGGATTCCGCCTGGGGGGAAGTTTTTGGTGTTGATGTCCAGGTCGGTGAGGGCTTTTTTGATCGCGCGTTTCTGATCGGAGGTGTCGTAGATCGAGTAGCCGGGGGGGAGTCCGAGTCGTTCGGCGTATTGACGGAGGAGGCGGGCGCAGAGGCTGTGGAATGTGCAGACGGTCAGGGCGCGGGCCTGGCGTTCGCTGACCAGTTCGGCTGTGCGCTGGTGCATTTCGCCAGCAGCTTTGTTGGTGAATGTGATGGCCAGGACCTGCCAGGGTGGGATGCCGACACGGGTGATCAGGTGGGCGACTCGGCGGGTAATGACGCGGGTCTTGCCTGAGCCGGGGCCGGCGAGGACGAGCAATGGGCCGTCGATGTGGGTGACGGCTTCACGCTGGGGGGGTGTCAGGCCGTCCAGGAGGGGGTCGGCCCCTGCCCCCGGATTTGCCCCCGGATTTATCCCCGGATTTATTTCCGGGGATGGCACGTTACCCAGGGTTGGGTGGGGTGTGGGGTTGGCAGGGGCATGGGATAGGTCTTGATCGGTCATGTAGATGAAGTTTAGCAGGTACAGGGGGGCTGGTGGGGGAGGTGGTGGGTTGGGAGATAATTTGGTGAGTTGGTTGGGTAATCGCGAAGCCGCAGGCGGCATTTGAGAGAGTTGGCGGATACCCCACCGAAGCACCGAGGCGGTGCATCAGTGGGCTTTGTGTTGGGTTTTATGGAACTGAATTACTACTCAGGTTGTGAGGGTGGGATTAATTCAGTGCCACACCGTCGTCGCTGAGGCAGGTGCCTTGGCGTTGTGCGCGGCCGAGGGTTTCGCGGGTGCGGATGAGCATTTGGCGTAGCCATTCGGCTCGTTCGCAGGGGCAGGGTTCGGCGAGCATTTTGTAGCGGTCTTTGGCGCATCGGCACAGGGCCATGACGGCGAGGTCGAGCATGGCGGCGGTGGGGATTTCTTTACTTAAGAGGTTGCTGATTGCGCCGATCTGTGCCCACTGTTTAAGCAGGGGGTCGGCGAGCAGTTGCTCGATCTGTTCGCGGCAAGGCTCCAGGTCGATGTCTTTGGGTGGGTCGTTCTCGAAGGGTTTGAGGATGGCGGCGCGGTAGGGGGGGGACGGGACTTCGTTGAGAATCCGTGCGCGGCAGATGCCTTGGAGCAGGATGTTGTATCGGCCGTCGTCGAGGCGTTCGTGGCGGGCGACGTAGCCGATGCAGACGCAGGGGCGGACAGGGGGTGATCCCTCGTAATTCTTGCGCCACTGTTCGCCCTCAAACGTCGCCATGGCGATCAGGCCGTTGGAGTCCAGGGCGTCGTGGGTCATCTTGCGGTAGCGGTCCTCGAAGATGTGCAGCGGCGCGGTAGCGTGCGGCAACAACACGCAGGCGTTCAGAGGGAACAGGGGGACGGGTTTGGTGAAGTCAATGATCAAAGGTGTTGCCTGGTTGGTCTGACTGTGCCGAGCGTGCAAGTGTTCGTGTGTTTAGGGGGTCAGTTTGAGGGGGTTTGGTCTTTGGGTTTGCGGGCTTTACGTTGTGGGCGGAGTTGGGGTTGGGGGTGATCGACGCGGACGGTGTGGCCCGGCTCGACGCTGTGTGTGAGGAAGGCTCCGCCGTTGACGACGCAGCCGTCGCCGATGACGGTTTCGCCGCCGAGGATGGTTGCGTTTGGGTAGATGGTGACGTTGTTTTGTATGGTTGGGTGGCGTTTCATGCCGCGCCAGTCTTGGCCGCCTTTGGTGGAGAGTGCGCCGAGTGTGACGCCCTGATAGACCTTGACGTGGTCGCCGATGGTGGTGGTTTCGCCGATGACGACGCCCGTGCCGTGGTCGATGAAGAATGAGCTGCCGATGATGGCGCCGGGGTGGATGTCGATGCCTGTTTCGCTGTGTGCGACTTCGGTCATGATTCGTGGGATCAGGGGGACGCGTAGTTTGTAGAGTTCGTGAGCGGCGCGTTGGATAAAGATGGCGTCGATGCCTGGGTAGCTGAAGATGGCTTCGTCGGTGGAGACGGCTGCGGGATCGCCGTCGAACGCGGCCTTGACATCCAGCGTCAGGCGGCGGCGTTGTTCGGGGATGGTTTTAAGGAACTGGTCGGTCAGCTCGTGGGCTTTGCACGTGCAGCCGTCGTCGCCGTCGTCTTCGGCTTGGTCGCGGGTGACGTTGCGCTCGTAGCACAGGCCTTGGAGGATCTGGTCGTAGAAGAGATCCCGGATTTTTGTGAGTAGTTCGTCGATGTGTTCGCGGGCGTTTTTGGGTGTGACACGTTCTTCGTCGAAGAAGCCTGGGAAGACGACCTGGCGTAGCAGCTCGATGCCGTCGATCACTCTGGCGCGTTTGGGGAGGAAGGCTTTGTTGAGGTGTTGCAGCCGATCGTCGGGGCCTAATGCGCCGACCAGCTCGTCTACAAGCCCGTCGATCAACTGGCCGTCCTCGCCCTGTGGCTGGCTGGGGTTATTCTGGGTCATGTCCACACTATATACATCGTAAGTCGGTGCCGCAGGGGTTGAGGGGAAGTTCTGGCGGTGGTCTCTGAGCGATGGGCGGTGGCGGGGGGATTCAGGGGGGATTTAAGGGCATAAAAAAAACGGCCCGTCGGGTAGACGGGTCGCCGTAAAGCGTTACCTCGCGGTTCAGGTCTGGGCCGGTGCGGAACTTGCTCGAACCCCAATTTAAGGTGGGTGCGCCTCCGAGTCATCCCGACCTTCCACTCGTAGGTGGCTTGGCCATCGTGCCCGGTCGCCGCTCCCTTGGGGTTCATAAAGGTTCGAACAAATCTACCGCACATTAAAAAGCGGTCCAAGGCATCACGCGGGGTCTTCACTTTATAAGGTGAATTATACGACAGGAATCGTCGGGGTCCAGAGATAAATCTGAGATAATACCAATTCCGATTAAAACTCGTGCGTAAGCCAGTCGGTGGCGGTGATGGTTTTCAGGCGTTCGGGGGTGAGCCGGTTCCAACTGTCCTTGCACGCATGGTCGATGTCGGCTTCGCCTTCGAGCACGCG
>JAJRRS010000196.1 GCA_024279275.1 Planctomycetota bacterium | reverse complement strand
TTGCTCTACCCCGTCCTATCACGCCGCCGACGCGATGCGTTTGCCGGTGGCGGATCAGAGTGTGGATGTCGTCAGCATCGCGTTTGGCATCCGCAACGTCGCGGACCCGTCGGCGGCGATGCGTGAATTTTACCGTGTGCTGAAGCCCGGCGGGCGTGTGATTATCCTGGAGTTCAGCACGCCGACGAATCCGGTGGTTCGGTTCTTTGATCGGATTTATCGCGAGCGGGTCATGCCGATCACCGCGAGCCTGATCGCGCGGGACCGCAGCGGGGCGTACAAGTACCTGCCTAAGAGCGTCAACACCTTTACCGACCGAGCGGGGATGCTGGACATGATGCAGACAGCGGGGTTTATTGACCCGCTGATTAAGCCGTTGACGTTCGGGGTCGCGGTGTGTTATCGGGGAAGCAGGGTCTAGGGTAACAGAGCCGCGTCGCCCATCAGAGCCGCCGTGCCCTCACGGCGGACCGCCCCCCGGGTGTCGGGGGCGACGCGGCTCTGTTGAGGGTTGCGGATCGTGCGGGTGGGGGTGGTGCGGCTCTGTTAGGGGTGCTGTGTCAGGCAACGTGGCTGTGATTAACGTAGTTGCCTCAAACGACCGCCACGGATAAACTGGTTTATTCACGCTGCGGGGCGTGGCTCAGCTTGGTAGAGCGTTCGCCTGGGGGGCGAAAGGTCGCAGGTTCAAATCCTGTCGCCCCGACTTAAAGAACAACGGACCCGCTTATGGCGGGTTTTTTGTTGGGGTGATACAATCGGTCTGATGCGAGCAGGAACTGGTTAATGTCAAACATCATTTTGCATATCACTATGGAGGTATCACAATGGCTAAACACAAAGTAATAATGTCACTGCCACCAAGAGAAATCAATCGTGCTGACGCAGAGTTTTCCGTGAAACGTGACGGGAAAAAATACGGAACACTGCATGTGTCAGGTGGAGCAGTGGTATGGTTTCCTCCCTATAAATCCTATGGATGTAAAATGGGATGGAAGCAGTTTCATGAACTCATGAGTGAGCATGCGACTAGGATTGAGAAGAGATAGCGAAGTAGAGCTGCTTACTTCCCCCAATGCGTCATGTGTGAGCTGTGGGCGTCGTCGCTGACGGTTTGCACGGCTGCGGCGATGGGGAGTAGTTCGCGGATGCGTTGGGCCTGGTCGGGGGTGAGGTCGATGAACTCCAGGCCGACGCTGAAGGTTTTGTCTTCCTGCTTGATCCAGGCGATGCGTGCGGTGGCGTGGAGTTTGTGGTCGAGGCAATTGAGGTCGAGCTGGATGCGGTCGTCGGATTTGTGTGGAGTGGTGCCTTTGCCCTTGACCATGACGCCGGAGGCGGAGAGGTTGACGACTTCACCGAGTTGGCAGGAGAGCATTTCGCATTGGACTCGGCCGTGTCGCCGGTTTTGTGCGGTCTGGCTGTCGATGGCCTTGCCGTTGTTGATGTCGTCGGGTGCGGGGTTGAATTTGTATTGGTCGTCGATGCGTACCCAGCCCGAGCCGTCGTCGTTGGAGGCGTGCAGCAGGTAGTAGTCCAGTAGTTGTGGGCGTGTGTGCTGAGGCACGCGGCTTCGGACGCCTGCCCAGAACTGGAAGCGGTCGACTTCTTCAGCGATCTGGTGTGAGGTGAGCCAGCCGGTGGACCACTGCGGGCTTTGGGCCAGGTCGTCGAAGTCCTGGGCGAAGCCGGTGTGGCGGTCGAGGAAACGGAAGACTTCGTTGATGGTGTCCATGAGACGTGTCTCGGTTGGGCTTGGCAAGCGTAGAAATCGAGGGAACCGGGGGTCGCTGGTCTTAGGGTTTATCGTCACAACCGCGATAGTGCTTTGGAGGCAAAGGCAAAGAAGTGGGCAGGATGTCGGGGGTTTTAGCGTGCTATGGTGGGTTATCGGGTCTTGGGGGGATGGGGTTGTGGGTAGTCGGGTATTTTGTGGAAGCGGGGGCGTGATTGATGGGGAGTAATACCCATCGCGTTTAGTTCTCGTGCAGACAAGCGCGGCCCGCGATCTATAGATCGGGGGGCCTGGCCCGTTGCGCCAATACGCGGATCTGCGATCCGCCGCTAAACGGCAAGCCTGGGTGTAACGTGTATTGTTGGGCTGTTCTAAGAACGGGATTCATACACGCCCGAACCTTTTTGGGGATTGGTATGGCCGGGGGTTGGGGCCGGTGTTTGAGGGGGGCGGTGTTGGTATGATGGGTGGCTATGAGCGCTCAAGGCGACCATCGCGGGGGGGGGGGGCACGAGGTGTCGGCGCTGTCGCGTATGGGGGAGTTGCTTGGGGCCTACCGGTTGAGATTGACGTTGGCGGTCCTGATGCTGGTCGGGCTGACGGCGGTGAACATCATCATTCCACAACTGATCGCGGTGGTGTTTGATGAGGTGTTTCCCAATGGGCATTGGCGTTTGCTGTTCACGATTCTTGCGGCGATGCTTGGGCTGTACGTCCTGCGCAACCTGCTGTATTTCGGTGGCAAAACTATCTCGGTGACGGTGGGCGAGGACGTGTGTTTTTCGCTGCGCAAGCGTTTGTTTGAGCGGTTGCAGCACATGAGTATGCGGTTTTATCATCAGAACAAGCCGGGGCAGTTGTCCAGCCGGGTGATGAACGATAGCTATGTGATTCAGCAGTTCATCCAGAACGAGCTGCCGAAGCTGGTGCAGGCGTTGCTGTTGTTTTTAGGGATCATCGCGACGATCTATGCGATGAACTGGCAGTTGGCGTTGGCGTCGACGGTGGTGCTGCCGATGCACATCGCGGCGTACTATTATTTTCGTCGGCCGATCAAGAAGGCGAGCAGTGCGGCGCAGCGTCATCTGGCGGACGCGACGGGGAATCTGATCGAGAAGTTTTTAGGGATCGAGGTGGTCAAGGGATTTGCGGGGGAGGTACGTGAGAACGCTGCGTTTGAGCGGGCGATCGATCAGTCTCGAAGAAGCGAGTTGCGGGGGCAGCGATATCACGTTTTGCAGAAGGTGTTCGCGGACCTGCTGGTGGGGTTGGGTGTGGTATTTTTGTTTGGTTTTGGCGCGTACCAGGTGATGGGCAGGCCGGCGGATAAGGCGTTGGCGCCTGGGGATTTTATCGCGTTTTTCTGGTACATCCGGATGCTGTACCCGACGGTGATCGACATGATGAGTGGGTCGGCGAAACTGGCCCGCGCCAGCGCGAGTATTGACCGGGCGTATGAGGTGTTGGACCTGATCCCCGATGAACCGGATACTGCAAGCCACACCCCGGCGCAGATTGAAGGGCGGTTGAGTTTTCGTGATGTGGGCTTTGCGTATCCCGATGGGGGGCCGGTGTTAGAGGGGATCGGTTTTGATGTGGAGCCTGGGGAGGTGTGTGCGATTGTGGGTGTTTCCGGTGTGGGCAAGAGCACGCTGATGAGCCTGGTGCCTCGGCTGAACGAGCCGACGGAGGGCGGGGTTTTGTTGGATGGTGTGGATGTTAAAAAATACTCACTGATTCACCTGCGGGGTTCGATCGGTGTTGCTTTTCAAGAGACGTTTTTATTCAGCAGCTCGATCCTGGAGAACCTGCGCTACGCCAAGCCGCAGGCCAGCCGGGATGAGGTAATCGCGGTGATGAAGCAGATCGGGATGCACGAGTTTGTGCTGGGCCTGCCCAATGGCTACGACACGATGGTGGGGGACGCGGGGCTGAGTTTGTCACGCGGGCAGAAGCAGCAGATCACGCTGGCCCGGGCGATGCTCAAAGACCCAAAGATCCTGATCCTGGATGAGGCGACCTCTTCGATCGACGAGGCGAGGGAGGCGGCACTGATCCCGGAGGTGCTGAGGTTTATGAAGGGCAAGACGACGCTGATGGTGACGCATCGCCCGTCGTTGCTGCGGCATGTGGATAAGGTTATCCATATAGAGAAGGGACGGATCGCATACGATGGGCCTGCCAGTGGTTTTGATATGGAGTCGTTTTCGAGAAGCCAGGCCCTGACCGGGCCGTGATATTTACCGGAGTGGACATGCGCAAGCAAACATTATTTGGCCAAGGCAACCCGGTGATGGCACGAATGAGGGTACTGCTGTGCGGTTTGTGTTTGACGGGTTGGGTGTCGGGTGTTTGGGCGGATGAAACGGCTGCACCTGCACGAACACCGGTGACGACCACGGCGGCGGTGGCGGACGCGGGTGCTGTTGCGGAGGACGTTGTGACGGTCAGTGAGACGGCCGGTGAACAGGCCTCCGTCGGGGGGGGCAAGGGAGAACCGGGGGGAGCGGGGGGGCCGGGGGTGGTTGGTGGCAGGCTGTTGGCGCAGGCGGGGATGAGTCGTAGCGAGTTAAGAGAATTGGTTGCGGTGGTCGCTGACCGGGTGAGTGCGGAGCTTGGGTATCGGGTCGCGGAGGCGAAGGATGCGGCGCTGGTGCCTAAAGCCCCCAAGGGTTTGGATGCGTTGGTGACGCTGTCCCGTGTCGATGGGGAAGGCGTGCGTGTGTTGCAACTGGGGTGCCGATCGTTTGTGAGTCAGCCCGGGCAGGTGTGGTTGATTGGTCAGACGGTGCGTGGTGATTGGGTGGGCGTGAACGATGAGATCGACAAGGTTGTGAAGATGGTTGAGGCGGGTGTGCAATCGAATCGCGAACGTGCCCAGAGCGTGGGGCCGACGGACTTGAAGACGGGTCGGATCAAGCTGAGTTATATCGAGGCGGATCGGTGTTTGGCGGTGCTAAAGAGTCTGGGGATTCAGACGATCGAATACAAGAAGGCGGGGGACGGTGTGGGGCGTGCGTCTGTGATTGAGCCGACGGGTCAGGTGGATACGGCGAAGCTGCCTGCGGTGATGCTGGTGCCGGGGCCTGATGGGGTTGGGCTGGTCGGAGGCGCTCTTAAAGTGGATCCCCGAGCCAAGAGCATGGCGGCGTCAATGATGAGTGTGGCGACGGACTTGCCGAACATGACCAGCGCTTCGCCATTGATGCACCTGTTGGTGTTTTATCACCCGCATCATCCGGAGCAGTACGCGAAGGTGCTGGACCTGATTAACCGGTCGATCGATCTGCCTGCCCGCCAGATTGTGATCGAGGCGATGGTGCTGGAGATTTCTGAGACAGGGTTGAAACAATTAGGGGTGCAGTGGGAGTTGGAGTCACCGTTTCTCAGCACGTCTACCTTAGATGGGCTTGACGATGTTCAGTTAGGGCGGTTCCCCGGTTTCGATGGTAGCCCGACACTCGATGTGACGATTCTGGATATTAACAACCACTGGCGTGCGCAGATCAAGGCGTTGATCACGTCCCGCCAGGCGGAGATTTTGTCGAGGCCAAGCGTGCTGACACTGGACAACCGGCAGGCGTCGATCCGGGTTGGTGAAGAGATCCCGATTGCGACGAGCGTCACCGGGACACTGGGGGGGGACAAGATCAGCTTTAACTTCGAGTACATACCGGTGGGAATCTTGTTGAATGTTCGTCCACGTATCAGCGCCGACGGCGAAGAGGTGAGTATGCAGATCGATGCGATCGTATCTGCTCAGGTGCCGGGCGAGGATTTGATTATCACGGACAACAGTGGTGACGAGTTGGCCCGCGCTCCGCGAATCGCCCTGCGCCGTGTGCAGACCCAGACGCGGATCGCCAACAACACGCCATTTATCATCGGCGGGCTGGTGAGCAAGGACAGCGTCGAGTTGGAAGAGAAGGTGCCGTTGCTGGGTGATATTCCGATCCTCGGCAACCTGTTTAAGAGCACGACGAAAAGCAGGCTTAAGCGTGAGGTGATTATCGTCATCACGCCGTATGTTCTGCCGAAGGACCAGGTGGTTGGGCGGAACATGCCCGAGGACAAGGACGCGTTCGACAGCTTCGACAACGAGTTGTTCCGCGATGCTTATCGCATCCGGGCGGAGGATGTGTTTGACCTGCGGTTCCTGTTTGAGAATCTACAGGTTCAGAAGATGTCAGGTCTGGCGCAGCAGGTGTTGCGCCGTCGGCCCGACCTGGTGGGGACGTACCCGTTTGATCGGTATGCCGATGAGCGGATCCCCGGTGAGCGGATTTTGGTCTACCGGCAGATGTACGAGGTTATCAAGCGGCGCGGGATCGACGACCAGGCGAACCCGTCACGGATGATTTTCTTCAAGGATGAGATGGACAGCCCGGCGGGGTTCTCTGTTGAGTTCTTAGAGGAATATCTAGCCAACCGGCTGGGTGTTGAGCGGCCCGGGTTCTGGGAGGAAGAGAACTGGTTGTTCGAGGGGCTGGGCGATCAGGCGGTGGCGATCATCTTTACGGAACAGGTGTTTGGTGGGGCGGTTGATGCGCCGACCCAGCCCGTGCCGGAGGTGAGGTTGGTTGACTGCGTGGATCGCGATGATTGGGGGGCTAAGCTGTGGGAACTTAACCAGCCCGACGCGCAGGGGCATAGGCGGTTTACGATACTGTTGAAAGACGAAAGAGACCTGCGCAGGTTGCGGCGGGCGGTGGTTGTCAAGAGCACGGTGCAGCTTAATGCCACGCACCAGTCGCTTCGGTTGCGGAACTTCACACAGGGTCGGCTGCTGTTGATGCCGACGATCAAGGAGGACCAGGTCTTTCTGATTGATGAGGATGTGGCGCAGTATTTCTTCTACACCGAGCATTACTACCCGGCATTGCAGAAAGAGTTGCAGCGGGACATGGAGGCGTTGTCGGCGATCCTTCACGACCCGGAATATTCGCGGTATTTGGATGAGCCTGCCGACGTTGACCGCCCGCTGCCTTGGAGGCCGACGGGGCGCTGAGTGTCTAAAAACACGGAATATGACTGTGTTTGCCTTGTTTACGGACTTTTACGGCCTAAAACAGGTTAAAAAGATCGAAATACAATGACATGGGTTGAAAACCCCCAAAATGCTCCTATGTTGGTTTCGGCTTTACCTGAAGTGCCATGGGGCGGGGCGGACCTACACCTAAATGGCGGTGTGCATGTCACAGACGACAAGGACCAGCGCCAGGGATTTGGCAACTCCGACACGATCGACTGGCACCTGCACGCCGACTACTTCGTCTGCGATTACTTCAGCCCGGTGGTTGAGATCAACGGCTTCCACACGACCGGCGAAGGCTCGACGGCACCGCTTCTGTTCTCCGGGCTGGATGTGGTGAATCTGGGCGGCGGCAAGAGCGAGGACGTCATCACGCTGGGCCTGGGTGGTGAAATCCGCCCGGCAGACAACGTGGCGGCCCGGGTCGCCTACGAGATGCCGTTGACCGATCAGGACGATATCTTCGGCTACCGCTGGACGTTCTCGCTGGTCTGGTCGTTCTAAACCGAAAAAGTCAGTTGGCCGGGCCACTTGGGTTAGCCTGTGGTGTTTGGTCACAGACTACGTTTTTCCACACAACCACCCCGTGAATCTCGCGGGGTGGTTGTCCAGGATGACAGCCGAACTATCAAAAGATAGACTTGGGCCGATACCTTTGCCGACGATACCTCACATGGGCCGACCGGGCGGATGCAACAGGCCCTCACGATCAGGAGACCCCGGACGTTGACAACAATCCAAACGACGGAACCCACAGACCCGGCGCTGTCCAAGTCCGGCATCCTCGAAAAGTTCAGCTACGACGATGGAATCGTGCGGTTGTTCCTGCTGGCGACGCTTATCTGGGCGCTGGTGGCGTTCCTGGTCGGGATCATCATCGCGATCGAGTTAGCATTCCCGCAGGCGAACATGGGGATCCCGTACATCACGTTCGGTCGGCTGCGCCCGCTGCACACCAACGCGGCGATTTTTGCGTTTGCCGGGAACACGATCTTTGCGGGTGTGTATTACTCGACCCAGCGGCTGTGCAAGGCGAGGATGTACAGCGACCTGTTAAGCAAGCTGCACTTCTGGGGTTGGCAACTGATTATTGTTAGTGCCGTGGTCACGTTGCCTTTGGGGATCACCCAGAGCAAGGAGTACGCGGAGCTTGAATGGCCGATCGACATCGCGATCGCGGTGGTCTGGCTTGGGTTCTTCGGCGGCAACTTCCTGATGACGCTGATCAAGCGTCGTGAACGTCACCTGTACGTTGCCTTGTGGTTCTACATCGCGACGATCCTGACGGTGGCGATGCTGCATGTCTTTAATAACCTGGTGATCCCGATCTTCGGCGGGACGCTGATTAAGAGTTACCCGATCTATGCGGGCGTTCAAGATGCGTTTATGCAGTGGTGGTACGGGCATAACGCGGTGGCGTTCTTTTTAACCACGCCGTTTTTGGGGCTGATGTATTACTTCATGCCCAAGGCCGCGGATCGGCCGGTGTTTTCGTACAAGCTGAGCATCATCCACTTCTGGTCGCTGGTCTTTATCTACATCTGGGCCGGGCCTCACCACCTGCACTACACGGCTTTGCCTGAATGGGCGACAACACTGGGGATGATCTTCTCGGTGATGCTGTGGATGCCTAGCTGGGGCGGGATGATCAACGGGCTGTTGACGCTGCGAGGCGTCTGGCACCAGGTGACGACCGACCCGGTGCTGAAGTTCTTCGTGGTGGCGGTGACGTTCTACGGGATGAGCACGTTCGAGGGGCCGTTGCTGTCGATCAAGAGCGTCAATGCGTTGAGCCATTACACGGATTGGACGATCGCACACGTCCACGCCGGGACGCTGGGGTGGAACGGGTTCATGGCCTTCGGCATGATGTACTACCTGCTGCCGAGATTGTTCCAGACCAAGCTCTACAGCAAGAAGCTGGCGGAGACGCACTTTTACTTAGCGACGGCCGGGATACTTTTATATGTCATCCCGATCTATGTTGCGGGTCTGACGCAGGGGTTGATGTGGCGTGCCATGACCGATCAGGGACAGCTCATGTACCCCGACTTTGTCGAATCGGTTACGCGGTCCATCCCGTTTTACTGGATGCGTGTCGTCGGCGGCTCGTGCTACATGGTGGGTGCGTTGTTGTGTGCGTACAACTATTACAAGACCTGGCGTAGCCGACCGAAGGTTTACGATGTGCCGGTGCATGAAGCTCCGGCGTTGTCTAAGGGTTATGTCGATCCGCCGCCGCCGGAGTCCAGGCTCAAGGGCGTGACGGACCTTGGGCACAAGGTGGACATCTGGATGCAGTTCAAGTGGCACCGCAAATGGGAACGGCTGCCGGTGCGTTTCACGGTGTGGGTTCTGATCGCGGTGGGGGCGGCATCGCTGTTTGAGATTATCCCGACGTTCCTGATCCGCTCGAATGTTCCGACGATCTCGACGGTGACGCCTTACACGCCGTTGGAACTGGCGGGGCGGGACATTTATGTCTCGGAGGGCTGCTACAACTGCCACTCCCAGATGATCCGCCCGCTGCTTGCCGAGACGATCCGGTACGGGGAATACTCCAAGCCCGGCGAGTTCGTTTACGACCACCCGTTCCAGTGGGGTTCGCGCCGGATCGGCCCGGACCTGGCACGCGAGGGCGGCAAGCAATCGCACATCTGGCATGTACGCCACTTCCAGGACCCGGCGCAGATCACGCCCGGGTCGATCATGCCGGCGTATCCCTGGTTCGAGAAAAAGGAATTGGATTTCAAGTCGATCCCGTTGCGTGTCAAGGCGATGGTTTTCCTGGGCGTGCCTTATACCCAGGACGAGCAGGACAACGCGGAGGAATTGGCCCGTGCTCAGGCTAAGTTGATTGCTGGGGAGATCGTTGAGCAGAACGGACCGCCGGGGCTTGAGGATAAGGAAGTGGTGGCGTTGATTGCGTACCTGCAGCGGCTTGGGACCGATATCTATAAGACGCCTGAGCCGGAGGCTGAAACCGAGTCAACGGATGAACCCGCAGCGGGAGGAGGTCACTGATGATCCAACTGATCACGCAATACGCGGGCTTTGGGATATTTGCCGAGATCGCATTGGCCTTATTTTTCCTGGCGTTCATCATGATCCTGGTTTCAACCTTCATGCGTCCCAAGAGCGAGATGGAACACTTCGCACGGATGGCCCTGACCGAGGATGTCGGTCCACCGAAAAAAAGCGCCGAGCACGGAGCAACGCACGATGAGTAAATCTCCGCTTCAAGATGAGTTGACTGGTCACGAATACGATGGCATCCGCGAGTTCGACAACCCGATCCCCGGGTGGTGGAGCTGGATGTTTTTTGGTGGGGTTGTATTTGCGGTGCTGTATTACATGGCGTACCAGTTGGGCACGCTTGGGACCAGTGTGGCGGAGGCGTACGATCAGGCGGTCACCGCGAATCTGAAATTGCAGTTTGAGGAGATCGGCACACTTACGCCGGATGAGCCGACGATCCTGAAATACATGCAGAAGAAGGATTGGCTGCTGTTCGGGCAGAAGACGTTCGAGGGCAACTGCGTCTCCTGCCACGCCAAGGGGGGGATCGGCATGGTTGGCCCGAACCTCACCGACGACTACTTTAAGAACGTCAAGCGGCTGGGCGATATCGCCACGGTGATCCAGGACGGCGCAGCCAACGGCGCGATGCCGGCTTGGCAGAACCGTCTGCACCCCAACGAGATCGTTATGGTCTCGGCCTACGTCGCCAGCCTGCGCGGACAGAATAAAGACGGTCCGTTAGGTCAACAAGGATCGAAAATCGACCCCTGGCCCGAAGCACCCCCGGAAGCAGCATCCGAGTAAGTGCCTGTAGAAATGCCCCATTAGCACGGCTACGATGGCCTAAGCATCCCCACTGACGAGCGATTATTTTGCCATCCTCACTGCTTGAGCCTGAAGAGCGCGTCCTCTCGACGCTGGAGAAAGATGGCTCGCGTCGTTGGCTCAATCCCAAGCTCTCTGGCGGCTCCTTTCTCACGGCCCGACGGATATTCGCCTATTTCCTGATCGTCGCCTTCACACTCACCCCCTACGTCCATCTCATATTGGGTCTGGAAAAACCGCTGGTCCTGCTGGATATCCTGCACCGCAAGTTTATCCTCTTGGGGTTCACGTTTCTTCCGACCGATACGATCCTGCTGGCGCTGACGTTGTTGACGCTGCTGCTGGGCATCTTCCTGATGACGGCGATGTTTGGCCGGGTCTGGTGCGGATGGGCCTGCCCACAAACGGTGTACTTGGAGTTTGTCTACCGCCCGATCGAACGGCTCTTCGAAGGCACCAAGGGCAAGGGCGGCAAGCCGCGCAAGCCCGTCGCGGGTTGGCGAAAAATCGCACGCTACGCGGTTTACCTGCTGGTCTCGATGTACCTGGCGCACACGTTTCTAGCGTACTTTGTAGGTGTTGAAAGCCTGGCGGTGTGGATCACCAGCTCGCCTTTTGACCATCCGGTTGCTTTCGTGGTCATGGCTTCCGTGACCGGGGCGATGATGTTTGACTTCGGGTTCTTCCGTGAGCAGACCTGCATCATCGCGTGCCCGTACGGTCGACTCCAGTCGGCGCTGCTTGATCGCCAGTCGTTGATTGTCAGCTACGACAAGACCCGGGGCGAGCCGAGGGGTAAGAAACGCAAGTCAGCCGAGGGTAAAGCCGAGCAGGCGGGGGACTGCGTGGATTGTCATCTGTGTGTGGACACCTGCCCGACCGGGATCGACATCCGTGATGGGTTACAGATGGAGTGCATCGGCTGTGCGCAGTGTATCGACGCCTGCGCTCCGGTGATGGCGAAGCTCGGCCGAGATGATGGGCTGATCCGCTACAGCACGCAGGCCGCGATCGATGGTGAATCGACCGGGCTATTTCGTCCGCGCGTCGTGATCTACCCGGTGATTATGCTGGTGCTGTTGACCGCGATCGGTGTGTTGCTGAGTGTGAAGAAGTCGGCGGACGTGGTGCTGCTGCGCAACCTGGGCAACCCGTTTACAGTGATGGATGACGGGCAGGTGTCCAACTCGATGCGGATTAAGATCACCAACCGCCGGGAGATGGCGGTGGCATACATGGTTGAACCCGTCAGTGATGTGGTGACGCGGATCGAGCTAGCGGAGAACCCGCTGGCGATCGACCCCGGCGCGTCGCGGACGGAGGGTGTGCTGATCGTCCTGCCGCGGTCGGCGTTTACCGATGGGGTACGTGACATCATTCTGCACGTCAGTGACGGTGCGGGGTTTGAGCAGGATATTCCTTGTCGATTGCTTGGGCCTTATGGGCCTGCGAAGAAAAAGGCTTCGACGCCCGCGCAATCAATACCCGAGACGACCGGCCAAGGGGACGCAAAATGACACAACTCACCGCAAAAACCCCGCCCCCGGGTTCCCCACCCCCCGCCCCTGGGGATTCTCAACCCGAAGGCGAAGAGAAATACGGCCCGGCGTGGGTTTGGCCGGCGATTGTCGTCGGGATGCTGGGGGTGCAGATCATCATTTGTACGATCTCTTTCTTCGTGGCGACCTCTGATCCCTCGCAGGCGATTGTGCGCGATTACCACACCAAGGCGCTGGCGTGGGACGAGCACATGGCTGAGCTTCGCGCGGGTGAAGCGTTGGGTTGGAATGTGGCGTTGGTGGTTGCTGAGAGTGCGGACATGCTGGGCGATCGCACGGTCAGGTTGTCGTTGAAGGATGCGCAGGGGGAACCGCTTACCGGGGCGTCGGTGAGTGTTGTCGCGTTTCACCTTGCACGGGCCAGCCAGGTCGTTGAGGCTGAGCTGAAAGAGGCCGCTCCGGGCGAGTATGTGACGCAGATGAAGATGCGTAAGGCCGGTCTGTGGGAGTTGGGATTCGTGGCCCGTCGGGGTGAAGATGTTTATCCCTTTACCCTAAAGCAACAGGTCGGTGCGGATCGGTGGGCACCACGATGACCGTCCCGATTGTCGCACTACTGATCGCCAGCCTGGTCGGCAGCCTGCACTGCGTGGGGATGTGCGGGGCCTTCGTCGCCTTCGCGGTCGGGACGGGGGAGGAGTCGGGGTGGCGCAGCAAAGCGGTCTTGAGCATGGCCTACAACGGCGGTCGGCTGGTGACGTACACAGCCTTGGGCGCGATCGGGGGGGCGTTGGGGGCGGCGCTTAACTTAGGCGGTGAGTTTGTTGGCGTGCAGCGCATCGCGGCGGTGGCTGCGGGTGTGATTATGATTGTGTTTGGGCTGACAACCTTGTTGCGTGTGATGGGGGTCAAGCTACCCAAGACACCTATGCCGAAGTTTATCCATAGGGTTGTCGGTGCGGGGCAGATGATTGCGATGGGGATGAAGCCGATGCCCCGGGCGTTGACCATTGGGCTGTTGACGACCTTGTTGCCCTGCGGCTGGTTGTATGCCTATGCCGCAGTCGCGGCGGGGACGGCAAGCCCGGTGTACGGTGCGTTGACGATGGCGGTGTTTTGGCTGGGCACGGTGCCGGCGTTGGCGGCGCTGGGGGCAGGCATCCAGAGCCTCACCGGCGTGTTGGGCAGACACATGCCCGCAGCCACAGCGATCGCCATCGTGTTGGTCGGGCTTTACACCGTGATTCACCGCGTGGACCTGTCTTCTGCCGTCTATGCCCAGTCTCCCGATACACTTTCCGACCAGTCGCCACAACACAAGGCGGAGACTATTCAGCAACTCCCCGAAGGGCCGTTACCCTGTTGTGTAGAAGATGCCGACTGACACCCCAACCAGGCCGACCGACACCGGGCAGGATACACAACGATCCAGCGAGAATCTGGCGTGCGCGCACTGCGGGTTGCCGGTGCCCAAAGGTCTGATCGACCCGGCTTCTGACAAACAGTTCTGTTGTCACGGCTGCGAGGCGGTGTATGCGGTCATCCATCAGATGGGTCTGGATTCATACTACCGACTCAAGCAGCGGCAGGGGGCCCAGACGCAACCCGCCAAGACCACGGGCGCGGGTTATGCCGCGTTTGACCACGAGGCATTTGTTACCCGCTGTTGCGAAGATCGGCCGGACGGCCTGCGGAGTACGGCGTTTTACCTAGAAGGGGTCCACTGTGCCGCGTGTCTCTGGTTGGTCGAGAAATTGCCGGGCGTCGTCCCGGGGGTCGTCGAGTCTCGGCTGAACATGCACAAGTCATTGGTGGGTTTGACCTGGGATCCCAAGCAGGTTGACTTATCCAAGATCGCTGCGGCGTTGGACTCGTTGGGTTACCCGCCGCACCCGGCGCGGGACGTGGCGGTCGGTGCGATGGTGACACGGGAGAATCGGCGTGAACTGATACGCATCGCCGTGGCTGGCGCGGCGGTGGGTAACGCGATGATCCTGGCGATCTGCCTTTATGCGGGCTACTTCACGGGGATCGAAGATGAATACAAGACGCTGTTTCGCTGGGTCGGGATGGGGATCGCGTTGCTTGCGTTTACTTGGCCGGGGTCGGTATTTTTCCGTGGCGCGTGGTCGGCGATCCGTACACGCACACCACACATGGACCTGCCGATCGCGATCGGGTTAGCGGCCGGGGGGATCGCCGGGGCGGTGAACACGCTGCGCGGTGACGGCGAGGTTTACTTTGATTCGTTGACCGTGCTGGTCTTTCTGTTGCTTGTCGGCAGAGCGATCCAACGCCGACAGCAACGACGTGCCGCCGATGCGGTGGAGCAATTGTTTCGGTTGACGCCGGTGTCTGCGCGGCGGGTGGATGGTGAGCTTGTCACCGAGGTGCCGATCGAGGCGTTGGAGCAGGGCGACACGGTCGAGTTGATCGCGGGGGAATCCGTGCCGGTGGATGGGGAAGTTATCCAGGGAACCAGCGAGGTGGATCAATCGCTGTTGACCGGCGAATCAAGGCCGGTCGCTGTGGCGGCGGGCGATCGTGTGCATGCCGGCAGCGTCAACCTGACATCCACACTGCGCGTCCGTGTCCACGCCACCGGCGAACGCACCCGGGTCGGGGCGTTGATGGCGTTGGTCGAGGAGAGCACGCGAAACAAAGCCCCGGTCGCGCAGGCCGCCGACCGTCTTGCGGGGTGGTTTGTGGTGACGGTTATTTCGTTGGCGGCCCTGACGTTTGCGTTCTGGATCTGGTACGACCCAGCCAATGCGGCGGACCACACGGTGGCGTTGCTGATCGTGGCCTGCCCGTGTGCGTTGGGGTTGGCGACGCCGTTGACGCTTGCGGTGGCGATTGGCCGGGCGGCACGCAGAGGGATTCTGATCAAAGGTGGGGCGGCGCTGGAACACATGGCCCGCTGCGGGACGATCCTGTTAGACAAGACCGGCACCGTTACGATGGGCAAGACCACCTTGGTCCATTGGTTTGGTGATGAAGAGGTGAAGCCCCTTGCAGCCGCGGTGGAAGTGCACTCGTCGCACCGGATTGCTCGCGCGATGATCGAAGCACTGGGCACGCCTGACAATGATGACGAGGTGGCCGACATCGTACAGTCGGACACCGGCGGGATCAGCGCGTGTGTCGATGGGCAACTCGTGCAGATCGGTTCGTCGGACTATGTTCAGCATGGCGTGCAGAGCGTGCCGCATTGGGTGGATGATCGTATCAAACAAATTACCGGTGAAAGCCTGACACCGGTACTGATCGCGGTGGATGGCGAGGTCAAGGCGGTCGCGGGTTTTGGTGACGCGGTTCGGCCGGACGCGCGGGAGGCGATCGATGCGCTGCGCCGGATGGGCTGGCGTATGGGTATGGTCTCAGGCGATCACCAGGCAGTGGTGAGCCAGGTCGCCCACGAGCTTGGCCTGTCACCCGACGATACCCACAGCCAGGTGATGCCCGAACAGAAAGTCGAGCTGGTCCATCGTTACAGCAAACTCGGCCCGGTCGTCATGGTCGGCGACGGCGTGAACGACGCGGCGGCTCTGGCAGCCGCCACACTGGGCATCGCGGTCCACGGCGGCGCAGAGGCCAGCCTCGCCGCAGCCGACATCTATCTAAGCCGACCGGGACTCACGCCGATCATCGGGCTGACGCGTGCTTCCCGGCAGGTGATCCGTGGCATCCGACGTGGCCTTGGCGTGTCCCTCGCCTACAATGCGGTGGGTGTAAGCCTCGCAGCGATGGGTATCATCAACCCACTGATCGCTGCGGTATTGATGCCGGTGAGTTCGTTGACCGTCTTAGCATTAGCGCTGAGCAACCGGGCTTTTATTTCCGATGGACAGGGACCGGGGACGAGGCCGGGGGCGTATGAAGGAGACAAGCCATGAGCGTCATCTATCTGGTCCTGCCGTTGGCGATCCTACTCGCGGGTGTGTTTGTCGCCGCCTTCATCTGGGCCACGCGCTCAGGTCAGTACGACGACATGGACAGCCCAGCGGTGCGGATGTTGAATGATGAGGATGAGGTGGGAGATTAGAGCGTTCCCAATTTAATCGTAGCGTGATGAGGGCGTGCCCGGAGTGCGGGTGTGTGAGATAGGCGCAGAGCCAGCCGTGGTTCGGGAGCAAGGTGTCCGTAACGAGTCGACCGGGTAGGCCTCTGGGATAGGATGGTTGTGACGAAATGGATTTTAACGATGCTGAACAACTCGCCAAGACTCTGATCGCCGAGCACAAACTACGGCGGTGGGTGTTTGTTTTTAATCGTGGCAAGCGCACGTTGGGCTTGTGTGACTACACGCGCAAGCGCATCGAATTATCCATGTACTTTGTCGCACACAACGACGAACCCGCCGTGCGCGACACGATCCTGCACGAGATCGCCCACGCGATCGCCGGGGAGAGGGCGGGGCACGGCCCAAAGTGGCGTGCGGTGTGTCTGCGTATCGGGGCGGAACCAAAACGGCTCGATCACGAGGCGGTCATGCCCAAAGGCCACTGGGTCGCGGTCTGTCCTAACTGTGGCAACCGCCATACACGTTTTCGCCGCCCACTTTTGGGCCGTCAATATGTCTGCTCACCATGCGGGCCTGAGCTTGGGTCGCTGCAGTTTGGTATCCCAACGTTCACCGAGGCGAAGTGAACGAGCGTGATGGTCCGTTCGCATCAGGTTTCACAGTTCCTCCGGCAACTCTTATACGGATTCCACTTAGTCTCAGCACCTAGCCCGGCGTGGAAACGCCGGGCTGAGTATGGGTTACGTCACAGCACACACGCAGAAACTTACCTGAATCCGTAGGACCAGAAGACCTCCCCGTTAAGCTGGGTAATCTGTTGGGCCTGATCGGGGTGTTTTCCTGAATAAGAGAGGATCAGGCCCAAAGATCGGCCGGAAACCGGTGTTTGGGTTGCTTGTTGCGTGTGGGTGGTATAATTAATGGTCTGCGCTGGCGGTGCAGGTTTACCCGGTGGTAGGCCGGGCTGTGCCAGAGTACATGGATTGGTGTTGGCACAGCACTTGGCGGGTCAGGCTCTGGTATGACGGGCTTTGGATTCGCTTCGTGATGGCCGGATTCGGGTTCGTTTAGTTCTGACGGGAGAAGTTCTTGATGCGCAATCAATCAGCGGATGCGAAGCGACAGGGTCGGCGGTTCCGAAGCCAACGTGCTTACCGGCGCTGGCTCAAACGGCAGGGTGGAACTGCGGTGAACTCCGACGCGGGGCATGATATGCGCAGCGGGCTGGAATCACTCGAGCAGCGGGTGTTGCTCTCCGCGACGCCGGTGTTCGAGTTGTCGGACCTGCTGGCGGCAAACGGGGGCGACGGCTCCCAAGGCGTGGTCATCAACGGCGTGTCGCTGGGCGATCGCGCGGGTGTGTCGGTCAGTTCGGCTGGGGATATCAATGGTGATGGGTTTGATGATGTGATTATCGGTGCGTTCCGTGATGCGCCCAACGGCGCGGACTCGGGCGCGAGTTTCGTGGTGTTCGGCCAGGCGGGGGGCTTCAGCCCGACCCTTCAGTTGTCTTCTCTTAACGGCACGAACGGTTTTAAGATCAACGGCATCACGGCGGGTGATTTCTCCGGGCGATCGGTTGCGGCCGCTGGGGATGTCAACGGCGACGGGTTTGACGACCTGTTGATCGGTGCGTTTGTCGCTTCACCCGGCGGCCTGGAATCCGGGCAGGCGTATGTGGTCTACGGCAAGGCGGGGGCGTTCGCATCTACACTTGAACTGTCATCGCTCAACGGCACGAACGGATTCAGCATCGACGGCCTGAGCGCGGGCGATCGGCTTGGGTTCTCGGTCCGCGGCGCGGGGGATGTCAACGGCGACGGCATCGACGACTTCATCCTCGGCGCTTCGCTTGCCACACCCAACGGCACGGATTCGGGCACGGCCTACGTCGTGTTTGGCCAAACCGGGTTCGGATCAAGTTTCGACCTCAGCACGCTTACCGGTACCAACGGCTTTGTGATCAACGGCGTGTCCGCGGACGATCAGCTTGGTATTTCTGCCAACGCGGCGGGTGATGTGAACGGCGACGGGATCGACGACGTGATCGTCGGAGCGTTCCGAGACGACCCCATCGGCGCGGCGGATTCCGGCTCGGCCTTCGTGGTATTCGGTAAAACCAGTGGCTTTGCTGCGACCTTGAACCCCGCAACGCTCAACGGGACTACCGGTTTTATTATCAACGGGGAAACGTCACTGGATAACGCGGGGCGTTCCGTCTCGTCTGCTGGCGACTTCAACGGCGACGGGTTTGCCGACGTCTTGATCGGTGCCCCGGTGGCCGACGGCTCGGCTGCGGGTTCGGGCAGCGCTTACGTTGTGTTTGGGCACGCCGGTGTGTTCGCCTCGTCACTGAATCTATCTACCCTGACCGGGGCCAACGGGTTCAAGCTCAACGGGATTGATGCCGGCGACCGGGCGGGCCTGGCGGTGAGTGCGGCGGGTGATGTCAATGGTGACGGGCTGGACGACCTGCTCGTGGCTGCGGATCGTGCGAATCCCAACGGCACACGCTCGGGTGAGACGTATCTGGTTTTGGGCCGATCATCGGCGATGCCCGCGTCATTGAACTTGTCGGCCTTGGCCGGCGCGGATGGCTTCAAACTAAACGGGATCGATAGTTTAGACAGTTCCGGCACCTCGATCCGCGAAGCGGGAGATGTGGACGGCGACGGGTTCGCTGACTTCATCATCGGCGCTTTCCTGGCGGACCCTAACGGCGGGGAGTCCGGCGAGAGCTACCTGGTATTCGGCGGCGACTTCGCCGACGCGGTCACACACCTGGGGTCCGCTTCTGCGGACGGACTGGTCGGCACAGGCGGCGCTGATGTGATTGTGGCGGGACGCGGCGACGACGTTATCACCGGCAACGGCGGGGCGGACGTGATCATCGCCGGCCAGGGTGACGATGAAATAAAGATCGCTGACACCACATTCAAGCGCATCGACGGCGGCAGCGGGACGGACATCCTTCTACTTGATGGCGGCGGGCTGACACTGGACCTCACCTCGATCCAGGACTCCCGACTCACAGGCATCGAGCGGATCGACCTCAGCGGCGGCGCGAACACCGTCACGCTCGACCTTCAGGAAGTCCTGAATATCTCGGATACCAGCAACACCCTCACCGTGGTGCGCGACATCAACGGCACGATCAACATCGGCTCCGGCTGGACCCAGACAAATACCCAGGTCATCAACGGCGATCAGCACCTCACGTTCTCACAAGGCAACGCGACGCTGATCCTTATCCTGCTGGCGGACATCATCGACCCGGTGGTCACGGTTGACCCGTTGACCACCGATACCCGTTCGCCAGAGCTTACCGGCACGATCAACGATCTCGACCCCGCCACCACCGTGCAGGTTACGGTCAACGGCACCACCTACCCCGCGACGGTCAACGGCGACGGGACGTGGACGCTCGCGGCGGGGACGATCACGCCCGATCTGACGGACGGTGTGTACGAAGTGCTGGCGGTCGGGACCGATACCGCTGGCAACCTCGGCAATGACCAGACCTTCAACGAATTGATTATCGACAACGCCGCTCCGGTGGTCACCGTCGATACGCTGTTTACGAATTCAGACTCACCTGAGTTGACCGGGACCATCAGCGACATCGACCCCAACACCGCGATTAGTGTTAATGTCGATGGGAATAATCATCTCGCCACCAATAATGGCGACGGGACATGGACACTCGCCGCAGGAGTTATCAACCCGAACCTTGCCGATGGGGTCTATGAAGTCGTCGTCACCGCGACCGACACGGTTGGGCACATCGGCACGGATGCGACGACCCTTGAATTAAGCATCGACGCGACCGCCCCGGTGGTCACGATCAATGCGCCCGGAACCACGGATATTGCCTCCCCCGAGTTGACCGGCACGGTGGTCGATGCGGACACCACGGCAGCCGTAAAGGTTTCGGTCGATGGCAACATCTTCGATGCAGTCAACAACGGCGATAACACATGGACGCTCCCCGCTGGCACGATCACCCCGGACTTGGCTGAGGGCATCCACGTCATTGATGTGCAAGCCACGGACGCCGCTGGGAACCAGGGGTTGCTCCCCGCCACCGTCAACCTGGAAATCGACACCGTGCCCGTGGTAACAGTCAATATACTGACTACCAGCGACTCGACGCCCCAACTCACCGGTACCGTCGTTGATGCGGACACCAGCGCAGCGATTTCCGTGACCGTGAACGGGATCGTGTACGCAGCGACCAACAATGGTGACGGCACCTGGACGCTGGCGAACGACACGATCACGCCGGCACTCGCCGACGGGACGTACGACGTCTCCGTGACCGCGACCGACTCGGGCAGCAATGTCGGCAGCGACGCCACGACCAATGAGCTGACCATCGACACGACCGCGCCGGTTGTTACAGTCGATACCCTGATAACCAACGACACCACCCCCGGCCTGTCCGGCACGGTGTCCGATGCCGAATCCACGGTCAGCGTTACCGTGGACAGCATCATCTACATCGCGACTAACAACGGCGACGGCACCTGGACGCTCGCGGATAACACGATCACCCTGACGCTGGCCGAGGGCGTATTCGATGTCAGTGTGACGGCCACGAACCTGGCATTGGTGGATGGCTCGGATGCCACGACTGGCGAACTGACGATCGATCTGACCAACCCCGTTGTCACCGTTGATAGCCTATCGACAGGCGATACCACACCTGAGTTGACCGGCACCGTGGCCGACCTGGATAGTGCAGCGTCGATTACGGTGACACTTTCTGGTGTTGCCGGGGCGTTTCCAGCGGTCAACAACGGCGATGGCACTTGGACCCTGCCTGATAACGTGATCACCACGCCATTGGCACCCGGGATGTACGACGTCACCGTCACCTCGGTCGATGCGGCGGGGAACCTCGGGAATGTCACCGAGGTTGCTGCCCTTGAGGTTCTTAATGCACCGTTCACAATCGCGGTAGACCCTTTAACCACCAGCGACGTAACACCGGAACTCACCGGCCTGATCAACGGCAATTCAACCGGCGTCGTGGTGGTTGTCACCGTGAACGGCACGCCCTATGCCGCGACCAACAACGGCGACGGCACATGGACCCTGCCCGACAACACGATCGCCCCGACGCTGGCCGACGGCGTGTACGACGTGACCGCGCAAGGCACCAACGCCGACCCCTTCATGATCTCAGACAGCACGACCGATGAGCTGACCATCGACACCACTGCCCCGGCTGTGACCATCGACCCGCTTGTCACCACGGACACGACGCCTGAACTGACCGGCACGATCGACGACACCACCGCCACCATCAGCGTCACGGTGAACGGTGTTGTCTATGTGGCGACCAACAACGGGGACGGCACCTGGACCCTTGCGAATAACACGATCAACCCGGCGCTCCCTGTTGCGACATACGATGTTGCGGTCAGCGCGACCGACGCCGTGGGCAACGCCGGGGCGGACGCGACGATTGATGAATTGCTGATCGTCGTGCCGACCGCAACCACGATCGAGTTGTCTGACCTGCTTGCCAGCAACGGCGGCGACGGGACCGAGGGCACGGTCTTCAACGGCGTAGCAGCCAGCGACATCGCGGGCAACTCTGCGAGTTCGGCTGGGGATATCAACGGCGACGGCTTCGACGACCTGATTATCGGCGCACCGGGCGCGGACCCCGTGGGAAATAATGACGGATCGGTCTACATCATCTTTGGCCAGGCAGGCGGATTCCCCGCAGAGTTTGACCTGTCAACGCTCAACGGCACCAACGGCTTCCGCATCGACGCACTGGTAAGCGGCGACGACCTGGGTGTCTCGGTTGCTTCTGCTGGCGATGTCAACGGCGACGGGCTGGATGATTTGGTGTTTGGCGCATCCAAGGCCGACCCCAACGGCAACCGCTCGGGGGTCGCCTATGTGGTCTACGGCAAGTCCACACCCTTCGCCGCGACCCTGGACCTAACCACCCTCAACGGCACCAACGGCTACCGCTTTGAGGGTGCGGCCACGTTGGACAGGACCGGGTTCTCGGTCAGCGGACTGGGCGATGTCAACGGCGACGGACTGGCTGATGTCATTATCGGCTCGACCACCGGCGACGACGGCGTCACTATAGACACGGGCCGTTCCTACGTTATCTTCGGATCAACCGCAGCCATGCCCGCTGTCGTGCTTGCCGGTTCGTTGACAGGCGCTAACGGTTTCATCATCACCGGTTCCGATGCCGGCGACAGCGCCGGGTTCAGCGTCGGCTCTGCCGGTGATATCAACGGCGACGGGATCGCGGACATCCGGATCGGTGCGCCCGGCTCGACGGTCGGTGCGGACTCATCTGCCGGGAAAACCTATGTCGTCTTCGGCCAAACCTCCGGGTTCCCAGCCGACTTCAACCTCTCTACGATCAACGGCACCAATGGCTTTGTCATCGAAGGCGATGCCGCTGACCTGGAACTGGGCTTCACAGGCTCCGCGATCGGTGACTTCAACGGCGACGGCTTCGGCGACCTGCTCATCGGGGCACCGGCATCTGCCGACCCGACCAGTGCGGGCAATGCCTATGTCATATTCGGTCAGGCTGCCGCTTTCCCAACGACCATCACACTGGCTTCCCTGAACGGGACCAACGGCTTTGCCATTCAAGGTGTCGATCTAGGCGACCGCACCGGCTTCAATGTCGCGGGCGTCGGCGATGTCAACGGCGACGGCTTCGACGACCTGGTGATCGGCGTAAGCATGGCGGCGGGCGGCGGCTTCCAGCAGGGCGAGGCTTACCTGCTGTTCGGACGCGCTGGCGTATTCAGTGCCACGCTGGACCTCGCGACCCTGCCCGGCAACGGCGGGATGCTCATCAATGGTGCCGACACATTGGACCACGCAGGCCGATACGTCAGCGCAGCCGGCGACGTCAACGGCGACGGGTACGCCGACCTGCTAATCGCCGCCCGTGACGCCGATGTTGGCATCAACGGTGACGCGGGCCGAACATTCCTGCTCTATGGCCGAGACTTTGTCGGCACCGTGACACAGGCCGGCGGCGCTCTGAATGACACACTCGTTGGCACCGCCGCACGTGATGCCGTCATCTCCGGCGCAGGTAACGACACAGTCACAGGCAACGGCGGCCCGGACGTGATCAGTACCGGCCAGGGCGACGACACACTGGCTGTCTCAGACACAACTTTCGTCAGACTGACCGGCGGCAACGGCTTCGACACCCTGCGCCTCGATGGGGCAGGGATCACCCTTGACCTCACCGCGATCAGTGACCACGCCATCGCCGGCATCGAACAGATTGACGTGCGAGGCTCAGGCGCGAATACACTGACACTTGACCAACGCGAGGTCTTGAACCTGTCCGATACCACGAACACGCTGCTTGTCCTGGCGGACCCGGACGACACGGTGAATATTGGCACCGGCTGGACCGCATCGGGCACCGAGTTGATCAATGGCAAGACGTTCGATGTATTCACTCAGGGCAACGCCGTCCTCAAAATATTCACCGATGCGGACACGACAGCCCCGGTGGTGACGGTCGATGCGCTGACGACGACCGACACGACACCGGAGCTTACCGGCACAGTCGTCGATACGGACCCCGCCACCACGGTCGAGGTCACGGTCAACGGGATCGCCTACGCCGCAACCAACAACGGCGACGGCACCTGGACGCTGGCGGACAACACGATCACGCCCGCGTTGGCTGACGGGACGTATGACGTGACCGTGACAGCAACGGACACCGGCGGGAACATCGGCACGGATGCCACGGTCAACGAGCTGGTCATCAACGTGCCACTGGTCGGCGACCTCAACGGCGACGGGTTTGTTGGGATCGATGACCTTACGCTTGTGTTGGCGAACTGGAACCTGAACGTGCCTCCGGGCGATCCCGCAGCCGACCCAAGCGGTGACGGATTTGTCGGCATCGACGACCTTAGCACTGTCCTGGGCAACTGGAACGCCGGGACGCCCCCGGTTGCTCCCCCGACCGCTCCCCCGGTTCTAGAGACCAGTGCTTCTGCCCCAACCGCTCCCTCGGTTCAAGAGACCACGACTTCCGCCCCGGCCCCCCAGCCCCAGACGAGCGTGTCTCAGCAGCAGCAAGAAGTGGCTGTCCAACAGGTCGTTCAGCCAGCGGCGATCGATCCGATCGTCGAGAAGATTTCTCTGCTGGATGAAGTGACCATCACGAAACCCAAGCCTGCCCGGGCCGTGCAAGCAGCCGACCGTGCCCAGATGGCGGCCGGATGGAACTGGCTCCACGACGACAGCCGGGCCAACCGGGGGAACCGGGGGGACCGGGGGCTGAGGACGGCTTTCGGTGACGATGGCGACGACGGGCGGGCGTCCGACAACGCCCTGGATATGGCCCAGCCACTGCCCGACCAGTCCGCGATCTCCCGCTTGCTGTAGTTCATAACCTCGCGATTCACTGCCCCATCAAGCGGTTCGCGTCTGCTATGATGTGGCCTTTGCCGGGCATGGTTGCCTGGGGCCAGCGAGGGTCGCGTGTCTTATACCGTATTAGCAAGACGATACCGATCGACCAGCTTCGCTGGCGTCATTGGCCAGGAGCCGATCGCCAAGACGCTGCGTAGCGCCATCGAACAGGGCCGGGTCGCCCATGCTTACCTGTTCACCGGGACGCGCGGCGTGGGCAAGACTTCCATGGCACGCATCTTCGCCCGCGCGCTCAACGCCCCCGCCACCGTGGACGACGCGCCACTCCCGCCCGACGCCGATGCGGATGGCGGCTTCCCCGAAGTAGATGTCCAGCAGCGCATGGCCGAGTCCATCATGCGCGGCGACGACCTGAACGTCATCGAGATCGACGGCGCCAGCAACAACTCCGTCGAGCAGGCCCGCCAACTCATCGCCAACGCCGGGCTTTCACCCACCGGCAACGCGCGGTACAAGATCTACATCATCGACGAGGTCCACATGCTCTCGACCAGCGCGTTTAATGCGTTGCTCAAGACCATGGAAGAGCCGCCGCCGCATGTGAAGTTCATCCTCTGCACCACCGAGCCGCACAAAATACCCGCCACGATACATTCCAGGTGCCAGGGCTTCGACTTCCGCAATATCCCAACGCCCAAAATCGTCGCCCACCTCGAGTCTGTCCTGGCATCCGAGTCCATCGAGGCCGACCCGCAGGTTGTCTGGCAGATCGCACGCCTCGCCAACGGCTCGATGCGCGACGGCCTATCGTTGCTGGATCGGCTGATCTCCACAGGCCAATCCCCTTTGACCCCGCAGGTGATGGAGCAGATGTTCGGCCTGCCGGATGCACAAATCATCGGTGCTCTGATCGACGCGCTGGCAAGCGGTGACGTGAAAGGCTCCATCGAATCGGTCGCTAACCTGATCGCCAACGGCGTAAGTCAGGACCAGGTATTCGAGGTCTTGATCGAACGTTTTCGGCAACTGATGCTGATCTCGATCTGTGGCGCTGATAGTGATCTGGTCGAACTCCCCGATGACACCAAAGCCGGTGCCGTGGAACAGGCCAAGCGTTTTGACGCCGCCGGGCTGACCTACATGATCGCCCTGTGCGAATCGGTGCAGCGCAACGGCAAAGCCAGCGCCACCCCCCGCGCCCTACTCGACGCCACCATCGTCCGGCTCGCACTGGCTGAGAAGATGGCGGACGTCACCGCCGTGCTATCCGGGGCATCTGTTGGCTCGGGCCAAAAAAAAAAGCTGACCGGTAGCGATCCGGCAACAAGGCCTGCTCCTGTCCCGGCACGGCCCGCGCCCACTGCACCCAGGCCTCTAGCCTCAAGCCCCAAGCCAGCTTCCCCATCCCCAGCCCCTACTGCTCAACCCCAGGTGCCCATCGACACCACCAACATCACCGCCGTGATGTCCGCCCTGCGAGATCGTGTCGCTGACCGCCCAGCGTTTGCCTGGCTGCGATTCGTCACAATCGATCAACTGGATGAACAGTCCGCCGTCCTCTGCCCCACCCCCGGCCACCGCGAGGTGATGCACTTCGCCAAGGACCAGCGCAGGCTACAGGAAATCACCGACGAGTTGGCCCCCATCCTTGGTCGACGCGTCCAGGTCAGTGTCCGGGCTTCACAGACTCAGGCCCAGCAGCCGGGTGACGTCGGGGGAGCCGGGGGAACCGGGGGGGGGGCTTCAAACTCGGATACACAAGTAGCCCGGGGTGCCGCCCGCCACGCCGACCGACGCGCAGCGATGGATTTGCCACTGGTCAAACAGGTCATGGATATCTTCCCCGACGCCGTGTTGTTTGATGTAAGGGAAGAAGACGCTGAGGGTCAAAGCAACGCTTAGCCGTTTGCCCGACGCCCGCGTATTCGCATAGAAAAACCGAACATAACCAACGCGATGGATACCGTCCCCGGCTCGGGTACGACCGACGACTCACCGGTTGTTGGCGGTATGCCTGCGTTCCAATTGCCTAGAACGGTATTTAGATCATCAATCCCCACAAACCCATCTCCAGACGGGTCGCCGCCCAGGGGGTCGCCCGGAAAAACCAGTTGGTTCCACGCACCCAGGACAATATTCAAATCGTTGATCCCGACAAAACCATCACTATCCAGGTCCCCGACGACCGGCTCGCCGCCGCCTGTGTTGCGCAGGTCGAACTCGCCGTTGTTGATCAACCCCTGGTAGTTGGCCTGGAATCCACCGACGGACGTGATCATCATAGACCAACTCCCGACCGCATCGTCGCTGAGTGTGAACCGCCCGATACCGAACGTGCCGATGTCGTTCAGTGTGGTGTTGAACCAGGTGATGTCGATATGAGTGTCGGAAAACTCCTGCACATCCCCGCCCAAGTCCACCGCCTGCCCGGCAATGCCCGGCTGTTGGCCGTTGCCATCGAGGTAACTGTCAAACTTCAAGGCCGGAAAGCTGGGGAACAAGAGCGGGTTAGGCGCAAAATCGCTGCCGTTGGAATCCTGATAGATTGTCCCGGTGGTAAGCGTGGTCAGCAGTTGTGCCGTGCCCCAGTCCGTGGTCGTGGTCACCATCAGGTCCTGGGTGATGAAGCCGACCAGCGGGGCGTTATCGATCGCATTGACGAATTCAGCGGTCAATGCGGCTTGTGCATTAGACACGGCCAGACCCATCGCTGTGGCGAGAAAAACAAACCTGAGCATATTAAACGTCCTTCAAGGGGCGTCGGGTACAAATCGGTGGGCAACGGGGGATACCGGGGGATACCGGGGAACCGGGGGAGGCTGAGGCGGGGTATTCATTATACAGGCCGATTCTGGGAATTAAAGACCCTTGCCCGCGGTCGCCAGAAATACACTGCCCGATCTCTATATTCATCGATTTCTCTTACGCCGCCGTATCACCGCCATCGTGCCCAGGCCAAACAGAGCCAGCGTGCCCGGCTCAGGAACCGCCGAACCGCTAGGCGGCGTGCCCGCGTTCCAGTTGCCCAGAACCTCGTTGAGGTCATCGATGCCGACAAAGCCGTCGCCGCTTGGGTCGGCCTGTGGATTAGCGGGCGGAACGTTCTGGTTCCAGTTGCCCAATATGATATTCAGGTCATTGATGCCAACGAACCCGTCGCCGTCCAGGTCGCCTGCCAGTGTGCCTGCAACTTCACCGAGCAGTTGCAGGGTAAGCACCTGATTGGTTGCGCCGGCGATGTCTTCGTCGGAAAGGTTGAGGGTATAACTCGCGCTGAACGAACCGACGGAACTGGTGTCAAAGCTAGCCATAAATCCGTTAGACGCGCCAGCGAGCAGGCCGGCGAAGGTGGCGAGGTTGTTGCCGAGTGTGCCGGTGTCACCCGAGCCGATGATGGAGTCGAGGTCTAGGTCAGCGGTGAAGGCGAGCATGTTTTCGAGGTTAAAGATATCAAACGCGCTATTGACCGTGCCGCCGACTGCCAGCGTGCCGAAGTCAATGGTCAAGAGGTTCATGTCCAGGCCTGATGTGAACGAGGCATCGGAATGGTCCAGCACGGTGACATCAATAGTCTGCCCGAACAGACCATTGGCGACGGCCTGGCTGGAACTGACCACGTCCGCGGACCCGCTGGCAAGCCCGGCAGTGGACGTATCAATGCTCAGGTTGTGCAGGTTGCCGCCAGCCAGAGGGTTTGCGATACCCACGGCACCGCCGATAACGTTTCCGCTACCGCTGACGGTGTAGTCCAGTTCATCCGCACCGTTTGCAGTAAAGACCGGTGCGGTGTTCGTGACAGTGACCGGCACATTCACGCTTGCCCCGACGATGACCGTCGCAGGTGTTGCCCCAACGCTGACGCCCATCATCGCGGGCAGTTGATAATCAGCAACGACTGGTAGGTGATCGCTGACGTGGGCGAGATCGTCGAGGATGCTATTGGCAAGGGGGTAGGTGTTGCTGTTGGAGTTGACCGCCTGGTTGAAGGTCGAGCCGTTGTTCCCGAAGGTGTGATACGACCCGGGGATGTAGCTCAGGCCTTCGTTATCCAGGAACTCGCCGGTGACGAGTTGAAAGTCGAAGCGATCGTCGATGCCGCCGCCGACCAGGCCGTCACTGCCGTCGTGTGGGCTTTGTGTGTGGATCGAAGCGAAGCCAGAGTTGTTGTTCCAGTTGCCCGGCGAACTGATCGGGTCGAACGCCTGGCCGTTGCCAGAACTTAGAAGCGTCTGGTACGCGGCTTCGTTGCTGGAACGCGTGTTGAAGTCGCCTGCGAAGATCGCATGGATGCCGTTGCCCAATGAGTCGATGTCGGCACGGATGGAGTTGGCCTCGAAGTCACGACGAGCCTCGTTGGTCCCACCGGTGCCGGCCTTGTAGTGGCTGTTGTAAACCAGGAACCCCGCTTCGACGCCGTACCCCACCGGGCGCAGCTCGTAACGAGCGGTCTGCCTGGCGGCTTTGCCGGAGCCGGTTTGGCCGAAGGTGATTTCACCGATCAGGCTCAGCGTGTTGGTGTTGTAGATCATGGTCTGCCGAATATTGTCGGCATAGTTAGGCAGGGTGATGCCTGTGCTGTGTGCATACGTCCCCGCGCCGTAGATCCCGTTAAGCAGATCAACGAATTCCTGGGTCGTGGTGGAAGGGTCGTCATGCTCTTGGAAGATCAGCACGTCGATTGGCCGGGATATCCCGTTGGTGACTTCATCGCCGATCGCCTGCAGGACATTGTCCATCCCGGTGCGGGGGCTGGGGTTGTTGCCGCCCGGGAACGTGCCGTTGGCGGTGTTGTAGGTCACGATCCGTAGCTGGGCCGAGGCAGGCCCCGCAAGCGCTAATATGCACAGCGATGCCAGACAAAACGATAAATGCCGCTTCATACGTTGGTTCCTTCTCCCGGAAGACTTGGTGAGTTGTTGTAATTATAGCCCACGATAGCCTGATAAGGCTCCCGGATATGGATTTTTTCGAGGGAAACCGGGGTGATCCGGGCGAAACCGGCTCAGGGATGTGACGATCAGGCAACCCAGGCGGTTTTGCGGCGTGGTTCAGGTGATTAGCACTGACAGCACAAGCCCAACCGGGGGTCAACCGGGGGTCAACCGGGGGTCACCGGGGGCCAACCGGGGGTCGCCAAGTAGCTATGATTGCTCAGGAAGGATGACAAACCCAGGGAGCCAACCGATGTTTGACCAGATGAAGAACCTCAAAAACCTCGCCGGCATGCTCGGCAACGCAGGCGAGATGCGTGAAAAAATGCAACAGATGCAGGAAGAACTCGCCAAAATGACCGCCGAGGCAGACGCCGGCGCAGGTGCCGTGCGTGTGGTCGTCAATGGCAAGATGCAGGTGGTCAGTGTGGAACTGGATCGCACGATGATCATCGCACTTGCCGGGGAAGGCTCGGACGCCGACAAGCAGATGATCGAAGAACTGATCGTGTCCGCCACCAACGAGGCCTTCAACCGCGTCCAGGAACTCGCCCGTCAGGAGATGACAAAACTCACCGGCGGCATGGACCTGCCGGGGCTTGAAAGGTTGATGGGCGGCGGGGGGTAGGGTCAGCTTTAACGCCACTGGTTCTAACTGAACAAAAATCGAAAAAGATTTGCATCTTCCGCCAGAGCCAATATCGATTCCCGGCCCTTTTTCCGTTCCCCTATTTCCCCCGATAAGCCTATAGAATAAACAAAGGGATAGTGTCATGCGTAGAATTGAATTGGATCGACTAGCAAGCGTATATATTCGAGTGGTTGTCTATTTATTAGCACCATTACAACTCTGTATTTTATCGTCGTGTGGCTTGTCTGAACACAACATTAACAGTTCGGATATTTGGCAAGAGATTGATACTTCTGATATACAACTGTTGGCAATAAATGATGGCGCGTTGTATTTGGATATTCTCGGCATTAGAGTTGTAACAGACAAAAATACTAGGCTGCGTGCTCAACTAATGGATATGTTTGATGAGACAGCTGACGAAAACGTACCTATTATACAAAACGCTTGGAAAGTAAGTTGTTGTAATGCTTATATCTTCGAGGTCACTACTGTCCCAACGTTAGTCGAATAATACCAACTGGTTAGCGAATGAGTCGGTTTGAGTTATGCCGCCCGGGCGTGAAAACACCTGTATTAACGGGGTTTTCTCGAATAGCGAGACGCTCAAGACCTGTAGTATTG
>JAJRRS010000195.1 GCA_024279275.1 Planctomycetota bacterium | reverse complement strand
TCTGCTTCATAAAGCGATGAATAACGGCGGCGATCTGGATTGCAGTTCAATGCTGGTCGCTGACGGTGCGGACGTGAATGCGGTGGACCTGACGGGGCGCACACCGCTGCATGAGTTGTACACCTATACGGCGGGCCTTATCAGCCCTGATGTGGTCGAGCTGTTGGCGACAAACGGTGCGGACATGAACGCGGTCGACAAGAACGGGGTCAGGCCGATCGACCAGATGGTGGATGAATCAGATATGTATGCGGAGGTGTTCCCTGACTACGTCACGAATCCGACGACGCAGAACAGGAATCTGCTGAAGCAGCACGGGGCGGTTGAGTAGGGTTAGACGCCGTCCGTTTTAGGTTCACTTTTCATAAAGAAGCTGTGGTTGCGTTCGAGTATTTTTTTACATCGAGCTTTGTCCGGGCGGGTGCTGGTGACACCGCGTTCCATGGTACCACCGAGGACGACGGCGTCGGGGCGTGGGAAGATGTAGCCGTTGCCGACCAGCAGGTAAGGCAAGTCCTGGGGCTTTAGGTGGACAAGTTGGCCGCGGAACGGGATGACGGCGGGGTCGTCCATGACTTTACCTGCGCCGAGGCCCAGGCAGTTGACGATTACTTTTTCATCCAGCTTCATGACACGGCGTAATGAAGAGAATTTTCTACGAACAGTGCGTCCGCCCAGTGATTTGATTTCTTTGAGTAGTCGGGGGAGGTAGATCGGCGGGGTGATCAGCAGTGTACGGTACATGTATCCGGGGCGGGAGTCGCCCTGGAAGGGCAGTCGGTCGAAACGCTTGACCGGCGGAAGCAGGCCGGCGGGGAGGCGGGAGATGGAGCCGTGGGGTTCACCTACGCCGTAGTTGTCACGTTCGTAGACGCCCCACTCATCGCCGAGCAGTCGGCTGTATCGTCGGTAGGATGCGATCATCATCCGGTCGGCGCGGGCCTTGGCTTGATCGCCCTCCCCGAAGCGGATGAACGACGGGCTGAACTGTCCGCCGGCGACATCGGAGGTGGTGTGGGGCGTGAGTCTGTCTGAATAGATCGTGACGCGGTGGCCAAGTTGTAGTAGGTCGTGTGCGCAGGTCATCCCGTTGATGCCGCCGCCTAACACAGCCACGTCGGTCGGCGCTACGCCTGTCTCGGCGAGCATCTGTGTGACTTCTTCGGCGCAGCCCGGGGCCATCGTGATCCCTGCTCCGCCGTGGCCGTAGTTGTGTACGAGTATGCGACCTTCGATTTGTTCAAGCTCCAAGCGGATCGATTTTTCGCGGTACGGCCTGATGCCCGCGACGTAGCGCAGCACCTGATTGGGCGAAAAATCGGGCGTGGGGAGCAGGTCGAGCGCGGGTTGTGTGGCTTGCGCCAGCGCACGCGATACGGTTGACAGTCCAAAGCTGGCGAGCAGTGCGCCGCCAACGACACATCGCCCCGTGGTGTGCAGGAACGATCGGCGTGTCAGACCGGTGTGCTCTATAAACTTGGATGGGTCTATCATCACAGTGCCGTTCGTGAACAAAGAATATGACTGCTCACCTCTCTATTGTCGGCGGCATCACCTGCTGTACGCCACTTCGCCGTTGACGATTGTTTGTGTCACCCAGCGGTCGTCGTAGGCGAATATGACCATGCCCAGGGGGTTGTGGGCATCCTGCCAACGCACGTCGGGCTGGATGACGACTAAATCGGCCTCGGCGTTTTCCTGGATACGGCCGGTGTCGGGCCAACCCAGGGCGTCGGCATTGCCAGCGGTGATCTGCCACCAGGATTCGCTGACGCTGGGGGCTGGACACTGGGCAACCAATGTGGCTTCGATCATCGATCGGGCGACACGGATCATGCTGCGTTCGTAGCCCCCGCCGATGTCGCTGCCCAAGGAGTGGATAACGCCGGCGTCGGCGAGTTGTTCGCGGTTCATCGTGCCGGAGCGGAGGAATGAGTTGGCGGTCGGGCAGTGCGCGGCGATGGAGCTTGTCTGGACAAGCAGGCGGCGTTCGTTGTCATTCAGATAGATGCAGTGGCCTAACAGTGTTCGTGGTGTGAGCAGGCCTGCGCGGTGGTAGACGCT
>JAJRRS010000194.1 GCA_024279275.1 Planctomycetota bacterium | reverse complement strand
GCAAGAGGTCGGCGGTTCGATCCCGCCTGGCTCCACCAAATAAGAAATGACTAACACCGAGTTTAGTCCCCATCGTCTAGAGGCCTAGGACACTGCCCTTTCACGGCGGCAACAGGGGTTCGAATCCCCTTGGGGACGCCACCTTATTCCGTAAATCGACTGCAATTCGGTAGTCGATTCGGCATTCATGAGAGACCGGGTCCAGTGTGACCTGGCCAATCATGTTGGACAGGAATTCCTTTAAGGATTCTTTGCTAAGGGAATCAATATCTTCCGAGAGTCCCTGGAGGAATTGTTTGATCTTGGATTCAGATAACTCATCCAGCATGGATGCGGCAGTATATTCGGCTTCCAGGCGTCTGATTTCAGAAAGCTGGGCGTTTCGAGCCTGTTCCAATTTGTCTATTTCACGTAGCGCCGGCGCTGGGGTTTCCAGCTCGGATGCCATTCCTATCATTTTGGATATGCGTTTCTCCAGCTCACTTATTTCTGGACGTAGGCCCTGCGCTGTGGGCTTCCCGGTATTTCAAGGCTTCTCGAGCTAGCGTTTTGACGAACATGGGGGAATTCAGGTCATTCATTACCTGTTTGACTACCGCTTTTTCCAGCCGCTGCTGACTGACCAATCTGTTTTTTGTGGTGTGTTTGATCTTGGGGGCGTAGCCGTCACGCCCATTTCCATACCAAGGATCCCCGTCAGGTGTCTTAAGAATGCCTGTGAGCAGATAGTTGGCCGGTGTCTTGCGGCCCCTTGAGTTTGAACTTCGCTCAAGTTGGTTCAAAATCGTCTCTGCTTCTTCGGTCGTGATCAGGGGTTCGTGGGTATTTTCGCCAATAACCCACTCTGAGCGAGGGCGACGCTTAGTGCCACCCTTATAACCTGTCCCTTTAGTTTTTTCATTGTGGACATTCCAGACGGTATGACCAGCATAGGTAAGTGCATTCCACTCCATACCAATGCCACTCGTTTGTGCGATTCCTAAATCGAGCTCTTTGAGAATTCTTGTTCTCGAAATACCTTGAGCACGCATCTTTAAATAGCGGGTAATGATCGGTGCGTCTTCACTAGGCACAAGCTTAGACTTGGTGACAGCTTCTCCTTCCCGCATGGCGCCCGTTGGAATTTTCTCTAACTGGTAGCCTTTGGGCGCGCGACCTCCTGCTCGATAACCCTGACGAACGTTTTCAGCCATTCCTGCGAGACCCTTCTCTTTGGACATGAGGCTGTGGAGTTCATCGAAAACCTCCATAACCCCAACGATTACCATATCGGCAATAGGGTCGGATTCGGGGAGCTTGGAATAGAGGATCTGAATATTTCTTTTCTTGGCTTCGTGTTTGAACACTTGTGCCATATACCGCCGCCTTGAAAGGCGACTGGTATCGACGACCAGTAATGCGGTCCAGGTGCGGGATGAAGACTTTAGGTCGTAAAGCAGTTGTTGAAAACCAGGGCGATTCTCGTCTTTGGCGGATTCCACAACATCTGAGTATTCCTTGACAACAATCATACCCTGGTTAGTCGCCAGATTCTGAAGTTCCCGGCGTTGAGCGTCGATTGAGACATCTTTCCGATCCTTGCTGGACCGAAGATAGATTGCCGCTGTTTTCGTTTCTTTCTTCATTGGACACTCCCTCCATCAATAAGGGTAACACGTAGCTGGCCGCAGCCTGAAGATCAGGTTTACCGATCGAAGGTAACATCTTAATTTCAGTTTTATTGGTCACTTCGCTAACTCGTTAGAGGTCCAATTGATTGCACTGACTGTAAAAACAGGTATGTGCAGACTCTAACGGAGCGAGGTAATTTAAACTTGTCTGAAAGATATGTCCTTGGGTCGGCCTTTCGTGCTTGATCTAGCTATTAAAATATAGTTATTCAACATCGGTTAGGCCTGATTGTTCGAGAAACCACTGAGATAGTTCACCATCAGTGACTTCGCCAGCTCCTGAACCGAATCCTCACCGACATCACCAAGTTTTTGAGTGATGCCCAGTATGCAGATTCCGTGTATCCCGGCCCACAGTGCGCAGGCCGCTTGTGAAAGTTCACTTTTGGTCCGGCGGGGCGCAAGTGGTTGCAGCGTCTCTTCGACGACCGCGAACACGCGCATGGCTTTTTCGATATACCAGTCTGGCGTAGGACGGTCATCCGAGGGGCGATGCTCAAATATGAGTGCCCAGCGGTGCGGGTCACTGTGAGCGAAATGGATGTAGATCTGACCGAGCTGGATTAGACGATCTTTTTCTATCCGGTTCGGTGTTTCACCGTCCGTCATCAGTTGGTGGAGCCGATCCAGCGTGCGTGCGTTGATATGCATGATCAGGTCATCAAGGTTTGCGAAGACCAGATACAGCGTACCCACGGTGTAGCCGATTTCGCTCGCAACTTTGCGCGCGGTCAGCCCATCAGATCCCTGTTCCACAATAATTTGTTCTGCTGCCGCCAAGGCCATATCACGGATCTCCTCATGACTGTGGTCGTTGCGTCGGGCCATTGTTCGGTTCTCCGGATAGGGTGGCCTCCGATAGGGTTATCGGCCCATTGGATGGCGCATATTTCTAGAATTCTGAGTGTAATTGAACATTGTTCACAATTTAAGAAAAGCGTGCCTGTGTCTCAAAACAGAAAACCCATATGGCGGATAATTAAACGACGTTCACAATCGTTGCTCATATCGTTCGCACGGTTGGGAATCAAGCTGGAAAGCGGTTCTCCAGGGGCGTGCTTTCGAGCACATTCATTTCTGTCCAGACCGTTAACATGTACAGGGAAGAAATACAACAGGGAGAATAAGTTATGAAAATCGATTTTTCCAGCGTCAACCTTCAGTATTTAATTCACGTTCGTGACATTGCGCGGGAAGATCCCGATGTTGCGGCGCCTCTGCTGGGAATGTTGCCAGCCTGCTGGCACAAGCCCCCAGCGAATATCTAACCAAAATCGCTCAGGTCAAAATACCGCTGCTGGCCGCACGTGGGAATGCGGTCTGGTGGTATCGGCTTTTTAAGGCGCTTGCCGAAGAAGATCCCGAAGAGATCGACGCAGTACTCCAATCCGCGAGCCTGGCCGTGCTCTCCTGATTGCCGCCGGGATTCGTTAAATGTGTGTTGGTAACCACGACCAGTTGCGTGCCCTCGTTGGCGGGCAGGAAAGAGAATCAAAAATTCTTGACGACATCGAAGTCGTCACTCAGGCACGAAACACTCTTGAGGCCGTTCATTTGGTTCAGTTGGGGGCCCGGACTGCACTGGTGTGCCAGTTGACCGGCTTGACGAAGAAAGTTGTCAGTCGTCTGTATCCGCTGCTTACCGGCATGCCTTCACCACCCGGGCAGGTGCCATTCACAGATACGTGGTACCTGAAAAGCAATCAGCGCATGTTGCACGCGAACGTGGTATGGCGTCTGTACCAGCACCTGGAGAAAATTGGACGTAGCACATCCAGTGTGTTGATTCATGTATACGAAACGTATTCAGCGATTATGGATGCACCGCTTCTGACACTGACACGTGCTTTCTTTGTGCCTCGTTTAATCGCCATCAACGCATGGTACGAACAGTCCTGTGATCACTGTGGCATATCTTATATCGGCCCACTGGGCAACGATGGTTCGACTTGCCCCGCCTGCACTGAATACTTTAAGCGTCGCTGCCGCAGCTGTGGGACCTCTATTGAATATCGTCCAGCCGGCCGGTGGAAAGCAACTTGTACGGGATGCCAAGAACAGCAGAAGCTAAACAAGAAACGTCACACATGCGGGGTAGCCCATGGCTGTCCAAAAATCTAGCGCAGGAGTGGGCCATGGTGTTGACGATAATATCGAGACTGTGATGCAGGATGTAGGTTGTATCAAGCCCTATGAGCACAATCCACGCCGTAGTGAGAATCCAGAATACGATCGAATCAAGGACTCGATTCGCAGTAACGGTCTGGATCAACCATTGGTGATTACTCAACGACCAGGTGCCGCAGACTACATCGTGCATGCCGGAGGAAATACCCGCCTGCTAATACTGAAAGAACTGTTTGAGGAAACTGGTGATCCGCAGTTTGCTCGGGTTCCCTGTTTATTCAGACCCTGGAACCGTGAGTCAGATGTTCTGTTGGCACACCTCCGGGAAAATGAGCTTCGTGGTGATCTCACGTTTATTGATAAGGCCAGGGCGATTTTTGAGGCCAAACAATGGTTCGAAGAAGAGTCAGGGACAGGGGAGATTACTAATAAGGATCTCGTCAACAAATTGCGCTCATCTGGTTATAGCATTGGCTCCACTCGGATATGTCAGATGGCGTATGCCGTACGGACCTTGCTGCCACTGATTCCGAAGGCCCTTGAGGCAGGTATTGGTGGTCATCAGGTAGTACGCATTCGAACGCTTGTGCAAGCCGGCCGCACACTTTGGCAGCGATACTGCTCTGGTGGTGACAGTGCGTTTAATGAAGTATTTACCGCATTATGCCGACGCTACGACGGGCCGGAGTGGGACACGGATGTATTGCAAGGTGCGATTGAAACCGAGATCGCCGAGGAAGCAGAGACCAGTATCCATACCATTCGGGTTGCGCTGGATGCCGAAATTGAAGGGCGGGAATTGTCCATCCCAGAATTTGTGCCGATCAAAGAACCACCTAAGCCAGAAGGGCGTGATGGTGCCGACGAGAATTTGGTGAAAACTGATGATCTCAATGACCAAGAGGGCAGCGATACAGGTTTAGAGCCAGGTGGCGAAACGCCTTCAGGCATGGAAGCTGCACCGATTACACCACAGGATTCTCTGGATGAGTCTACGGCTGATGTTTCCGAGACGCTGATTGACCAGAGCGATTCCAAGCTTAACGACCTGAAGTCTTTGCGGGGCAGGGCCTGGGCCCTGGCGGCACGGCTTGCACAACGAAATGGTATTGGTGATCTGGTCATGCCCTTGTCGGGCAAGGGGCTTGGTTTTGTCTTGCGTGATGTGCCTGATCCTGTTCTGTCAGATCAACTCGATGAGGATGCCTTGGCCCAGGTTTACATACTCTGGTGGCAGCTTGCTGCGTGTTCGGAAATGACCTTTGCACCGATTGAATCGATCGCACCTACATTGCCGAGTGACTCAATCCTGCGTCGTGCTATTGAAGATCAGGATGCTGAACTGCTCTTCAATAGTATCTGGACGCTTGATCCCGGGCATACCGGTTATCGCCTGTGGCAATCGTTGCATGATCGAGACTGGCGTGACCTGCTCAATCTCATGGATACCTACCGGTCTATTCGCCACTTGGCCATGGAAACCGGTACGGTGATCTGGGAATAAATGCGATGGAAGGCACCAAAGAAGCAGATTTGATTACCGCTGTCTTGATGTATGCGATGCGTTGTCTGGCAGAAGGTGACCAGACGGCACTGCGTAACATGAACTTCGGTGTCAAGGAAATCGAGGCGCTGCGCGAGATGCGCGTCGCGGATCTCTATCGCGTCGAGTCGCTACGTGCGCACTGTTTGGAGATCGTGCTCAACCGGCAAGTGTACTGGCCCATGATCGAACATCTGGGTGAGCAACGGGCAATGGAAGATACGATTCAGACATTGATTTCCGCAGATGCCCCGCAGGAGATGATGCAGATATTGTTTGGATTGAATCAGCGCGATTACACAAGGCTGCGCCGGACCCTTTTGGTCGATCCAACAATTGGTCGCCCACCTGAACTGGATGAGAAAGGATCGCACCAGCTATGGGAAGTCTGGTCGAGCCTAGTCGACGGGGAGGAATCCGGTTTGCTGACACCTGGGCAGTATCTGGATATCCATAGTGAAACCGGTCTGTCGATGCGTGCTATTTGGAACCAGACACAGCGTTGGGATCAGTACGGAAGCCTGAATGGCCAGATCGACAAGGAAGCTGTTCAGGCGGGTGCCAATGAATGAAAATCAAATCGCCATTCGACCGGAGACGCTTGCGCTTGATGCGCTGATCCAGGAAACCATCGCACAGGCCGAGGCCGCAACGGGCCAAGGAACGGCTGACAGAATGCTCTTTCTCGGGAATCGACACCAGTCGTTTCCGACAGCCGTCGTTAAAGACCCTGTACTTGAGCCGGTCGACAAGCTGGTCTGGATGGTTGTCATGCTCTCGGTTCGTGAGACTGGTGGCGCCACCTTATTTCCGGGGTATGACGCGATTGGCAAGATGGCCAATGTGTCGTCCCGATCAACGATTGCCCGTGCCATTGCCATCCTGCGTGCGACACGCTGGTTGACGCTGTGTGCTCGGGTACGCAAAAGCAGTGGTCGTTTTCACGGGAATGTCTATGCACTCCACGACGAACCCTTGCCACTCGTCGATGCACTGCATCTCAATGCTGACTATATGTCCTTTCTTGATGATTCTCGTGGCCATGGCCACGCACGTGTCCGTACGGTTGCACAAGGTGTGCTCGACTCAATGGACGAGGATATTCAGGCTGGTCAGGATATCTGTGCTCGGGTCCATCCGATTGAGCATCGGATGCAAAGTACGGTGGCCACCCAAAGTGGATATCCTCGTCGCTTTTTTTCGTTCACCAGGAACGTCGTGAAACGGTTGCGCAGTGACTCGATCCATCAGAAGAGAGGGAAAATTCACCATGACCAAAATTCGAACACGGTGGGAGACCGAGTTCGAAATTCGAACGCACAAAAATCGAACTCGGGTAGTAGTAGTTATATTAATAATAATACTACTACTACCAATACCGGGAAGGTGTCGAATTTTGAACTGACAGGAGAAGATAATCAGCCACTGGTGTACCCGGCACGTCTCTGTGAAAACCACCGAGAAATTGCTGGCCGCTATCTCCGTGCACTGGCGCCTGAGCAGCGCCAGCCTGTCCTCGATGAACTGGAAGGTCGCTTTCAGGCAGAAGGAAAGGGGATGGATCCGGTCTATGATCCAATTAGTTTTCTGAACTCGCTTTGCAAGAAGATGCGACGGGGAAAGTTTTTACCAAACCTGGGTGTTAATGTCCGCGATCGACGGCAGAAGAAAAAAACAGCCGGATCAGAATCATCCCAAAGCACATTGCCTCACCCATCCAGAGAAACCGATGAGCAGAGGCAACAACGAAGAGCCAGTGGCTTAAAACACATTGCTGAGTTGAAAAAGATGATGGGAATGCGAGACAAGGCAAAGAATCAGTGTGTTAAGGACAATACTTAATCTTGTTTAGTGATTCACCGGGTGAATCGGCGTTTCGTCTATCACGGGTGTCGAATATCGATCCCCCGCTTGTTGGTGGTCCGTAGGAAACGACGCCTTACCCAGAAAGGATTGTTGCTTGGCAGTACGGGCAGTGGCAAGGCTCAATGTCGCCATGAAGACAGAAGACGCCATTCCCAGTCTGGAGCCAATACCCGCCGAGCATACAACCCTGCCGGAAAAGCCCGGCGCACTTCGAGGTGAGGTCTGGCTCACGCTTCAGACTATCCATGCGCAACGCCTCTTTCACGGGCGTGTTGCTACCACAAACAAACCGAGCATCGTTGGCCTGGTCGGCTTTGCCGATCGCTTGCGTGTGATCTGGCAGGGCGCACGGGGTGATGACCCCTATGCGGATTGGTGGTTGATCAAGGTCCACGCGGCTATCGAGGTTGCCGGAGACTCTATTTGCAGCAGCCAAGTGGATCTCGAAAAGTTGCTGGAACAGATGGATGCCATGGAGGTTGGTGTTGCAGCATCCCAACGTCCCTATCGAATTCCCCTGAAATTTGCCAATCCCTATGCGTACCGGGGCGCCAAGCTCCTGGCCGAATTCGACAGGCTGGTATGCATGGCCTTAACCGCCCGTCACATTGGGTTGATGGGCGGTCAGGCCAGTGAAGACATTCTCAAGGCATGCGCACGGAAAGTGCGTGGGATATTTATGATCCCACAAAGCTACCGATTGCTGAAGATCAACCGCGAACAGGTGAGAAAGGCGATGGGCCGCAGTCACGAGGCCTGCCAGTTGATGGGTGAAGTACCCGGCGATGTGCTGAGTGGTGAATGCCAGGCTCCATTAGTACCCCGCAAAGTGTCGTTTCCATCAGGATTTTCCGGAAACGTACAGCTGCGCCCAGGAGCTTCTGTCTCCGACACAAATTCGTCCATTGATAAAAACGACGACGGATAGTGTATTGGGTTTTCACTGGCATGAATCCGACTCCTCCTAATAATCTTGTCCCAGATTTTGCAATGACATGCCGGCAAGCCCATGGCTAAAGCAAAATCTAGCTACCGCATCGTGCTGTATCTCGATCCTCGGGTTTCACTGGAGGAAATCATTTTGAACCGTCGGGAGCGCATTCCAGCAACCCGCCGGCAAGAGTGGTTACGCGGGCTGCTGGTTCAGGGATTTCTTTCCGAGTGTCAGGCACTACGCAGACCATCGGATGAAACAACGCGCAGACCAGCAATGGGATTGAAAAATCGAAAGGTGAGCGATGCACAAAAGCCAGTGAGCCCGGCACAGCCAGAACCGGCTGTCGTCACGGTAACGCACTCGCCAGCGAATACGGCCGACAAACCCTTCGCGGCGCTGGGCAAAGTGATCGGTTAGGACAGGTCATCAGCTTGCCCAATAACTAACGAACCAGAGGACAAAAAAAATGACTGATGCTCCCCCCATAAATCCCATCCCGGTTGGCCTTGATGACGGCTATGCATTCACCAAGGTAGCACTCCCGGATGGGCGTCTGATCGCTATTCCCTCACGTGCCCGGGTGGGGCAGTCCGACGTAACCTGGATCAACGGGGCCGAGCAACGCATCTTCGAGTATGAGACAGAGGATGCAGTGTATTCGGTCGGCGCGGTTGATGGTGCGCCCACCCATTTTGAAGGCTACCCGTGGTCCGGTCTGAACCGGGCTGTCGTACAACATGCCTTGCAACAGGCCGGGCTCACGGGCCGGACTGTACATGCCGTTTCGGGTTTGCCCGTCAGTACGTTTTACCGCAACAGCGGCCAGCATCGGCAGGAAACCATTACCAGAAAGCGCGATAGCCTCAAGCAATCGGTTCGACCACTATCGGATGGGTTGCCAGCTGGTATTGCCTTCCATGAGGTGATCCCCGAGGCGTTGGCCGCCTGGTATGACTATGTAATCGTCGAACAGGATGATGGTGTCACTCTGGATGCGGATCGTGTATCCGTGCCGGTCGCGATTGTCGATATTGGTGGACGCACAACGGACTACGTGGTGGTGAAGGATCAGGGCATTTTGCATGCCTCGTCCGGTTCCCTGCAGTGCGGGATGTTGAACGTGAAACTGCACGTGACCGATGGCATTCAGGAGCGCTTCGATCTGGAGACCTTGAGCGAACAACTCGTTTCTCAGGCGGTCGAGAATAAGGTCGTTCGCCTGCAAGGCAAGAATCATGACGTGGCGGACCTCGTTGAAGCAGCCAAGCGCGAGGTAGTCGAGCGACTCCATGCAGAGACCCGTCGTCAACTTGGATTAGGCGTAGAGCTGGATAGCGTTCTGTTCGTCGGCGGCGGCACCGTGGCCCTGGCGGAGAACATCGCCAACTGGTTTCCGCATCAGGCGGTCGCCGAACACCCGGCCTTTGCCAATGCCCGCGGCATGCTCAAGTACCTGCGTTATGTCTGCGAGGTATCCGATGCAGCCTGAGTGCAGCAACAATACCGATTTTATCCGTCGTCACTGCGGTTCAGTGGCAAATGAGGCACCTTCGGGCCGTGCAACAGGTGCACAGCGGCGTTGGTTTTCCAACATGTCGTCGGTCCATCTTCAAAGGGACGGAACAGGTTTCCATTCCAACCACCCTGCCGGGCATGCATTCCCGTCAGGGACGTGCTTGCTCCGGGTTTTTAACGTTTAAGGAGAAAGCACTATGTCAACAAACGAGACTTCAAACGAAACATCGAAGTATTTCGATCTTCACACCCAGGGTATCGGTTATCTCAACCGGATTCGGGAAGTGACACCGAACGAGGGGACTCCCTTTCTAAGTGTCACCATCGCAGCCCTTCGGGGCAGCGTCGATAACGCCCAGTACACTCATTTCGAGTGTCGCGTGTCTGGTAAGAAGGCGCAGGAACTTGTGCGTCAGCTCACATCGGCCGTTGAGGGCAATTCGAAGGTCTTGGTTGGGTTCACGTTGAGTGATCTCTATGCCGAGACCTTTACCTTCAAGAATGGTGATAAAGCCGGCGAGATTGGCATCAGCCTGAAGGCCCGACTCCTGCGTATTGCGTGGGCCAAGGTCGACGGGGAACCATTCTACACCGCACAAGAAGACGCGGCGTAAATCCAAACCGGCCAGGTAACTCAGTTACCCGGCCACCTTCCACCCATCGGGGGATCATTCCCCGAGGGACTGGTCTCCCTTTATCTTGAGGAGATCAGTCATGAAGAAAGCGGATTCATCCGTAGAGACGTTGGCAGAAGATCGGCTGTCTGATCTGAAACCAGCAGACTTAAACGATGTGGAGAAGCAATCGGTGATCACACTGGCGATGAAAGTGCTGGCAATCAAACATCGAGCCGGAAGGTCTTTGAGTAAACCGGAAGAGACGCGGAATTATCTGCGCCTCCGATTGGCAGATTACCGCAATGAAGTCTTCGGTTGTCTGTTTCTCGATAACCGTCACCGGATCATCGCGGTGCGTGAGCTGTTTCAAGGCACCATTGATGGTGCTTCGATTCATTCACGGGTTGTGGTGCAGCAGGCCATGGAGGTGAATGCCGCCGCTATGGTTTTTTTCCATAACCACCCATCGGGTGTCGCCGAGCCCAGTCATGCGGACGAAGCGATTACTCGTCGGCTTAAAGACGCACTGGCACTGGTTGATGTGCGTGTGCTCGACCACTTCGTGGTCTCGGCCGGTGAGAGCGTCTCTTTCGCGGAACGTGGATTGCTCTGACATCCACAACTTTTCACAAACCCTGCCGGGGAAGACTCTTCTTCCCCGACAGGGAAGGAGGTGTGCTCCGGTGCTTATCCATCAAAGGAGAAACACCATGTGTAATACCTCAAATGAACAAACAGCCGAATCGTTTTTCGGTAAGGTCATTTCTACCTATACCCGTGCTCAAGCCATTGAGGACGGTGTATTGATCGACCCGGGTTCCATGGCCAAGGAGGCTGGCTTTAAGTGGCCAGTCGCTTTGACTACCGATGCTTGGGCCGATTGTGTGGCCTGGACCGATGATGACAGCCAGAAGCAGGTTCATCAGGATCAGTCGGGACGGTTGTGGGATGTGCTCTATATGGCATCTCACGCCATTCGGACCAGCAAGGATTCGGGTGACCGGATCTTGTTTCAGCTCTATCGTGTGCCACGTGATGGTCAATCGACGGAAGCTGAGCTGATAGCGCTACGGTTGATCGTCAGCCCCGGTGATTCCGGCGAACCGGTGATCACGATTCTGCTGCCACATGAGGACTGAAGCACCGTTCCTGTGCCGTTCTTTCAACTTATCAAGTCGATGACTGGAGTACATGGCCATACCCACTGGGGAGATTCTCTTTCTGGTGGGTCATGGCCCCTCCTGTTAGCCCACAAAATATGACTGGACATGGTCATAAATAGTGCTATTCTTTTGAAAGATAAACATATACGTATTTCTTTCAAAAATATGGGTAAACACGCAGACAGCAGCGACAGCAAGATTCTCCGGCGGATTCGTTCCCGCAAGCGGGGCTGGGTCTTTACGCCTGATAGTTTCATGGATCTCGGTACCCGCCAGGCAGTCGATCTTGCACTGATGCGACATCGGGACAGTGGACTCATCCGGCAATTGGCCAGGGGGTTGTACGATTATCCGAAAATTGACCCTCAGTTGGGGATGCTGCAACCTTCTACGGATGATATCGCAAGCGCTTTGGCAGGACGTGATGCAACTCGCTTACAACCATCTGGTGCCTACGCCGCTAATCTTCTCGGCCTCTCCACACAAGTCCCCATGAAAGTTGTTTATCTAACGGATGGTCGTACGCGGACAGTTCAGATTGGCAAGCGCCAAATCATCCTGAAACACACCACCCCTCGGAATATGGCGACTGCAGGGAAGGCCAGCGGGTTAGTCATACAGGCTTTGCGCCATCTGGGCCGAAAGAATGTTGATCAGCAGATCACCGCGAGGCTTGATCGCCGTCTCGATACGGATGCCCGCAAGCAACTGATAAAAGACATTCGATATGCTCCGGCCTGGATCGCCGATATAATTCGGGCGCTTTCCGATCAGGAAAGTGCAGCATGAAAGAATTCACTGAGATGCCCGAAGAACGACGTCAGTTGATTTGCACTGAGGCTGGCGCACAACTCAATCTGTTTGAGATTGCGGTTGAAAAGGATTTCTGGGTTTGCTGGACTCTTCGTAAATTATTTGAGTTACCCAAATGGGGTGAACATTTGTCGTTCAAGGGTGGCACGTCTTTATCCAAGTGCTGGAACCTCATAGAACGTTTTTCCGAAGACATCGATATCGTCATTGATCGCGGCGTCCTGGGTTTCGATGGGAATGATGCACCCGAGAATGCACCCAGTAAGAAGCAGACAAAAAAACGTCTAAAGGGGTTGAAGGCGGCGAGTCAGAAATGTGTTAGTGATGAGATTTATCCGGCGCTCCTTGAAGTCATTTCATCGGATTTACCAGACTCGAGCAAATGGGCGCTTGAGCATGATCCGGACGATCCTGACAAGCAGACGTTGCTGCTGTTTTACCCCACGGCTTTTCCGCCAGGCACGGCCTATCTTCGTCGTGCAGTAAAAATTGAAATGGGCGCTCGTTCAGATACGGATCCCGCCGACTCTGTCGAAGTGAAGCCTTATATTTCTGATGCATTCCCCGATCTTCTATCCGAGCCAGACACCACCGTTCGAGCGGTCATGCCGAGACGCACCTTTTGGGAAAAGGCGATGCTGTTGCACGAGGAGACTTTTCGTCCGGAGGCAAAAAAAGGCCGTCGGCAAGCCATGGCTCGACATTACTATGATCTCTTTTGGCTAATCCAAGCCGGTATTGGAGATCAAGCGATTCTGGATCCTGACTTGTTCCACCGGATTGCCGCTCACCGCCAAGTCTTTTTCCGCTACACGTGGGTCGATTACTCAACGGTTAATTTCGCTCAGTTGAGAGTAGTGCCTGCAGAGTCTGATCTACCTGCTTGGCAGGCCGATTACGAAGCCATGCAACAGGAAATGTTTTATGGCGATGTCCCTGCGTTTGATGAAATCATGGCCATAGTCGGTGATTTTCAAGTCAAACTAAACGCGTTGTAGGCCCACTTCAAAATAAGTAGCTGTCCACCGAGTCCCCCAGGTCTTGCCCACCACGGTAACGCGAGCCACAAACTCGCGTGCCAAGGGCGGAGCCGCATTCAGCGGCGCCTGTGGACCCCGGTTGGGCAGGTATGCATGCCCGAATGACGCCATCTATGTTCAATAGCAGGCCCTGTGACAGGCGAATGCCTGGCGCTTGGCATGCATGACCCGAAGGCGCCCTCGTCACTAGTGAGCGAAGCGGGGTAGTGACGCGGGCGGCAATCCTATTAACGGCGCGGGTTTGCGATTGGATTTATCGATTACAGCTGGGTTTAGTGTTCCTACACTACCGCCCTCGATCGATTTTAACCGTGGCCACTGCGTGTACTAGTGGCGATTGAGCGTATTCGGATCCTGTAACGCGCAACGGCTGTGAGCCGTGGATCCATCTTCCGAACCGAACCGACCCCATCCAGTTTTGAGATCGGCACATTCTCGCAGGCGTTCGCCTGTATTTAATTAACGAACAAAGACGCCCGCCCCTAGTGGGGCCGTTGATGTTCATTTTCTATCACGCGCAGTTTTATCTGCATATTTAAAAGGAGGTGTTTTATGAAACCACCCTAAAAGTAGGCCCATTAGGGCCAAGTTGGCCAGCGCTGGCCATTACCCGAAAGGGAAAAACAGCGTTGCCTGAGACCAGGCATCTTCAGGTCAATGGGCGTGGTGGCCCATGGTCTTTTCGCGCAAGCGGACCTGCGTAGTTTCGACTGCCAGGTGACCATAAACACTTATCATTTGGAGATAACACTTTGAGAGACCTGAATTACCAACTCAAACAAATCTGTCGTCGCAATCGGGACGGCAGCTATTCAACCCAGTCCAAGCGCCACCATCATTTGATGATGATGGCGAATCAACTCTATGACCTGGGTTTTCATGGCATGAAGTCGAGATCGCTGAAACCCAAACATGTGGATGCATTGGTCAAACATTGGATGCAGCAGGAGCTTGCGGTCGGCACCATCAAGAACCGCATGTCGGTATTGCGATGGTGGGCGGAGAAGGTTGCCAAGCAAAATGTTATCGCTCGATCCAATGAACACTACGGGATCCCGGATCGACAGTTTGTGAGCAATACGTCGAAAGCGACTGGGGTGACGGTGCAGGATTTGGATAAGATCAAAGACCCCTATGTGCGCATGAGTCTGGAGCTGCAACAGGCCTTCGGTCTGCGTCGGGAAGAGGCTATCAAGTTCAGCCCGGATTATGCGGATCGTGGAGATCACATCCGGCTGAAGCCCAGTTGGACCAAAGGCGGCAAGGAACGAGTGGTTCCTGTCCGCACGGATCAACAGCGTGAAGTGCTGCAACGTGCGCATCAGCTAGCGGGCAGACGTGCTCTGATACCGGCTGATCTGAATTATGTCCAGCAGCTACGTGTGTATGAGCGTCTTACCGCCAATGCCGGGCTGTCAAAAATGCACGGACTGAGGCATGCCTACGCACAGGCGCGATATGAAGAACTCACAGGGTGGAAGTCACCGGCGGCCGGCGGCCCTGTGTCGAAAGTATTGAGTCCCGGCCAGAAGGTGATGGATCGCCAAGCCCGCAGGACTATCAGTCTGGAGCTGGGGCACATTCGCGAGCAGATCACTTCTGTGTACGTAGGAAGATAAAGCGTATTCAGGAAACGGCGCAAGGGGTTGGATGGGTTTTCCATTCACAGAGTGACGATGCTTCGTGATGATGCGTATCTGATTGTATAAGACCTTCGAGGCCAAGTTCATAATGAAAAAATCCATTCTCAATCCAACACACCCGGTTACGGCGATTGCGATCTGTGTCGCTGGCCTTTGCACCTTGGCCAGCGTGAACCTGCAGGCGAAAGATCTTCAGGTTGGTCGCTATTCCTTATTCGCCGCTACACCGACCAAAGCACAGGCTGAGTTGTTGGCCACAACAATGACGGTTCGGTTTCCGGATCGGATTCAAATAGTAGGCGAGGCAGTTCGATATTTGCTGCAACGCAGTGGCTATCGGCTCGCCAATGCTGAATCGATCGGGCCGGACACGGCTTCATTGTTTGCGTTACCACTCCCTGCGGTCCATCGAAGTCTGGGGCCGATGACGTTGAGAGATGCATTGGAAACGCTCGCGGGCCCAGCATTTCACCTGGTACAAGATCCCGTCCACCGGCTCGTCACGTTCGAGCGTTGTGATGGGCGGCAGATGGCTGCACAGGATATTGGATCCAACATCGAAATGGAGGTTGTGCAGGATGAAGACTAAGACGCAACCGGAACCACCCGTCCTTTCAAACGATGAGACCAATCAGAAACAGACGGGGGTGAATCCATCATCCCATCGAGTGGCCTACAAGACGGTGCTTGCCGCCGTCGTGATCGGTGTCTTAACAATCAGTGTGCTGTGGGCATTTGTGCTTCGCGATGAGGGAAATCCGGTAGGCGCGACTGTGACAACAGAATCTGATATTCCGGTACATGAGGGTAACGAATCTATAGGAACAGAGTTCGCCCAAAGCGAGGATAAGTACGACCAGATCGATCGGAGGGTGGCGTCCCTGTCCGGTCGGATCGACCGTGGGTTCGAGACGCAACAAAACCACAGCATGGATGTGAAGCGAGGCCTCACGGCCATGGCCGAAAGTGTCCAGCTGATCAAGGCGTCGGTCGCAGATCTCGTAGAGGGCAACAAAGAGCTCAGTCAACGTATCAGCGCGGCCATTTCACAGCTGGATACGCTTGCCAGGAATATCCGTGCACGCAAGGTCGTCAAACGACCCACTATCAAGCACAAGCCTCGTCCCGCCAAGACACCACCTTTTCATGTTGATGCGATCGATGTGTGGGATGACACGACCTATGTGGCCGTTTCCCAAACCGGACGTACTGCATTTCTGAAGTCCGGTGAGCAACAGTCTGGCTGGACAGTGACCCGCATCGATCGGCTCAAGGGGCAAGCCGACTTTCAGGGGCCTGCCGGACAGGCTCATTCCGTTTCGTTAAAGAGGTAGAGCTGATGGAAATCGTACTGGCAATTTTATTGTTCTTCGGAGGAATTACTTTGGGATCGGTCACTGCGGACAAAGGCAGTGACGAGCTGGAATCCACAAGGGTGATACCCAGTTCAGACAGCGCACTGGAATTATATCCCGTTACCCAGATGGCACACCATAGCGACCTGATGCGGTGTCATTCTGGTAAGTCCGTTATTTACCGGGATCTGACCATTCCATACCACAGTAAGATCGCGCAGCCAGTGAACGATGCCAGCGACTGTGACGGGGAATGTCCGGATGAATAGCGGATTAAAACTAATTATTTTATCCATTGCACTTCTGGCAGTGCATCCCGTAATGGCTATCGAGCTATCGCATACCCAGGTTAAAGAAACCAGACAGGATGCATCATCGACTGCCACGAACATTTTTTCAGAGTCAGATCGAGTACGTGCTCACCTCTGGGATTTGTCGGAAGTGGAATGGCAGCGCTACAAACAGTTGATGCAAGGGATTCGCGGCAGCATCAGCCCCTCAACGATATCGCCCATCGAAGTGCTGGGTATTCATGCACGGGATGAGGCAGAGCGACAGAGGTATGCCGAAGTGTGGTTGCGCGCGATGCGGGAGGATGTAGACCGTATTCTCGCATTTCAACGCGCCTACGATGCTGCGGGCAAGCGCCTGTATCCGAATGAACTACTAATAGATGTTGATCGACTGCCTGGAAAGACAGAAGAGACGAGCGTATTGCAATCCACCGATCGCCTGTTGTTTTTCGCCCGTCCCGAATGTCCGGCTTGTGACATGTTGGTGGGCAAGTTGTTAAAGCGGATTGATGAAGTCAGTGGCATCGATATTTATCTCTCGGACATTGCGCCGGGTGATGATGCGACCGTACGGGACTGGGCGTCGACTCACCATATTGATCCCGCATGGGTGCGCAGTCGGCGGGTCACCCTTAATCATGATGGCGGTGCCCTGGATAAACTAACGAGTGGCCGTGGAGAGGCCCCATATATTCTGCGCCGTCGGGGAGCGGATGTATCACAGCTTCGGTCATCGGACCTTTAGACGATGACCGGGTTTAGACGCTATGCGGTCTGGTTGTCCATGATTGTCGGCCTGTTTGTTCCATACACAGTCTGGAGCAATGGGGCGGTGCCGGTGGGTTATCAGTCTGTTGCCACGGAACGTGGCATTCCCTATACCTTATTATATGCAGTCGCTCTTACCGAGAGCGGTAAGCAGGTGGCGTCGACGCCTATTTACCGGCCCTGGCCATGGACATTGAACGTCGCAGGTCGAGGTTACTTCTTTGATTCCCGGCTGGCGGCCTGGCATGCATTAACGGACTGGCTTGAGCAGGGCAAGCGCTCGATTGATATCGGGTTGATGCAAGTCAACTGGCGCTATCACCAGGCACGACTCAGAACGCCGTGGCAGGCACTTGATCCGTATTTCAATCTACGTGTCGGCGCAGCAATTCTGCAGGACTGCTACATCACCCGGCAGGATTGGTGGGCCAGTGTGGGTTGTTACCACTCACCAAACAATCTGCAACGGGCCGACCACTACCGTCGCCGTGTTATTACCCGTTGGCAGCGGGTCACGGGATAACGCGATGAGTCCATTCAATCGTTGTTGGTGGGGGTTGAGCATCGTTTGCGCGTTGCTGCCTGTCATGGCTCAGGCTGAATTGACTGTTATCTATGACAGTGGTCATACCCAGCCCATTGCACCGTTTCTTAGTGTCTTCGAATCGGACGATGGAACCCCAAAGCAAAACCCCATTCCGACAAAGCCGCAACTCGGTGCGGCCAATCCAGCAGCATTATTACCTATTCAATCCCCCGGCCTGACACCGGGATCGGTGCAGGCGAGGTCGCATGATCGACCGTTCACACGACCCTTTTTCCTGATCGGTTCCGATGCGCGTTCCCGGCAATGGTTGCAGGACTACCGAGACCAGCTCAAGAAAATCGGTGCCGTGGGGATGCTGGTGCAGGCTGACACCGTGGATGATCTGCGCACGATTGCCGAATTGGCGGACGGCTTATCCATCCTGCCCGCATCGGGCAGCGATATTGCGAAAGCATTGGGGGTCTCGCATTACCCCGTATTGATTTCCGCGCACGGCATTGAGCAGTGAGCGAGCATCCCATCGAGGCCCTGCTGCGACCGCCGGTCGAGCTGTGGTCGATGTTGGTGGCTTTTGCCACGGCAGCCATCGCCATTCTGGCGCCCTGGTCTTTGATGATGCCACCGGGGGTGGCCTACGGTGCTGGCGGTTTTCTCTTGTTGATGGGGGTGATCCGGGGGCGGCAGGCATGGCGGGTGCTTCGCTACCAACGCAACATGCGCCGCATGCCCACGTACAAAGTGCGATCCAACAAGATCCCGCTCAGCCGCCGTAAACTTTTTCTGGGCCGCGGTTTCCGCTGGAGCCAGAAACACACCCAGCGCTTGCGCGATACCATCCGCCCAGAAGTTCAACATTACGTACAACCCGGTTTCCTCTATCAATGGGCGCGCCGCAAGGAAGTGGCTTGGGAGTCCGTCCCTGTCCTGAGCGGGGTTGCGCATTTGCTTCGAGTGCGTGCTTGGTGGAATCCTGTGGCGCCATTACCTGCCGTCGGTGGCAAGTCGACACTGCATGCCGTCGAACTGGAAGAACAGGATGTCTGGATGGATATCGGCGAGCGGGTAGGGCACACCCTGGTATTAGGTACGACACGAGTTGGCAAGACGCGGTTGGCCGAGATCCTCATTACCCAGGATATCCGGCGAGGGGATGTCGTGATTGTCTTCGACCCCAAGGGCGATGCCGATTTGTTACGTCGTGTTTACGCAGAGGCCAAACGGGCTGGGCGGGCCAAGGACTTCTACATGTTCCATCTCGGGTTTCCACAGGTGTCGGCCCGGTATAATGCCATCGGCAACTTCTCGCGTATCACCGAAGTGGCGACCCGGATCGCCAACCAGCTCCCCAGCGAAGGCAACTCGGCGGCGTTCAAGGAATTTGCTTGGCGTTTCGTCAATATCATCGCGAGAGCACTCGTAGCCCTGGGCCGTCGCCCGGACTATCAGCAGGTTCGGCGCTACATCAATGACATCGAGCCCTTGTTTATGGAATACGCCCGCGCTCATCTGGATCAGCACGGTGCGGAAGACTGGAAGGCACAGGTTGAAGAGCTTGCGGGTAAGATCACGGAGCGCAACTTGCCAGCCGCGCTGCGTGGTCGCAATATCGAAGCTATTGCTCTGATGCGGCACCTGCAGGGGCAGGACCTTTATGATCCCGTCCTCGATGGGCTCGTGTCAGCATTCAAATACGACAAGACCTACTTCGACAAGATTGTCAGCTCTGTTGGGCCATTGATGGAGAAACTAACCACCGGGAACATTTCAGCACTCATTTCGCCGGACTATCTGGATGAGAACGACACCCGGCCGATCTTCGAGTGGATGGACGTGATTCGCCGCAAGGGCATCGTCTACGTGGGGTTGGATGCCCTGACCGACACCACGGTGGCCAGTGCGGTCGGTAACCCCATGTTCGCGGACCTTGTGTCGGTCGCCGGTCACATTTATAAGCACGGTGTGTCTGGCGAATCCACGGATACACCACCGACAATTTCCATGCACGCCGACGAGTTCAACGAACTGATCGGCGATGAGTTTATCCCTTTATTAAATAAGGCGGGCGGTGCCGGGTTTCAGGTCACCGCCTACACCCAGACCTGGTCGGACGTGGAAGCGCGCATGGGCAACCGGGCCAAAGCCGGGCAGGTGGCCGGTAACTTCAACACACTGATCATGCTTCGAGTCAAGGAACTGGCTACGGCCGAGATGCTCACGGAGCAGCTCCCAAGGGTTGAGGTCTTTACCCTGATGAGTGTGTCCGGCGTGGATGATTCGTCCGATCCCGGATCGGGTATCGACTTCAAGTCCCGCAACGAAGACCGTATCAGTGTCTCCGAAGTGCCGATGCTCACACCGGCTGAACTGATCACCTTGCCGAAGGGGCAGGCCTTCGCGCTGCTGGAGGGTGGCCAGCTTTGGAAGATTCGTATGCCCTTGCCGGCAGTAGATTCAGACATGCCGGAAACGTTCACCGAAATTGCCAACGAGATGGAACGCACCTACATCACCAACGATCACTGGTATCGAATCCAGGAACCCTGGTGGGGAGCCGTAGCGGATATCACCGAGCCTACCGATGAAATAGAGGTCTCAGATGACTGAAGCGGTTGTCGATCCACGTCGCCGGGTTGTCCAGGAAGGCCTGATCTCGAAAAGCCTGACAGCGATTGCCAAAATCATACAATGGTTGCTGCTTTCGCTTTTGTTTTCGATCATCATCGAATGGGCTGGAATGGTGCTCTGGTGGCCGGACGAAGGTCTTGATCACAGTCGCACTATGCTTGTTACGGAAATCAGCTATCTCGATACTGACTTCAGGCGAAGTGTCGTCACATCAGACCCGGCACAGTTCGCCAAACGGTTTGCCGATAATACCTATCACTACCTGTTCGAGGTGACGCGGTTCGTCGACTTTATCCGTTGGGTTTCACCATCACCGATGCATAACGAGCAAGGACTCAGACCGAGACTGCACAAGATTTTCAATCCCATTGCCGAGTTCGTGATCGCGATGATGCAGGTGACCCAGGTGTTCTCGGTGCGCCTGGCAATCCTCACCTTGGCGATGCCGATCTTTGTGCTGTTCAGTTTGGTCGCACTCGTCGATGGGTTGGTGCAGCGTGATCTACGTCGATGGGGTGGGGGCCGAGAGAGTTCGTTCATCTACCACTATGCGAAGAAGGCAGCACTCCCGTTGGTCGTGTTGGCCTGGGTTATTTATCTCGCCTTACCGTTCAGCCTGCATCCGACCTTCGTCGTGTTGCCCTTCGCGACGCTGTTTGCACTGACTGTGGCGGTCACGGCGAGTACCTTCAAGAAATACCTGTAATGGTAAATTGGGTCGATGGCTCAAAGGGTTGCAAGGCGTACCAAATATGGTACACTTTTATCTGTGGATGCCGATATGTCTCTTGAAGTGGCTTTTTACCGAACGGAGTCGGGGAACGAACCGGTCCGTGAGTGGCTAAAGGGTTTGAATAAACAGGACAAGAAGGCGATCGGCGGCGACATCAAGACGGTTCAATATGGCTGGCCTTTGGGGATGCCCGTGGTGCGGAAAATGGAGCCTGGGCTTTGGGAAATCCGATGCCGACTCGATAAACGCATCGCCCGGATCCTGTTTACGGTGAAGGGTGGGCAGATGGTCCTGCTGCATGGCTTCATCAAGAAGTCACAGAAGACGCCACAAGCAGACCTGCAACTGGCCAAAGATCGCAAGGCCAACCTGGAGAAGTGATATGAGCAAACATATTGGTAGCAGTTTCGACGATTTCCTCGACGAGGAAGGCGTGCTTGCGGAAGCGGAAGCCATTGCCGTCAAGCGCGTGATCGCATTCCAGCTCGAGGAACTTATGAAGGAACAGAAGCTGAGCAAGACCCAACTGGCCAAGCAAATGAAGACCAGCCGCTCCGCGTTGGAGCGGCTGCTCGATCCCGATAATCCTTCCGTTACACTGCTGACCCTTGAACGTGCCGCCAAGGCATTGGGCAAGAGTATCCGAATTGAACTTGCGGCTTAGGCCGTCCCTTATAGTGGAAGAACGAGAGGGCCGAGCCTCTATCAGCGAACCCGTCTTTCCCCTGTAGGGGGAAAATTGATGCCGGAAAAGAAAACCCACGGATTCATCACTAGCTTACGCCAGGAGAGGAATTGCCCGGTGACAGTTATTCAGGTGGGGTTCTACGATCCTGATCGTGCGTGTGTCAGCTGACAGTGGCTGGATATCGAGTTACAAGCTCAAATGACACATCCCATTGTGAACTATTAGTACCCGGAAACCCCACCCCCTCTTGATTTGATTTTCCGTATCCCATCCTTACCCGATGCCGCACCATTGCGCCTCATGAACAACATGAGGAAGACATCGATGCGAATTGCCCATGTCCTGATAGCCGGACTTCTCAGCACTGCCTTACTAACTCAATTCGTCTTCGCTGATTCCGATGGTGAACGGGCGGCACTAGCGCGGATCACACATGAACTCCAGGCGATTGAGTCATTGATCACGGAGGCTGCGTCCCAAGCCAATCCGGATGCTCGCATTCAGTTTAAGTATGACTGGCTACGCCAGGATCTCGATCGGATTCGCTTCGGGATTCAGGCGCACATTGATACACCACGTTCAGAACCTCGGACCTTCCCGCCATTGCGTGGCGATTACCGTCGGTGATGTCAGGTCATGACCGCAGCACAGAACACGGCATTTCAAGCAGGTTCCGGTTTTACGCCAGCGACTCTGCTGACGGGGATCGCATCCGTCGTGCTGGTGCTCGCCTTCATTTGGGTTATCTGGGTATCACTCGGCACCTTCCGCGCATGGCAGAACGGGCAGGTCGCTTTGTTCGATGTGGTCTGGGCCACGCTGCGCGCCAGCATCGTACTCATGGTGTTGGGTTTTTATCTGCGGTAAGGCCATCGGTTGGTACCGCATCAGTTCGGGGGTGTCCCCGGTATTTATAACAGGGGGCAACCCCGTTACCTCGGAGAGAAAGTAATGATGAATAAAATAGTAAAGCGGGCCGCAACCGCAGTCGGGTTGCTGGTAATGTCGACAGCTCCATCGGTGTGGGCGGCTTTGCCGACGCCAGTCGCACCCAGTACGGGGCCGGCGGCCGGTGACTGGATCGGACTCATTCAGGGTTACATCAAGGATGGTGGATTGGTCCTGGGATTGGCGATTGCAGTGATCGGATTCCTGTGGATCGCCTATCTCGGGTTCGCCAAGTTTAACGAAGCACGTCAGGGCAAGGCCGAGTGGGCCGAAGTCGGTGTGTTGGGCATTGTCGGTGCGATCGTACTGATCTTTGCCAGCTTCCTGCTCACCGAAGCTGCCGGCGTCATATAAGAGCGCGTGCAAGGCATGGATAACCTATTACAGAAGCGAGAGAGCGGTCCATATTCCCGCAAATCCTCGTCAAATAGAGCACGGCTATTCTCCTCGAATGTGCAGAAATCTGTCCTCGCTCTCTCGCTCCTTCGTGACGGTTTCCATGCCTCACGCGCGCTCTACGATGTCTGATCGTGATGACATTCTGGCCGACCGGCTCAATGTGGAGCCGACGATTTTCAAGGGCTGTTCGTCATCGGAGCTGGGCATCATTGTTGGTGTGGCCACGCTTGTCTGGTTACCCGTTAGCCTCCTCCTGGCGGGTTTGATGGGCGCGGTCACCATGGGTTTCGGTCTGGCCGGTGTGGGTGTGGTCGGTACCGTGATCGCGATGGCGGGTCTGTTTCAGCGCTTGAAGCGGGGTCGTCCGGACGGGTATTACCAGCAACACGCAAGCATCTGGTTGGCAGACCATGGCTTGCGCCGCTCGCCGTTTATCCGGCGCGGCGGCGCCTGGGACATTGGGAGGACACGGTATGCGACGTTACCGCAACGAGATTGATAACGTCAGCGCCCACGTGCGTTCACTGTGGGTGGTTATCAGCCTCCAGTTTGTCGTCATTGTTACGCTCTGGTTCGGCTGGAGCCAGGCACCAAAACAACTGACCGTGCATGTGCCGCCGGATCTTCGTTCTGGCGCCACCCTGGCGGTCAACGAAGTGCCGGCGTCCAACGTGTATGCCTTTGCCTTCTATATCTTTCAGCAGCTCAACCGCTGGCCAGAAAATGGGAGTAAAGACTACGGCAAGGCCATCTTCCGGATCTCACCCTATGTGACACCGCGTTATCGAGCGGAACTCCTGGCGGATTTGGAGCAGAAGGGGCGACAGGGTGAGTTGGCCTACCGCGTGCGCGGTGTGCAAGAGATCGTTGGGCACGGTTACGAGGAACGCCGCGTCGACGTACTCGCACCCGGTGTTTGGGTGGTCTGGCTGGATCTCGATTTGTTGGAATCCGTTAAAGGCATGACCGTGAAGAAGACCGCTATTCGTTATCCTCTGCGAGTCGTGAATCTGGCCGTCGATCCGGAAACAAACCCCTGGGGGCTGGCGCTGGATGGGTTTTCGGGCGAGGGGCCGCGTCGGTTGAATGAATCTGAATTGAATGAAGACGCCGAATAAAATCAGTAGCAGGAAGAGGGATTAATTGATGCGAGAAACCAATACCATCCATCATGTGATCATCACATGGCTTAGCGTGACTCTGCTATTGGCGCAGTCGCTGGCCTATGCCGAGACCGACACGCTTGAGCGGATCGAGTGGAAGAAAGTACCGATTCGCCTTGAACTCGTCATTGGTCAGGAACAACGGATTGAGTTTCCCAATGCAGTGAAAGTCGGTGTACCGGCATCCATTCAGCCTCTGCTGCGCACGCAAAGTGTCAACGGAACGGTCTATCTGTTGGCGCATGCAGCGTTTGATACAAAACGGCTCATGGTGCGCGAACTCGACAGTGGTCGAATCTATCTGTTCGATATCACGTCCACCGAGGACGGCGTTGCAACCCATCCTGTTCAAATCTATGTGGCTGATAGTGCGGCCAATGCCCCTGGCGCTGGTGGACATGAGTTGAGTCCAGGACAGCCAGGCTACATTCAACTGACGAGATTTGCGGCGCAGCAACTCTATGCGCCATCCCGGTTGGTCAAAGACCGCCCTGGTGTGGTTCGGGTTCCCGTTAAACGTGATTCCGTTGATCTGCTCCATGGTGGCACGGTTAAGGCAACCCCGTTGGTGGCTTGGCGTGCCAACGGACTTTATGTCACGGCGGTCAAGCTCACCAACCTCACCCATCAAGCCCGGACATTGGACCCGCGTGATCTACGGGGTGCGTGGCTGACAGCGAGCTTTCAGCATCATCGCCTGTTACCTATGGGCGATGAAGCCGACACCACGGCCGTCTATCTGATCTCGGCCCGGCCGTTTGAAGTCTCGTACTAGGAAATTCTATGGCCATCGCAACTTCTAACCGACTACTTCCCTTGCTTGCTGGCGCCGTGGTATTGATGCTGGTGTTCGTCACCCTAAAGTCCTGCAATGGAGAACAGGAAGCATCACTCATCATGGATGCCGTACCCCAGGCACCGGCGCCGGATGCGGACAGCCCTGCCGATACCATCAAGACCTTGACGGCCAACGTTGCGGCCATGACTGCGGAGGTGCAGGCATTGCGCAAGGATAATGACCAGCTACGCAAGGGAAATCGCGATCTGCTGGCCAACCGTCACCAGATCGAAGAGAACGTCGCAACCCGGCTCAAGCGCGAAATGCTCTCACGAGAGAAGGGTCAGGAGGCGCGTAACCGAATCGATGCCGGTGTGCTCTCGTCACTGACGGCACGCGTGGATGCGCTTTCACAATCATTCTCTCGGAACGGCCCTACCCAGGGCAGTCAAGACATACCGGTGGGCTTGGGCCTCGATGGGGCCGGTGGCGTGCCGACGGAAAGCCTGATCTGGATCGATCCGTTGGATATCCTCGATACCGATACAAACCCATCGGGTACAAACGGACTGTTGCGTCGTGCGGGCCAGTCCACCGGCGGGGCACTGGCATCGACTCGCGAAAAGACCGGTAACCTCACGCAAGCGTTGAACACCGTCCGGCCCGTTTACACCGTACCCCGTAACGCTACGCTTATTGGTTCGACAGCGATGACCGCACTGGTCGGTCGGGTGCCGGTGCGGGGGCAGGTGCGTGACCCGATGCCTTTCAAGGTGATCACCGGCGCGGATAACCTGGCCGCGAACGGTCTGACCGTGCCCGGTGTACAGGGCATGGTGTGGAGCGGAACAGCCATCGGAGATTGGACGTTATCGTGCGTGACCGGCCGACTGGATTCGGTCACGTTTATTTTTGAAGACGGCACCATCCGCACTATTTCAAGTAATGACCAGGGCAATCAAAGTGGCGGCGCAGCGAAGTCCCTGGGCTGGATCTCGGACCAGCAGGGCATTCCCTGTATCAGCGGCGAACGCAAAACCAATGCCCCGGCTTTTCTCACCCAACGTATCGGTGTGATGGCCATTCAGGCCGCAGCGGATGCAGCAGCAAGCGCCGAGACGACTTCAGTTGTGAGTGATGTTGGCAGTGTGACCAGTAGTGTCACTGGTGATGCAGGTACTTTCGTACTCGGCAAGACGATTGCCGGTGGCAGCGATGAGGTTGCCAAGTGGCTTCTGGAACGCCAGTCCCAGAGCTTCGATGCTGTTTTTGTACCCGCCGGTACCCGCATTGCTATTCACGTTGACCGCGAGCTCTCCATTGATCTCGATACTACAGGCAGGAAACTGACTCATGCAAAATCCATTGACCCTTATACCCGCACTCAGCTTGATTAGTCTGGTACTGGCCGGCTGCGCCAGTACCAAGGAGGCTGTATTGCCCCAGGATGGCCCTTCGATGAAGGCCATCTATGATGGTCATATCCATGAAATAAATGCGCGGGACCCACAAGTTATTCGCCGTGAGCTGGGAAATCGGAGCATCAACACCGGAGAGTCCGCCCTGCAGGGATACACGCGGGATGCCTTCAACGAAATTGATGTCCTGTTTCCACGTCTGCCGAACCCGACACTGGTGATGTATGTTTTTCCCCATCTGGCAGGGGAGACGCAGGCACCTGTGCCCGGTTATGCCACCGCATTCCCCATGTACGAACAGGTGGAATATGCCTTACCGGGCGAAGTCCCTGGGCAGCCTGTCGGTAAGCAGCGGTGAGTTTCATCAAGCAGCGATCATCCAATAACGTGGAAGATAAACGGAAAGAAACGCCGGTCACCACGAGGCAGGTCAAGCAACTGTATGAACGTCCATCATCATTTACCTATCTCCTGCCGTGGATGGAATACAACCCGGCAAGCCGCACTTTTCTGCTGGAAGACGGGATCAGTGTCGGTGCCCTGTTCGAGATTACGCCGGCCGGTACCGAGGCGCGCACGCCGGAATTCATGACGCAATTGCGCGATGCCATCCAGACTGCACTGACCGATGCGATCCCTGAAGAAGATGAATCCCCATGGATATTACAGGTGTACGTCCAGGATGAACCGAGCCTGCAAGGTTTTCAGAAGGAGGTTGCGAATTACGCGCAGCCTAGTGCACGAGACTCGGCCTACACCCAGCACTTTCAGCAAACGATGCGTGAGCATCTCGCACAGATCACGCGTCCCGGTGGTCTTTTTGAGGACACCGCTGTCACTGGCACACAATGGCGCGGCCAGATCCGGCGCGTGCGGGCAACGCTGTATCGTCGATTAAAACCTGGTGGCCGGTTACCTTCAGCCGTTGAAGTCGAGGAGGCGCTGAACGATGTGGCCACCAAGTGGGTCGCCTCACTGGCCGCGGCCGGAATCCGTGCGCGTCGCGGGGCAGGACAGGATCTCTACGAGTGGCTGCTCAAATGGTTTAATCCGAAACCCGAGATTACCGACGGCGATCCCGACAAGCTGCTCGAAATCGCTCCCTATCCTGGTGATGATGACCTGCCGTTTGGGCATGATCTTGCCGAACGGTTAACGCTCACGATGCCGCGCTCGGATGATAAATCTGCGTCCTGGTGGTTCGATGATTTGCCACACACCCACGTTACCATCCAGGGTCTGCGCCGGGTGCCGGAGGTCGGGCACATGACGGCGGAACGCCAGGCCGGTGATCATGTGTTTTCGCTATTTGATCGATTCCCGGAACACACTATTATGGTGCTGACCCTGACTGTTAAACCCCAGGACTTCACCCGCAACCACATTGCCCAGGTCAAACGCGCTTCGGTAGGGGATTCTGCAGAAGCCGAGCTCACCCGGGAAGACGCCGAAGCGGTCGAGCGAGAGATGGCGCGAGGTAACAAACTCTATCCGCTTGGGATCGGTTTCTATCTGCGTGGTGAGGACTTGAAGACACTGCGCGCTAACGTCAACCAGTTGAATGCGCTCCTGCTGCCCAATGGGCTACAGCCGATCCTGCACGAGGCCGACCTGTTGGCGCTCGACAGTTATATGCGCAACCTGCCCATGGCATACGATACAGCACTGGAAAAATCCAGTCGGCGATCACGCCTGGTGTTCTCCAGCCATACCGCCAACCTGTTGCCCCTGTACGGTCGATCGAAAGGCACAGGACATCCTGGACTGGTCTTCTTCAACCGGGGTGCGGAGCCCTTCGTGTTTGATCCGCTGCATCGATCTGATCGGAAGAAGAACGCACACATGCTCATTCTTGGCCCCACGGGTGCCGGCAAATCAGCGATGCTGGTCTACTTGCTGCAGCAGATGGCGGCTATGTATCGCCCGCGTATCTTCATCATTGAGGCCGGGGGATCATTCTCCCTGTTGGGTCAGCAGTTTCGTGCCCATGGACTGGCCGTCAATCAGGTCACGCTGAATCCGAATACGGATGTCAGCCTGCCACCATTTGCTGATGCCTTGCGCGTGCTGCAAAAGGAACGCCAGCGCCACGTGCGCGAAGATCCGGACGCGTTGGCCGATGACGATGAGTTGGACGAAGAAGGCGCCGGTCGTGACATTCTGGGCGAGATGGAGATCGCCGCACGCATTATGATCACCGGGGGTGACGAGCGTGAAGACGCACGCATGACCCGAGCCGATCGGTTGCTCATCCGCAATGCAATCTTTCTGGCCGCCAAAACTGTCAAGGAGTTCGGTCGAGATCAAGTGCTCACTGAAGACGTGGTGGCTGCGCTGCAAAACATAGGTCACGACGAGACGCTACCCGCTCACCGGCGCAACCGTGCCATTGAGATGGGTGACGGCATGGCGTTGTTTTGCTCAGGGTTAGCCGGGCATTTCTTCAACCGCCCCGGCACCCCGTGGCCGCAGGTGGACGTGACCATTCTGGAAATGGGAATCCTCGCTCGTGAAGGTTATGAGGACCAGCTCACCGTGGCCTACATCTCCATGATGAGCCACATCAACGATCTGGTGGAGCGCCACCAACACGACACACGGCCTACTCTGGTAGTGACCGACGAAGGTCACATCATCACCACCAATCCCTTGCTGGCCCGTTACGTGGTCAAGATCACCAAGATGTGGCGCAAGCTCGGCGCATGGTTCTGGATCGCTACCCAGAACCTCGAAGACTTTCCCGACGCGAGCCGCAAGATGCTCAACATGATGGAGTGGTGGCTGTGCCTGGTCATGCCCAAGGAAGAAGTCGAGCAAATCGCACGCTTTAAGGATCTGACCGACGTGCAGCGCAGCCTGTTGCTATCGGCCCGCAAGGAACCCGGCAAATACGTCGAGGGCGTGGTGCTCTCGGACAACCTGGAAGCCCTGTTTCGTAACGTGCCGCCACCGTTGTCACTGGCGCTTGCCATGACCGAGAAGCACGAGAAGGCGGAGCGTGCGGCGATTATGCGTGAGCAAAACTGCAGCGAGCTTGAGGCTGTTTATGTTATTGCTGAGCGCATTGCTGCGAATCGCGGAGGTTAAGGTAGACAACATAGGCTATTCCTAGCCTCATCATGATAATGATTTGTGTCAACCCACAAGAGTCATGCATTTAGAATTGCTGAACTACCGAGATGTCGCGTAAGCGGACCGTCGCGAAATTGATGCATGCGGCCGATGCCATAATATTAACAACTACAAATTAGCCACACTTCTTATCACTAAGTGTTATTTAAATTTAAATGTTATTTAGTTGTTCTGTGGCGTGAGTGAAATGATGGGGTAGGAGCATGAAGGGCGAAGACAGTCTCTCACAGTGGTTAAAGATCGAGCTCTTAGGTCAGGGCGGCAACGGCCAAGTGTGGAAGGCAAGCAGGGAGGGGGGTTGTGTGCGCGCTGAAAGTGCTGAAGAAAACGAGCGAGCACGAAGAATCGTATCGACGGTTCGTTGACGAAATCAGGATACTGCGAGACTTGGAGGGCCGCCCTGGGGTTCTTCCAATTTTCGACGCGAATCTTCCCGACCATCCCTCAAGGAAAAACAGGGCGTGGTTATCCATGCCGCTGGCGATCGGTATCAAGAAGGCCTTGGGAGACAGGCCCCAATTAACGAGCGTAGTCGAAGCCGTCGCGAGCGTCGCAAATACATTAGCTGAATTGACCGAAAAACAAGTATGTCATAGGGATGTTAAGCCCGAGAACCTGTACTTCCTCGACAATGAGTGCGTGATCGGAGACTTCGGCCTAGTGGACTTTCCTGGTAAGAGCGAAGTGACTGAAGAGGGAAGGGCGCTGGGCCCACGCTTCTACATTGCTCCAGAGATGGTTCGTGATCCTATAAACGCGTCTGGTTTTCCTGCGGACGTGTGGTCCCTTGCGAAGACGATGTGGGTGCTTGCTACGGCTCAGAACTACCCACCACCACATCCGCAGCTGTCCACTGACCCGAATGACACCCTAGTTACTCTAGTCAACCATCGTCGTGCACATCTCCTCGATAATCTTATTGAACAGGCGACAAGCAAGGAGCCAAAAGACCGACCTACAATGCGTGTCTTCGCCGATGAGCTCAGGTCGTGGCTTACTCTAGACAAGGAGCCAATTTTGGAAAACGATGCCTCGGATTTAACTAGCGCAATAAAACGGCTAGCAACTCCGTTTTTTGAAACGCAAAGTAGGATGCAACGATGCCGTGAACAAGCCGAATTGATTACAACACGCCTTCTAGAGGATTTGAAAGGACTGAGCGAGATACTGAGAGAGACTGGCTTACAATACAATGAGCCTCAACCAAATGGTGGTAATCTTCTTAAAGGTAGCGGTATCCCCCAGAGCGATCAAGGAAGCTCTGGGGTGACGGTCTCGATGTACACGCCGTCTCCAACGTATATTTACGAATGTGGAATTATGATTCAGGTATTAGACGACCGCCAACATCTGCTCTATGGTGTCCACCGAATAAGACACAACAATGACCAACTTGAGATCGTCTGGAACGAACACCATGTAGTTGACTCTGGATCAAGCAAAGAACAACAGCTGTTGAATCAATTAGTCAAGGGCTTGTACGATAATTTCAGGCTCGGACTTGAACGGTTCCGACAAATAATAATGACCAGCGCCGAACCAAACGCTGCAAAATGATATCTAGCAGTATACATACTAGGATAAGAGGTCGGGTTGCTTGTTTAATAATACTCCAAAGTCAGCTTTGTCTATTCACCGGCTGTTTGCTGGAAAAGCATGACCAATTCCTCCTGGCCGCTCCAGTAATTCGCTACTCATACTGAGTTATCTACAGCAAAAAACCACGTCACACATTGAATGAGTTTCCTATTTCGTGGGCCTGCTAGGTGAGCCACGATAGTCCATCATATTATCAGTGGGCCATTGTAGGAATGATCGGGAACAAAAATTCAATTCGCTTCATTTTTCCGATGTCGCTTGTTTTCATGCTCATCGCTAGTAATGTTGCACAAGCAGCTCAGCATGTAGTGGTGCAGCCCTACCTTATCGAGGTATTCACCACGACTGACATGCCTATCACTGGTGAGGCCGCCATTAATCGGCAGTCGGATTACAAGGAAATCAAACTTCAGATCTACGAACTGGATGGCATTCAACGTATCGAGGCGAAGTTGTCCAAAGGTCTTACAGCCGATCTCGAGCAATCCAAACGAATTGTTCTGCAACGATTCCAGCGGTTAGACGAAGCGGCTCGTGTGCGGGTGCAACGCGCAGCGATGGGGTTAGCAAAGGCAGTGCAATACGGCGTCGATCGCTATCCAGCCGTCGTGTTTGATGGCGAAGTTGTGATCTATGGAGTGGCCGACATCCGTGAAGCGCTTCATCGGTATCAGCAGTGGCGGGAAGGCGGGAAGCGATGAGAGGGCAGAGGTTCCTGTCACTTTGTTTAGCCGGGTTGCTGACGATGCCGCATGCCGGGATGGCAGGTTCCATTACGACACCGGAGATCGTGGCCAAGACTACGGCGGCTGCGTTTTCCTGTATGCAGTGGATGCCCATTGGAACGTGTTTCTGGCTACGCTGTTCGTTGTTTGGTTGCAGTGTCAGAACCTCGCTCAAGGTCGGGCACTACACCCGGATTTGGTGGTCAGCAGCTACAACGAGTTGGGTGGCAACCCATGGACAGAGATCCGGGCGACACTGGGCCTCGCCCAGAAGGCAGCAGCTAATGGATTGCTCGGTTCATTGTTGCCGGTGCCCATTGATAGCGCTGGCAACCGTACCGAAGGAACCTCCAATAACCGCGACCACAAGAATCTGGTCTTCCGCGAGACCGATGCCATCGGTCATCCGCTCAGTTCACTTTCCGGAATCGTGTCCGGTGTGGGCCTATTGTGTCAGTCGCAGACCACATCTTTCGTACCGTATTTCCAGTCCGGACTCGATGCCCTGTCCTGGCGTCAGGAGGTGCCGGAGATCTTCTATCCTGCGAGTTTCATCCCGGGACTGCGCGAGATCGGTACTTGGCCCTTACAAACCTGGGGTGGGGTGTATCCACGTACCGGTTGGACCACACAGGCCGAAGAACCCAAGGCCGCAGCCATTAATGCTCAGCGGGCCGGCGATATCGTGACCCGCACGTCGCAGCCACATGTGTATGTTCCCGTCACCGGGTCATCATCTTCGGGCCAGAAAGTCTGGCCACCGGGTCCATTGATGGAGAAGGACCGCCGCACCGGTACCTGGCAGATGATGGTTCCGCGTAGTGAGTCGAGCTGTAACGTCTTTGGCACGAATGATCTGATCAGCCTGACAGGTTGGGGCGGAGGCCGGGTCGACAGTGCGGGCGATTATGTCTGGAACCTCTGGCGACCTTACAAGTGTTGTCAGCGGCGCGGCCAGTTCTATCTGTTTTCTATCGACTGGATTGCTTATCCCCCATGAAGAAAAAACACGGTTACACAATGACTACGACACCCGAATCTACACAGTTAAATCCACGGAACGCGCGCGCATTGATGCTGGTTGTCCTTATGTTATGGAGCAGCGCCTATGCTGCCACGAAGGCACCGACGGAAGACAGCCTCTGGTACTACGAGATCGGCGGTGCGGAACCGGTCTCGGTACCTGCGAATCCCTCGGTAGTCTCGGTGACCTTGGGCGGTTCGGCGCAACTCGGACTCGGTTACAGTTGTGGCAAGTTCGATCCCGTTGCGGCGGTCACCAATACGCTGAACGACATTGGTTCCGGTGTCGACAACCTGATGAATGCCATGACGGCCGCGGCCAGTGCCGCCATTGCCTCACTCCCGGCACTGATTCTGCAACGCGCCAATCCCGGTCTGTACGACATGTTCCAGAATGCGCTGCTGCAGGCAGAAGAGACCATGCAGTTGGCCACCAAGTCTTGCGAGCAGATGGAGGCTGAGATCGCGCAGGGCAAGAACCCCTATGCAGACCTCATCACCTTGTCCAAAGGTAATGACTGGAAAGTTCAGATGGGGATTGGTGGTAATGATGCGGTCACTGCAAAGGATGCCGTCGAATCATCGAACGGTGATAGCGGTATTCCCTGGGTCGGTGGCCAGGCGGGGGGTGCAGGTCAGCCCGTGCTGGAGTTCACGGGTGACATTGTCAAGGCAGGCTACAACATCAATATGAACCGGCCCATCACCACGGTGGGTCCCCCGGCGTCGACTACCCGACTGACAGAGATCTGGGCTACCCCGGCGGATGCGAAGGACTGGGTCGTGGACGTAGTCGGTGAGAACATCGTGACCACCTGTGATACCTGCCGCAAGGACAGTATTCCTGGCACCGGTTTGTTGCCGAAGCTGAATCAGGAAGCGACTGCCGTCACCGTGGAAATACAGAATCTCGTCAATGGCGCAACACCATTAACATTGGCCAACCTGGACAACATAACAGCCCCCGGTGTGGCCATCACCCGTCAGGTCATCGAGGCTATCCGCGAGATGCCGGCCACTGAGCAGAGTCTCATTATGGGTCGGCTGGTCTCGGAGATCAGTACTGCCCGCACGGTGGAAAAGGCGTTGTACGCCCGCCGCCTGTTACTTTCGGGCCGGCAGGTGCCGGAGGTCTATGCCACCGAAGTGGCCCGCGAACATGCGGATATCTCCATCGCCGAACTGGACAAAGAGATCGAGAATCTGCTGTTCGAGACGCGGGTACGCAAGGAAGTGGTCTCCAACACGATCGCAACACTGCTCCAGCGTGCTGCGGCTCGACGGCAGGCCTCACTGAATACGCCGCGTGTGCCCACGATTGATCCTCGTCCACTGAGCAATGGTCGTGTTCCATAATGGGCGTGCCTTGCGCCGTCGCTGGTTCTTCCTGCTGACGCTGCTGGCGTTTACTTTGGCATTGGTTGCGGGTGGCATTCTCTGGTATTCGGTCGAAACGTCTTCGGTCAGCGAGATTCAGACTCGGGTCAATGCCATGAAGCCGACCTTTACTGGAATCCGACTGTTTCTGATCGCCCTGGTAGCTATGGCCTGGTCATTAGTGACGAACAATCTCCATCGCTGGGGACGGCTCGATGATGCGCAGGCAACTACATTGCTAACGCTGCGCTGGCGCATCGTGATCTGGCTTGTGGTGATCGAACTGGTGCTTGGACAGAATCTCCTGGGCCGGTTCCTGTCCGCATTGCAGGGAGTCAGTACATGACGGTCGATAGCTATCTCGAACTTTTTACCACGCTGTTCGGCTGGACCTTCTATCGCTGATCGCCAGGGAGAGCGAAGCGGAGGCGATTAGTCGCCGATAGTCAACGCTGATTATTTATTTCGGAATGAAGAGCGCTAGCGAATGATGGAGAAAAAATGGTCAGCTATAGTTGGCGTAGAGCCATTGAGGCAGT